>NZ_CP178750.1:1603135-1923762 GCF_047323225.1 Bdellovibrio sp. HCB-110
CGGACGCTGTTGTCACATTCACTGCCAAATGGAAGTTGGGATCAAGTTCTTGAGTTTGTGGCGGAGAAAGTTATTCAGCAGAAATCGCTTCAATCTTTAAAAAAGGAAAGAAAGAAGAATGCTGTTGGCGGACATTCGTTTGATTGTAAAGCTACGGACGAAGCGAGACTTCAAAAAGTTGAAAGACCGGAAAACATCGAAGAGGCAGGTATTTCTGATTTAGCGAAGGCTGGGTATACTAATGAATTCATTTTCAACCAAAGGAAATATATTCCGCTGCCGTTACGTCGAACGATTTTTCAGCGAGATCGGTGCTGTCAGCATATTGACAAGAAGACCGGAAAGAAATGTTCTTCACGATGGCAACTCCAAGTAGATCACATCCAACCAGTTTGGGCAGGCGGAGATAATCAGGCTGAAAATCTCCAACTGTTATGTGCGGGACATAACAGGATGAAGTATAAGGTGGAAGCACGACTTGCGTAGCTGAATAAAAAGCTATGCATTTAAGATCGCGGCAGCCGGAGACCTCGTTGGCATGTCCTTATCATTCAGGACAACGACCTCGCCTCCGTGACGAATCACTTCACAGGCGATGTCATCCAGGATGTCATCGTCCTTGGAGTTTATTTGTTTTTCATGGAAAGTGATTTGGCTGCTTTTTCGATGTAGCTGTCCCCAGATTTCACTGTTGTCGCGAAGGAAAAGGGTTTTCACTTTACCATTTAAAGCGGCTCTTGAGATTTTCACCAAATCGTCGATCACTTTTTTCTGACGGGCAAGTTCTTCCATTTCCAGAGTCGAAAGATTTTTGTGTTTGCTGATATTATTTTGAATATGCAAACCGGCCTGATGGATTAACGCCTCCATGCGTGGAATTCCTTTGGTCGGATCAATCTTGCAAAGCACGGGAGAGGGATGCGTACTCACTTCTTTATAAGCGTTGAATAACGTGTCATTGGTAAAGACAAAAAGTGGCAAAGTCTTATAAGCCTCCTCCTTGCTGATCTTAGCTTCAATCCATCTTAGAAAGAGTTTAACGCCGGATTTACGTTTGAACTGGCTGTCATTGGTACCGCGACCTCGCAAAGAGGATTTAAGATGGGGAATTTGTGCGGTTTCAGATTCATCTTGGTGTTTCCAGTGAATGCTATTGCTGTGCTGACCTTGATGAAAAAGGAACGTGTGGGACTCGGAGCCGGTATTGCCGTCACAGTTTAAAAGCAACGCTTCTTCGGCGGAGATCACAAGCACACGGTAAATATGGGAACCTTGCAAGTCTTCAATCAAGGGTTTTAAGTGAAAAGTTTCGGCGACGACGACTTTCGAGGGAAGTTCGTGGCCTGCTAAAAAATAACTATTCCAATGCTTGTTAACAAAGAGGGCAAGACCTTGTTCCCGCGATGAAAAGTGTTCTGCAGGATTGAAATTGTAGAGAGTCTCTAACAAATTTTCACGCAACTCTTCGCGAGGATCGAAAGAAAGCAGGTGAGTCGCTCTGCGCACGAGAGCTTCATACTCTAGCTGTAAAGTTTTTTCAGGCATAGCGGGAATATAAATTGAAATACAAGGCCCATCCTGGACAGAGGTGAGACGTAACAGATCTTCGTGATTCAGTTTTTCAATCATAGTGCCTCCGCTTTCTCTGCTCAGTTATTCATAATCTCGCGAATGAAGAGTGAACTCAAAACGTCATTTAACAGTCCAGTGTGAGGGGTCATCTTGAGGGATTCAGCAAAGCTTCGTATAGTGGAAGAAGATCCCTCAACTTACGCAAGAGAGGATGAACATGAAAACCTGGATAGTTGTTGCCAGCCGAACTGAAGCCAAAATATTTGAATACGCGAACAAAAAAGACAGTCAGGTGGAATATGTCACCAAGTTGGAAAATCCTCGGGGTCGTCTCAAAGCTCAAGATATTAATGCCGATAAGCCCGGAGTTTTTACCAGTATCATGTCCTACGGAGGAACGCGTTTGGTGACGGCTCAATCACCCACCGAGCGGGTCGCTCAAGAATTTGCAAAAAGAATTGCCGAGTTTTTGGAGCACGCAAGGCAGCAAGGATCCTTTGACGACGTAATACTTTTTGCGGACCCTCATTTTTTGGGACGTATGAGAGGGGTGTTTTCAAAGAAACTCCGCCAAAGCGTGTCTAAGGAGATCACAAAGGACCTTGGTTCCGTGACGACACATGAAATTAAGAGTCGTTTGTTTTCTGAACCGACAGCATCGACGTCTCTTTGACTTTGCGCTCCCTAAGTTTGGGAGTTCAATCGTTCGTAACGCGATCAATCTTTTTATCGTGTTAAAAATCTTTGATTTGAAAATTTACAGACCTAAGTAAGAATACAGCATGCGTACAAAATCAATGTTGTTACTTCTTTGTGTATGTGTCCTTTCCTTTAAACCCGCTGCCGCCGCCACTTTGCAGGAAGCCTTCCAATCAGCTTTGCAAAAAAATGAAACGGTCGGATTGAATAATCAACGAGTTCTTCAAGCTCAAGAACGGGTGTCGCAAGTGAAGGGCGGATTGTTTCCGCAACTGGCACTAAATGCGACTCACTTGATTCAGCCGAGACCTTCAGATCCCGTGGCGCGAGAGTTTTTTCCGGATAAGCAGACGACGATCAATCTTTCCGCCAACCAAGTTTTATTCCGGGGGCTGCGTGAATTCGCAGGCCTTCGCCAACAAAAAGACTTGGTGTCTTCTCAGGAAGAGATCCGCAACCTTGCCTTGGTTCAACTCTATGAAGAGGTTGCTGTTGCTTATCTCAGCGTCCTGACATTAGAGCGAGATCTTAAAAACTTGGACGTGCAAGTGAAACTTTATGAAGAACGTGTCGGCGAATTGCAGACCCGGGCCCGTCGTGGAGAGTCCAACGCCAACGAGGTTCTCGCAGCTCAATCTACGGAAGCTGCGTTGCGAGCAGAAGCTCAGCTCAGTCGGGGTCAGTTGACAATGGCGAGAGAAAAGTTCGCTTTCATCACCGGTCTTTCTGCTCAGGAAGTTTTGAATGATCCAAATTTGGCAGGCAGTGCGAAAGTGGCTCCCTTGGCGGAGTATCTTAAGCGTGTGGAAGATCGTCATGATGTCAAAGCGGCCCGAGAACAATTTAGCGCGATGGAAGAAGAAGTCTCTATTGCTAAAGGAGCCCATTGGCCTTCTTTGGATTTAACAGGGAATTATTATTTCAAGCGTCCAGAAGGTTTCACCGAGGATCTCAATTGGGATCTGCAATTTCGTTTGACGTTGCCTTTGTTTGAGGGTGGCTCAACGCAAAGTAAAGTGCGTGAGGCGGCTTCCAAAAGAATGGAAGCGGATCTGAACTTGACCCGTCTTCGTCGTCAAGCCAATCAAGAGATCACCTCTTATTACGACATTTTCCAGACAAGGCAAAAACAAGTGGAAGCTTTGAAAAAATCCACGGCTCTTGCAGAAAAAAACTATCAAGTCATGCAACGTGATTACCGTCGCGGTCTGGCGCGCAATATCGACGTGCAGGCGGCATTGACGGATTTCCGCACCGCGACCAGAACGTTGGATCAGGCGATGTTTGCCGTGCAACTTGATTTGATTCATTTGCAAATTGCTTCAGCAGAAATCGTAGCTCCGGCTGCGAAGGAAGAATAGAATGACTTTATCAGATTTATCCATCCGTAGACCCGTCTTTGCATGGATGCTTATGTTTGGTTTGATCGTCTTCGGGGCGATCAGCTTTATGCGCATGGGGGTGAGTGAACTCCCTGACGTCGATTTCCCGGTTATCGCTTTGTCCGTTCGTTATGAAGGGGCGGCGCCAGAGGTTATGGAAGCCGACGTCATCGATCCCATCGAAGATGCTTTGATCAGTATTCAAGGAGTTAAAAATATCACGTCCGTGGCACGCAATAGTACGGCCGATGTGACCATTGAGTTTGATTTGGAACGCAACATTGATGTGGCCTTCCAAGACGTTCAAGCCAAGATGTCGCAGATCCAAGATGCGCTTCCACAAAATATGGACCCGCCGACGGTGATGAAAATCAACCCGGAAGATTTCCCAATCATGTGGTTGTCTTTTTCCAGTTCAACCATGCGTATGGAAGAGATGATGGTCTTTGTAAAAGACCAGATTCGTGACCGTCTGACAACGGTGCCGGGTGTGGGTAACTTGTGGATGCCAGGTTACTTAGAGCCGAACTTGCGTGTGTGGGTTCGTAATAAAGATTTGAATAACTACGCCTTGTCGGTGACAGACGTAATAAATACTTTGCGCGCAGAACACGCCGAACCTCCTGCAGGACGCGCGGAGTACGAAAAAACCGAGTACAGTTTGCGCACATTGGGTGAGGCGAAGAAGCTGGATCAGTTTAACAATATTCTGGTGAACACTCGTGGCGGAGGTCCGAACTACAATCCCATTCCTCTCGGAAAAGTCGCTGACTTTAAAGAGGGTATGGTCGATGTGGTGCAATTTGCCCGTGCTAATGGGAAATCAGCCGTCGGTTTGGGCGTCGTTAAACAACGTGGTTCCAATGCCGTTTCCGTAGCCCATGCGGTGAAAGATCGTATCGCTGAAATTCAAAAGACCTTGCCTGAGGGGACACAGATTGTTGTGAACTATGACGGAACGAAGTTCGTGGAAGAATCTGTCCACGAGCTTGTTTTGACTTTGGTTCTCGCAGCTCTTTTGACCTCTTTGGTATGTTGGTTGTTCTTAGGCTCTTGGTCTTCAACATTCAACGTTTTACTGGCGATTCCAACGTCCGTCTTGGGAAGTTTCATTATTTTATACTTCGCAGGATTTACACTGAACATCTTCACATTGATGGGTCTAAGCTTAGCCATCGGTATCGTTGTCGACGATGCCATCATGGTCTTAGAGAATATCATCCGTCACTTGGAGATGGGAAAGAAACGTCGTGAGGCCGCATTGGTCGGTGCCCGCGAAATCACATTTGCTGCCATGGCCGCTTCCGTTTCTTTGGTTGCGATCTTCTTGCCGATCGCTTTCATGGAAGGTCTGATTGGTCGTTTCTTGTTCCAATTCGGTGTGACCATGAGTGCGGCCGTGATGATCTCATTGCTTGAGGCCCTCACATTGACGCCAATGCGTGCCTCACAATTTGTAGAGTCAGGAGAAAGAAAAACACGTTTAGGTCGTGCGTTTGAATCCAGCTATGACAAATTAAGAGAGATGTACACAAGATCTCTTGAGGTTTCTTTAAGACATCGTTGGAAAGTCATCATGGCTTCTTTGGTGTTCTTCGTGCTGAGTTTTTCTTCCGTGGCTTTCCTCAAAGGGGAGTTCCAACCAGCGCAAGATCAAAGCTCGCTGATGATTCAAATCAGCAATCCACCGAAGTCGGCGATCAGCTTTACGGATGAAAAAGTAAAGATCATCGAGGATTTCTTGCACAAGCGTTCTGAAGTGAACTCTTCCTTCGTTGCGGCTGGTGGTTTCACAGGTGGTGAAGCGAATAATGCCATCATCTTCGTGGACCTAAAACCAAAAGGAAAACGTGGCAAGGACGCTGTTAAAGGAAAAGAATTAAGTCAGCAGGAATTTATCGAAGTGGTGCGTGAGTACCTTAATAAGACAATTCCAGATGCGAAACCCCAAGTGCAAGATCCATCAACGCAAGGCTTTGGCGGCGGCGGTGGTAAAGGATACCCTGTGGAGTTCAGCATCCAAGGACCAAACTGGAATGAGCTTGGTAAGTTCTCGGAAAAAATCGTTGAAGAACTTAAAACGCAAAAAATCATGACCGATGTGAATTCGGATTACCAAGCTGGAGCGCCAGAGGTTCAGATTATTCCAAATCGTCAAAAAGCTTCGGATCGTGGCGTGAGTGTGATCGCCATCGGTGAAGTGGTGAATGCGATGATGGGTGGTGTGGTTGTCGGCAGTTATGAAAAGGGCGGCCATCGTTATGATATTCGCGTGAAAATGATCGACAACGGTCGAGCTCCGCAAGATCGCATCAAAGAACTTAAAGTCCGTAACAATCGTGGCGAGCTCGTGTCCATTGCTGATGTTGTGGATATTAAAGAAGCGGCTGTGGCTTCCAGTATCTCTCGTAAAAACCGTCAGCGTTCGATCATCATTTACGGAAATATCGGGCCGGGTCTAAGTCAGCAACAGTCCGTAGACAAGGCACAAGAAGTGGCAAAGAAGAATTTGCCGGAAGGTTACAAAGTTCTTTTGAGCGGATCGGCAGAAGAGTTCCAAAAGAGTTTCTTAAGTTTGATCTTTGCTTTGGTTCTGGGATTCGTTGTCGCCTACATGGTTCTTGCGTCCCAGTTTAATAGCTTCATCGATCCGTTCACGGTCTTTATGGCATTGCCGTTCAGTTTCTCGGGAGCTTTCTTGGCGCTCTTGGTGGGCGGGCAGTCCCTCAATATCTTCAGTATGATTGGTTTGATCTTGTTGATGGGTATCGTGAAAAAGAACTCGATCTTACTAGTGGATTTCACAAATCAAAGACGGGATAAAGAACACATTCACGTCAACCAAGCCCTGACGGAAGCCTGTCCGACCCGTTTAAGACCGATTTTGATGACGTCTTTTGCGACCATCGCAGGTGCGGTGCCAGCGGCACTCAGCTTTGGTCCTGGAGCAGAAGCTCGTCAACCGATGGCCATTGCGGTGATCGGGGGCGTGTTGGTCTCAACGTTCCTGACTTTGTATGTAGTCCCTTGCGTGTACAGTCTCTTTGCTCGCTTCGATCGAAGAGAAAGAAAGTTTGCAGAAGTGACAGAATAAAGAAAGAAAAGGCGCTGAAACCCAGCGCCTTTTCCTTATAATCTTCCCCAGATAAATATTCTTTTAAATGGATAAAAGAAAGGATGATCGTCGGGAAGAATTTTAAAGAGTCTTTTCGTGTAGTCTTCTAAAAATCGCTCAAAGTCATTTTCTGAAAGGCGACTTTGAAAGTGGGTGAGCATCGAACCTTTAACCCACTCAATGACTTGCTCCCGAGAATCCAAAGTGTGTCCGTAAACTTTGACAAAAACATTTTGTTCTTTAAATCCCAGTTTAAAAAGCAAAGAAGCATAGTCCTCAGGACTGAGCATCACATCAAACTTATTATACGTTTGGCCTCTTAGAAGGTTTTTCCATTCAGTTTCTTCACTCATTTGTCGAGCTAAGGTATGGGTGGGATAGTCGTGATTCATCGGCATTTGTACGGCAACTTGACCATGGGGATTCAAAGCTCGTTTGATCATTTTGAAAATGTCGGCATGATCTCCACACCATTGCAGAGCTGCATTTGAGATGACGAGGTCGTAGTTGTCCTGAGGACGCCAGTTTTCAATATTTCCTTGGATGAATGAAAGTCCCGGTCTTTCATATCTTTTTGCTTTGGCGAGCATCGCATCTGAGAGTTCTAAGCCGGTTGTGGATTTGGGTTTGAATGTGTCGTGCAAAAGCGAGGTGAGTTCGCCCGTTCCAGAACCGAGATCAATAGCAGTCCCTTCAGAAAAAGGTTTCACCAGATCAAGTAAATCTAGGAAAGGTTGAGATCGTTCGTTTTTAAATTTTTCGTATTGGGAAGGATTCCAGCTGTCTTTGGCCATAGAGAAAACTCCTGTTTTCACACTAGGCCTAGGAATGAAGGCTTACAAGGACTTTCTTAGGCAGATAAGCTGGTCAGGCTCTATGCGCGTTTCATTGATTAAATGCTTCGCTGCTTCTTTTAAAACGTCTTTGGCGCCGCGACTGCTAATGGGAAATACTTCGTAGCCATCACGGTAGGTCGGCGTATAGTAAGAAGCTAAAAGTTGCGTTTTTCCATAAGCGTTGCGTCCCAGACGAAGATAAATGACAGCGCCGGTTTTCTTTTCAAGTCCTGATTGAAATGCTAAGAAATTTCCTAAAGAGTAAGCAATCAATGTCGCGCGACCATCTTGAGTGATGTATTTTTCCGTCGGTTGCAAAACATGGGGATGGGAACCAATCACTGCGATGGCGCCTGCATCCAAATATTTTCTTGCAAAACTTGTTTGCCTTTTGTCGGGTGTTTGAGTGTACTCGACACCCCAATGCGGCAATACGACAACGCCATCAATATCAGAACGGGCACTCAGGCGTTTGATCATGGATTCAATTTCATTAAAGTCTTTATAGCAGAAAAGAACTTGTTTTTTAGGGTCCACACCGCTGTTGACCATTTCCGTGCAAGCGATAAAAGCCAGACGATAACCCTTCACGTCGGCGATGTGAAATCTTTCAAAATTGGGATTGAAAGATTCGCGAACGCCAACGAGGGGAATTTGAATCTTCTGAGCCATCTGTATCGTCTTGTCGGTTCCAATGGGCCCGCGATCTAAAGAGTGATTATTAGCATTGCCGATCAAATCCACGCCGGAATTTTTGAGGTCCAGAAGAATTTGTGAATGGAAGTTAAAAACAAACTTGGTTCCGGAGTAAACATTGAGATCATAAGTAAAACCCACGTCGCCGACATCGCGTTGGGATTTATCGATACCCAAGGCGGCGGGGCCTTCTAGGTTCACGACCATGTAGTCGGCTTTTTTAAACAAAGGAATGGTTTTCTTCCATAGGCCCACAAAGTTTTGTGACGGAAGAATCGACTTGTAAAGAGCATCGTGAACCAGGATGTCGCCCGTAAAACCGAGAACCACGGAGCCATCTGCGCAATCAGATCCCTCATAGGAAGCCGCTTTGGCTTGAATTGTTCCAAGCATAAAACAAAGAGCGTAAAATAAGATGCGAAGACCCAGTGTCATGGCCCCTAAGATGATAGTTTCAGGGTTATTTCGCAATAGATAGACCTGGAACGGAAAAAAGGAAAGGACTGTCAAAAACCTAGGCGGTGATCTTTTTATAGGAGGTCTCAGCTCGTTTTAAAAGCAGCTCCATGTCGTGATCGACCTTTTTATGAGCGCCCACTTTTTTCTGTAGGCGTTCCAGATCATGGGTGCGCCCCAAACTCTTTTGCAAAGATTTAAGGAGGGGAGCTTTGACGGAGAGAATCTCCATACGATAGATCATTTTTTTCGTTTCAATACGAATTTCGTGCAGGGCCTTTTTATCGTCGGGGATTTCTTTGGGCCACTTTCCAATCCCTTTTTTGATTTGCACTAGCAGGTCCTTTTTGACGAGAGACACGCCGTGAGTCTTTGTTAGGAATACTCTGAGATCACTCTCTAAATCGGAACGAAACGATTTTTTTAGAAACTTTGGCAATTTTTGAAACTCTTTATCCTTCTTTTTCTCAGATTTTTTGTCCTTGAGTTTATAGGTCTCCATGTCTTTAAGAAGGACATCCAATTCGCGATTGGTGCCCAGAATTTTTCCTAAGGCTCTGAGGTTTTTCTTAAGTCGGGGCGGTGGTTGAATCTTAGAACCTTTGCTGTACACCCAAAGAGCCGCCCGCAATTTGCGTGAGAGTATGCGCAACTGATGAACATTTTTAGAATTGGGATCGTCAGCGACTTTGGTGGCCAAGACGGAAAACTCTTCGATATTCTTTTTGAGCTGACGTTCAGACTCGGTCATAGGGCTTCCTGATCGTCTTTTGAATTTAGATAATCTGAAAGCCCACGTCTAGAAAAGTTGAGAATTACAAAGCCGTGCTAAAGAACAACGCGCTCTTGGAGTTCCGTCAAAACCTTCGTCATTAAGCGAGAGTAATAAGGCTGTTCAAAATAGTGCAGGGTCACGGGGCGTTTGTATTTTGCATAACCCGCAACAGTGCGGACGTGCTTGTTGTCTTCGATGAGATGACGACTCATGACAGCTCGGCCCAACCCCAGCTCCACGCCGTCAATAATTCCGTAAACATCCCCCATAAAAGAGCGACGCAGGCTTTTCGGCGCCCGAGTTTGCGCTTTGAAGAATTCTTCGGTGGCATTATCCAAAGGACCATGATCTAAGTAGAGGTCTGATGCCGTGTCGTGTTTTGTGCTTTCTATAACCACAAACTCTTCATGTCCCAGAATGTGTTCGGCAATACCTTTTTTCTTCCACTGATAATCCATAACGATCATATCCGCTCGCGCAGTATTTAAAATATCCGGCAATTCGAACATTTCGTAGGACTGAAAATCCACATGAACCTTGGGGTTCTTTCTTAGAAATGGGGAGAGAGCCGGAATGATCACCGATCTTAAAACCGAAGAGTAGCCCGCTAGACGAAAACTTCCCGCCAACTCCTCTTTGCTCCCTTTAAACTCCGTTAAAAGTTCTTCTTCCATCTTTTGATTGAGGCTTGAAAAACGCAAAAGGCGTTCACCGGCTTCGGTGAGTTTCAACCCACGAGGTTCACGAATAAAGAGGGTCACCTCCAGTTCGTTTTCCAATTGGGTGATTCTTTGGGAAAGCGCTGACTGGGTCAGGCCCAGCTCTTTGGCGGCCTGAGTGATATTGAGGTTTAAAGCTGTTTGCGCAAAGGCCTGAAGGCCCAGGTTTGAGATTTTCATGAGACATTAATTATTCTAATGGATTCATAAAAACAATGAATTTTTATTATTTTAAGAGCTGGCATATACCACAGGGCATGGAAGCCACTTATGGCGCACCTAAAGGAGAGAACAATGAAAAAATGGATGATGGCTTTAACAATTCTGTGTGGTTCATCACAGGCCCTGGCCCTTGCAACGTGGAAACTCGACTGTACAAACGAGAACCAGCAGTCTTCTTTGCAAATCGAGCACGAATACACTCGTTTGACGACAGTGAAAGCGGCCCTAACCACGCCAGAATTTTCTGGATCTTTTGTCGGCACGCACACGGGACTTGGATATGAAATGGCTCCAGCGACAACAGGGGAAGAGGTCTCTTTGCAACTCGTAAAACCTAGAGATCACGGTGGCAGATGTGGACGTTGCATGAATGCAGTATGGCCAAAGGATTATTACTACGCCAAACTCAAGGTTGGATCTCAAGAGTATAACTTCACATGTTACGAATAAAGTGGTTCTTAGCTCAGCTTTTGTTCCTGTCAGGTCTCCTCATTGCGGGAGGCCTGATTTTGACTATGGTTGATTCCAAGTCTGTATTCATCGAATCCGAAGAATCAAAGACTCAGGATTTAAATTCGGTTTTTAATGAAGTTCGATGGATTCCCGGTAAAGACAAAGATGTCTGGATGATGAATCAAAGTCATTTAGGCCGTCACCCCACAGCGGAAACGTGGGAGCGTCTGGCTATTGTCATCGATAAAACGAAGAAGCCTATGGTGGCAAGATTCTATCAACTCGAACCGGGTTCTTTGGTTTGGGAAGAAGACTTGGTTCATCAACGAACTTCGTATCGCGCGAGCTGCTTTATTTGCCACAATAATGGCCCGAGAGCCCTTCGTCCCATTGAAGACAGTGAGGAAGCCTCGTTGTCATGGAAAGAGCGAATGAAAGTTCACCTATGGAATCTTCGTATTAAAACCTACGGACGAATTCACTACGCGCCTGAACACGATCAAGAAGATCCCACGCTCAAAGTGACTTTTGGATTTCATACGAAAGAGGACCGCGATGAACTCAAAGTTCGAACCTGCACATACTGTCATAAAGAAGAGGGGATTTTTGCCAGAGGAGCCTTGCAAAGGCAACAAACGGGAACGATTGAGTCCTTAGTTCAAAGAGGCGAGATGCCGCCTCCAGGATTTCATTTGTCAGAGACTGAGAAAAAAGAACTTCAAGATTTTCTTAAAGGATTTTAGTTTTTGCAGTTGTAAGTGGTGCCCAAGTGCAAATGTTTGCGGTGATCTGCATTCGTCCAGTTGATCGTCGTTGCCGCGACAACGCTTCCGCAACGACTTTTAACAGCACCTTCCCAGCCAGCCATCAATTTTAAGTAAAACGCACGCTCCGAAGATTTTTCTGAAGCGACGGCTTTGGAGTAAAGATACGATTTACCATCCACAATCACTTCTGCAACGTCAATCGCGCGTCCCGTGTTGTGCAAGCTTTTCTTAGCCTGGTGGCGGGCGTCTCCCATAATTCCTTTATGAACCAATACCACTTTCTTAGCGCCAAGGACTCTTAGTAGGTCCTTTTCCATCACGTTCAAAAGACTTGGATGGATAGGACGAGCTGAGCATTTTCCGCCAACAATATAGCGGCCAAAAATATTGCCTTTGCATTCATTCCACACGGTGAGTTTAGAGACAGCCGTGCCACCGCCACCACCTTTGGCCGCAAGTTTTTGGTAGTCAGAAGGGAAATAGTAGTTAGGAATTAGAACGTAAGCAGCATCAAACAAGCTCTCTGCCAATGCTCCATCCGCTGTCATATAGTCGATATCGCTGTTTTCTTGAGACACAACGATTCTTTCGCCCGTTTCAGGATGTTGGATCGTGATGTTTCTCATAAGCAGAGAACCCGGCATGATCTTAGCCTGAATGTATTCTGCTTGAGGGGTGGCTTCCTCGAGACTTAAAAGTTCGGCTTCGTGTTCAGCACACTCCTCGCCAAGGCAAAGCGTCTGGTAGTTAAAATGGTCCTCTTCAAGGTGGTCATGACCTAAGCTTGCAGAGGCATTTTTCGCCAAAACGAATATCAATAAAAATGCAATCATACGCTTCATGAGGAGATCCTCCATACGTCCCGGAAATTTAACAAAGAGCTCATTTGCGAGATTTATTCCAGGCCGAAATCCCCTTAAAAAAGATTTGAGGCAGGGGAATTGTCTAAAATTTTGAGCAAGTGGCGCAAATCGACCTCTTGCGTCCCTCAGAGAACGCCCTATGTTTACATACAAATTTGACGAGTAAAGACAAAGAAGCCTATCAACATTTCCCCCGGTTGCATGATAAATTTTGAAAAAGGCGGGGATGTGAAAATGGAAAAATCGTTGAAAGGGAAAGTAGCTTTGGTCGCAGGAGCAACTCGAGGAGCAGGGCGAGGTATCGCGATTCAATTGGGTGCCGCCGGAGCGACCGTCTATGTGACAGGACGATCAAGTCAATCCCAGCGCTCTGAAATGAATCGTCCAGAAACCATCGAAGAAACTGCGGAGCTTGTCACAAAAGCCGGAGGTCAGGGAATTGCCGTTCGCGTGGATCATCTTGTTCCTGAAGAGGTGAAAGCCCTTGTTACTCGCATTGAAAAAGAACAAGGCGCTTTACACATTCTCGTCAATGACATTTGGGGAGCCACAAAGATGGAGTGGGGAAAAACCGTTTGGGAATCCACTTTAGATTATGGATTGCACACTCTGCGTTTAGCTATTGATACTCATGCCATCACAAGTCACTTCGCACTTCCGCTTCTTATTAAAAATCCCGGCGGTTTGGTGGTGGAAATCACGGATGGAACAAACGAATACAATAACAAGAATTATCGAGTTTCCTTCTTCTATGATTTAGCTAAAGCGGCAAATCTGCGTATGGCATTTTCATTGGCGCACGAATTAAAACCTTATAAAGCCACGGCTGTAGCTCTTTCGCCAGGATGGTTGAGATCCGAAGCCATGCTCGACGCTTATAAAGTGACCGAGGACAATTGGTGTGAGGCTACGAAAATTCAACCCCACTTTGCCATCTCTGAAAGTCCTGCTTTCGTAGGACGTGCTGTTGTCGCCTTGGCGAAAGATCCCGACGTTTCCCGTTGGAGCGGTCAAACCCTTTCAAGCGGACAGCTCGCCCAAGTTTATGGATTTACAGATATCGATGGCAGTCGTCCCGATGCCTGGAAGTATGTCGTTGAAGTTCAGGATGCTGGAAAACGCGCGGATACGACAGGCTATCGCTAAATTTATTCGGCTCCACGAATGGTGAAGAAAACTTTGCTTAAAACCTTTCCGTCGTTGGAAAGAACAGACAACTCATGCTTTCCGACAGGGGGAGTGGTGATTTTAAAAGGACTTACAGCGTCCCCCAAATTTTTTCCGTTCCAAAGAAGCTGACTCCTTGCGGGAATGGCACCTTTAAAACGAACAAAGAGAGCCACATGTTCTTGATCCAAATGAGGATCTTTAATCAGCACCGAGCCTTCCGCGGGAAAGACGAATTGCACACGTTTATCAAGAGAAGGCTCGATGATATCTTGGGCAGGTTCAGTCCCCTTAATAAAGAACTCTTTGTAAGTAGAGTTGGCCCACTGATGGCGCACGTCTTTTTCAACAATGTTGGCAGGGCGAGAAGGAGGCCGGCTCGGCTCTTGGCTATGCAAGGCGTTCATGATTTCATACCAAGAGGGGCCGACACCGGAAACACCACTGACTTTGTTCATAGCCTCCGCATTAAAATTTCCAGCCCAAACGGCCACGGTATAACGTTCACTAAAACCGACACACCAGTTGTCGCGATAGTCCTTGCTCGTTCCCGTCTTCACCGCCGTCCAAAACGGAGTTTCAAGAGGAGTGTCCCAACCAAATCCGATGGAACGTGCGTTGGGGTCCGAAAGAATGGAACTTAAGATATAAGCTGTTTCTTGAGAAAGAATTCTTTTTTCCTCGGACAAAACCTCAGAATTTTTCTGAACGAAGCGAAGCGGAGACCAGACTCCGCCATTGGCCAGCATGCGATAGGCATTGGCAAGTTCGTCCAAGCGGACTTCAACAGCTCCTAAGGCCATGGAGACACCGTAAAAGTCCGGCTCTTTTAAATTTGAAAACCGCAGAGACTGAAAGATGTTGTAGGTCTCATGCAAACCAATGATCGTTACAGCTTTCACAGCCGGAACATTCAGTGAGGATGCCAAAGCTTCCCGAACGGCGACAGGTCCATGAAAATGTTTGTCATAGTTAGAGGGCCGATACACGTCGCCACCCCAGGAGATGGCGGTGGGGTCGTCCGTTAAAATGGAAGCCGCGGTCAAAGTTTTGTTTTCAATGGCTTTGGCATAAATAAAAGGTTTCAAACTCGATCCAGCCTGGCGATAGGACATAGCCCCATCGACGTGGGGATGGGTGGAAGTATTGAGTGTTCCGACATATGCCAAGACTTGACCCGTGTGATTGTCGATAACGATGGCTGCGGTGTCATTCACATTGGAATCTTTCAGCCGGAAAATATTTTTCTCTAAGATAGAGTAAACTTTCTTCTGAAGGTTCCCTTGAATAGTCGACGTAAGAATCGTTTCATCACGGAATTCATTAAACAAACGTCTTGCAAGATGGGGAGCAAGTGAAGGACTTAAAGGCATAGCCGGGGATTTATGAAAGAAAGCTTCCACCGAGGAATGAATGCTTTCGCAAGAGGACTCTTCAGAACTCGTATGTCTTTTGTAAAGCAAACATGCTCTGTGCTTTAAAGACTTTAAATTCTGATTGGGTGACGAAATCATAGAAGCAATAACCAAGGATTCTGCCGGATCTAAAGCCAGAGGGTCTTTATTTAAGTAAGCATAGGTGAGGGCAGGAACTCCCTGGAATTCACTGCGCAAGTGAATAAGGTTGAGGTAGGCTTCTAAAATTTCCTTCTTACTCCACTTAAGTTCAATCAAGACAGCTCGTGCAATTTGCGTGATCTTATGAGCTAGCGAACCTTTTTTAATTTTCCGATTGTGAAGAAGAACATCTTTTTGAATTAGGTCACTGAGCTGCATGGTGATCGTGCTCGCTCCTTGAAGACGTTTTCCTTGTATATTAGCTGAAATGGCGCGGATTAAACCCAGAGGATCAAAACCGAAATGATTCTGAAATCTTTGATCCTCGGCCAAGATCACGGACTCTTGCAGACTTTGCGGGAAATGGGTTAACGGAAACCACGAAAGACGTCGTTTTTTAAAGTCAGTTCTCAGCGTTTGCAAAGGTTCGCCATCGGAAGAAAGAAGAACGCGATCAGAACCAAGAGACATTTTTACGACGTCTTCAAAGTGCGGTGTTGAAGACCAAACGGCAGCGCAGACAATAAATATTGCGACAAGAACGAAAGAGAAAATGATCTTTGTGTTTTTCCGCATAGACGAACAACCTATCTCAAAATAAAAAAATTGCCAGAGATTCCGCGTATTATGCTCGTGCGTGTAAAATTTTTGCCGCACTTTGCGGAATTATAATCCGCCGATCTATTGCCTGTCTCACGAAGCTCTTGTTACAACGCCGAAGAGTCGAAAAAAATAAATCAAAGAGTGAGGACTTATGAAGAATGGAATTCTAAGTTTAAGTGCGTTTTTATTTTTATCATTCGTTGCAAACGCGAAAGAACAAGTGAAAGATTTCAACGGGGTAATTCCGGAGCCCGTTGGAAAAGTCACCGAGTCGTTTTCTCAACTAAGAATAAAATTTCCGTCAACAATAGACAAAAGCAAAAATGGTCAGAAGGAAGCTTTCAAAGTTTCTTGCTCGCCAGCAATGGAAGGCTATTCAAGCTGGGCTGATAACGATACGTTGTGGACGTATAACTTCAAAGCGAAGGATGAATACTCGTCGAACAATGTTGTCGGCGGGACAAAATGCAGCATAACGCAACTTGAAGATCTAAGTTCAAATACCACAACGTGGAAAGCGGGCACTGTGAATTACACGGTGATCGCAAGCGGTCCTAATGTGCAGGAAGTATATGCCGCCCGTGGCTTTCAAGGAACATTGCGTGACATAGAACCTGTGCTGATGATTGTCTTTGACGGGCCTGTGGATCGTTCTCGTTTTTTTACGGAGCAAAGTGGTGTGATTAGTTATCTGAGTGCAAACGCTCCGGCTGAAAAGATGCCTTTGGTTGCCGTGCCTCTGGATCAATCAGAAAAGTTATTCTCCTACTTTACCAGCCATCGTTATATGGGGGTCGAGTACAAAGATAAAAACTGGATACTTGCGACCCTTCGCCAAAACCTGATTCCAGGTGCCCAAGTCAATCTCACAGTTGAAAACCAAGCCAGCGCCGACAATAGCGATGTGCGCTCCGAAAAGAAATTCACCAAAGAATTCTCAGTGCGCAGCCAGTTCCAGGCAAAAATTCAATGCGCAAATCCAAGTGCGAAGAATGCCACTTGCTTACCACGCTCTGCGATCACGGTCGTGATGAACGGGCATACAAAGTGGATGGATGTTAAAGAATCCTACATTGAATACATTCCTTATAAATCCACAGACGGAAAACTTGTAAGAAGTTATCCTGAACTCAATCAGGAAGTGGGACTTTGGGATAGCATCATTGATATTTTGGCTGAATATTTTCCGTTTTTGGCCAAGTACAGCGACACCATTGTTGATTCCATTAATTTCAATGTGAACATTGAACCTGAAACTCAGGCGAAGGTTGTTCTGCCTCCAGGTCTTAAAGATATTGAAAGCCGTCTTCTTTCCAATGCCATTGCAGAGTTTCATATTCGTATCGGCACCATGAGCGAAGTGATTCATGTACCGCAAGAAATTTCTGTTTTTGAAAAAAATGTTCCGAATCTTTATCTTCCGGTTGGAATTGTAAATCTCAATCAGAAAATTTCTATTCGTAAAACAGGAACAGACGACAAAGTTTGGGAACCGATTCGCGATGTCACTTCAATGATCAATATCATTCGCGCCTATGAAAGTCGGGGAGCTTACAGACATACACCGGTTTACACAAGCCCCTTAGAGACATTAGGAGTCGCCAATACCGTCGTTGAACAACAATTGACGGGACCGAAAAATCGTCCGCTCTTTTTGCAATTTCCTTTCGCGGATGCGGGAAAGTCTCCTGCCAGTGGCTTCTATCCTATCGAAGTTTCCAGCCCCACATTTGAGGCGGGACGTTCCTACTCTGACGAAGACCAGTACTTCAATCCTAAATATGTTCTAGCTCAGGTGACAGACCTTGCTGTTCATTTAAAGAAAGGAAAAGTAAATACAGTGGTGTGGGTTACAAGTTTATCTGGAGCCCAACCTCTTGCTGGAGCTGATGTTGAAATCTACAACTGTCTTGGCCAACAAGTTAAGACCCTAAAAACAGACGCCTCGGGTCTGACATCCTTTGAAAATCAGGAGTGGGCCGCAAACTGCAATGCCCCTGGAAATGCTTATTCATCTTATTTTGAAAAGGATTCGTTCTATGTTGTAGCTAAAGTCGGCGAAGATCTCACCTTAACCCATTCTTCGTGGGCAAGTCCCAGCACCTATGCGATGGCTGCTCCGGGAATTGATTGGTATTACAGTGACATCAACGAAAATCAGCCTCACTTCCACAGTGTTGTCGGCGTGAATCTTGTGAAGCCAGGCCAGCAAGTTCCTATCGAACTCATTGCGAAGATTCCGCATGCTAAAGGATTTAGTGAAGTGGCGGAAACGCAACTGCCTTTAGTTGCCCGTGTTATCAGCGCCGAAGATCGTGATGTTTATTATGAACTTCAACTTACTTGGAAAAATGGCGTCTCTAATATTGTTTGGGACGTGCCAAGTGATTCCACTGTGAAGTTGGGACGGTATTATATTGAACTTATCGGTACCACTGAAAGGGAGTCTTTCAATGTCGCCGGAGGAGACATCGAAGTTGCTGAATTCAAGGTGCCATTGATGTCTGGTATTATGTCCTTCCCAACACAAGCTCTGGTTCAACCTGATACGATCCCGGTGAACTCGGTGATTCGTTATGCGAATGGTGTAGGGGCAAAGAATCTGTCTCTGGATATTTCCTATTACTTTGAGTCTACGTCTCTTAAGAGCAAGAATCTTGGCGATTTTTCTTTCGGCAATGGCGCCGTGAAATTAAGCGAAGACGAAAGCAGTGGAGATAGCGACGCGTTGCCGACGCATTCTCGTCCGGCGACAATTCCTGATCTCAAAACGGGCGATGATGGATCTTTAGTTCGAGATCTGGCTCTTGAAAAAGTAGCAGATGGTCGCAGCGTGGCCGAAGTTCTAAAAACTTTGGATCATCCGAAAAAGTTGGTGGCCCGTGTTCGCTATAAAGACCAGATGGGAGAGTTTCAAACTCTTTCACAAGCGAAAGTGATTTATAACTCTCAGGAGTATGTGGGGACCCACTTGATCTCCGGCAGTCGCGCAGAGGCTCGTCTTCGTGCTGCGATCGTAGACGTGGATCAGAAGAATGTGACGGATCTAAGAAATCTAGAAATCAAAGTGATCCGTGTAGAAACAAAAGTCATTGGTGAAGAACTTTATGGCGGTCTTATTAAAAACACTCTGGAGCGTGAATTAAAACCCGTTCGTTGGACCGCAAGCTGTTCTATGCAGAAGCAAGTGGCGAGCTGCAAGGTCGGAACCTTGAAAGCGGGCAATTACGCTTTCCAAGTTATGGCGAAAAACTCGAAGCAAACAGCTCATACATTCTTTAAAGTCGATAGCAACGGTCGTGTGTATGGAGCCAGTGATTACTATGGCTTTGGTGATGGAGAGAGCCAAAAACAATTGCCTCTGGCTCTCAATAAAAAAGAATACAAAGATGGTGAGCGTGCGGTTGTCAGTTTTTCGGCTCCATTTAAAGCATGCCGGGCTCTTCTCACTGTTGAACGTCATGACGTGATGGAAGCATCTCTTGTAACAAACGCGTGTGACAAAGGTTTTGTCGAAGTTCCTGTGAACGCGACATATGCTCCAAACGCTTTTGTCTCTGTTTATGCAATCACGGGACGCGCGCAAGCGGTGACTCTGAAGCCTGGCGAAATCGATCTTGGGCGTCCAACGTATCGTCTGGGTTATGCCAATATGAAGGTGAATTGGAGTCGTTTCAGATCCAATGTCGCTATTAAAATTAATAAAGAAAAGTTCCAACCTGGGGAATCTGTCGAAGGAGAAGTGCAAGTCAAAGCCGAAGAGGGAGTTCTGGTTAACGGCACAGTGACTTTGGTGGCCATCGAAGAAAAGATTCTGGAACTGAAAAACAATGAGACCTACAAAATTCTTGAAGCCCTTATGCAATTGCGTGGTCATGGAGTGGAAACTGTGACTCCACTAGAAAGAGTGGAAACTGTGACGTCCACAGACAACACCGACATTCCAAGCGAGAACACTCGTAAAGGTGGAGATGAAGGCGGGGACGGTGATGGAAGTACGAAAGCAGACTTTAAACGTCGCCTGTTTAACGCTCTTGTTTCATTCCAACCGGGAATTCCTGTGGTCAATGGTGTCGCGAAATTCTCTTTTAATACAAACGACAGTCTGACTCGCTTTAAGATCTTTGCAATCACAACAGATTCAGGCCAAAAATTTGGCACGGGTGAAGCGGTTTATCTGACTGAAAAAGATACGCAAGCGTATTCGAATATTCCATCTGTTGCCCATCATGGGGATACTTATCCCGTAAGAGTGACAGTTCAGAATAACAGTGCTAAGACTTCCAAATTCAAAACTGAGGTCGAAGTCGTTGTGAGAGATGCCAGCGGCAAAGAGATCGGTCGCAAAGTTCTGACGAAACAAGCTGAAATCGAACCTTCGGGATCGGAGTCTGTGGATCTGGGTGACTTCACGATTTCCGAAGATGCCAACCGTATTGAATACGTCGTACGTATTTATGACGAAAACGGAAATCTCGTGGACAGCCTGGAACCCGAGGCGCAAGTCATTTTGCCTTCTGTTCCGTTAGCTATTCATAATTCATATATTGTACAGCTTGAGAATGGGTCTTTCACTCATGAATTGACGAAAGAACTGGGTGCACTTCCCGGAAAAGGTGAGATCCGCGTTTCCTTGTCGAACAGTCTTGTGAGTGGCGCTATCAAACAAATTCAACAGCGTGTGGCTCAAGATATGTTTGCAGACTTTTTCACAGAGTCTCGATTCCATAAAGCGCTCTTAAATAGTACAGAGGCAAAACCAGATGAATTGAAAAAGGTTCTTGATACTCTGATGGGTTCTGTGGATGCCAATGGCTTTGTGAAATACTATCCCCAGGCAAGACGCGGAAGTTTGTGGTTGACGGCATCTATTCTAAACTCACTTCAACAAGAACCATGGGCTTTGAAGCTCATCCCGGTGGCTTTGAGTCAGAAACTCAAAGGAGCCGTGTCTCAAGTTCTTACGAAATCCGTGGATCCGATCTATGTTGGCAAAGCGCCACTTGATTGGGTGCGAGCTCAATCCGTCATGGGTCGCAGCGCTTATGCTTTCCAAGACCAAAATCTGCAAGCATCAGCAAAAGCCGTGAGTGTGACTATTGCGACAGAGCTGCAAAGAAATCCTGCGGCCTTTGGTCCGACGGTTGATAAATGGTCCAACAGTGATCTTGTCAATGTTTGGCTCCTCCATGTCTTCGCAACGCCAGAGACGGCATTGACGTCGCCAATCTATGCGCAACTTCTAAGTCCTTCGCGTTTGGTCTATACAGGGAACATGGCGCAACTCAAAGGAGCTCCTAGTTATGGATTCTTCTACTCTGATGAAACAACTGAGAGTGCCAACCTTCTTTTAGGTCACGCCAAACTGCGCGCCGATAAAAACATCGCAAGAAGTCTTGCCGTGGGACTTGTGAATGTGAACACCAAAGCTTGGTACAATACGGCGACGATGGCCATGGTCGCACAAGGTCTGAAAACTTTTGCCCGCTCTTATGAATCAGAAATCGTCACAGGTTCTTCATTAGTTGCAATTCCAGAAGAAAGAGCGAATGGTTCCGTGGATTGGAGTAAGTCCTCTTCGGTAGAAGTGGCGACACCTTGGACTCACAACAAAGCCACAGTGCAAGTCAGTCACGCGGGTCAAGGCAGCCCGTGGGTTGGAGTGCAAGGATTGACAGCGGTGCCATTGACCGCACCTCGTGGACTGGGACTTTCCGTTGAAAAGAATATTCGCAATGTGAATCGTGAATCCGGCTATCAAGCGGGCGATGTGATCGAAGTCACATTAAGAATTCAAGCCAGCGGCACTGTTGGAAACGTGGCGATGCAAGATCCGATTCCAGCAGGAAGCAATATTTTAAGTGATGCCTATGGAAGTTATAGCTCGGGTCAAAAATCTTACTCGGGGTATAAGTTCTATTTCGAAGTTCTTCCGTCGGGAGTGACAACAGTGAAGTATCAGTTTCAGTTAAACAATCCGGGAACTTTCAAACTTCCTCCAACTCGCGCTGAAGCATTGTATACGCCCAGCGTATTTGGTGAAGCTCCGAACGCAACGTTTATTGTTAAGTAAGGAAGATAAAGATTTATGTTGGTTGAGCACATGAAACGCACTTTTGCTGAACGCTGTAGGAAGAATTCTTCCTATTCCCTCCGAGCCTTCTCGCGCTCGTTGGGAATGGATTCTTCCACAGTGTCAGCGATTCTCAAAGGAAAGCGTCCGCTCACAATCAAGACTGCGCAAAAAATCGTAGAGGGTTTGAATATCACAAACCCCGTGGAAGCTCAGGCGCTGATCATGAGCACCTTCGCGAAAGAGGAGTCAGAAACGGTTCCCAATTACAGCGAGCTTGCCATGGAAAGTGCGGAAGCGATTTCTTCGTGGCAGCATTTTGCGATTTTAGCTCTGTTAGAGATAAAAGATTTTAAAGGCCAGGAGCGGGCGATTTCAGAAAGACTCAATATTCCTTTTGGAATTGTCTCTGAATGTTTAAATCGTCTTGAAAAACTCGGGCTGATCGAAAAACGTGATCAGATTTGGCAGTTAACGGGAAAAAACATGGCAACACCTTCGCAGGTGCCTTCAGCGGCTCTGCGCAAGGGGCATCGGCAGTTTATCGAAAAAGCGCTGCAATCATTGGAAGCGGACCCTGTCGACGTGCGAGATATCAGCGGCATTACCATGGCGATTTCCAAAGCGAGGCTTACGGAGGCAAAAGTGATGATACAAGATTTTCGTCGCCGTTTATCAACCTATATGGAAGAGGGAAAGCGTGATGCCGTCTATCGGCTGAACATCCAACTTTTTCCTCTTTCCCAGGAGAAAAAACCATGAGAATAAAAATTTCTGCGTGGATCGCCGTCGCAGCCACCTTTCTAAGTTCTCACGGGCATGCCGTCGGGTGGGATCATGGAAATGCAGGGGACACGGTTTCGTCAGAATTTATTCTGACGGGCCGAGATGTTTTACAAAGGCTGGAGTTGTTGTTTGAAAATAACAGGCCTGTCTTTGACACCGCAAACCTGCGTGCTGCGATTATGACAACGGAAGTGGTCTCTGAAGATCATGTCTTTTTAAATGGGCACGAGCGGGATGCCGTGAACTATTATCCGACACGGCGTTTGATCAAGGTCAACCGCAGTCGATGGACGGAGCTTCGCCGGTCCACGGAAACCAAAGCACGTCTTCGCTTGGTCTTGCATGAATACCTTTGGATCAGCGGTGTTGATGATACCAACTTTATCAACTCGGAGCATTTGATTGAACTTTTAAAAGTTAGCAACTACAGCCCAAGCATTTGGTGGAATCCGGTCAATCCCGCAAACTACGTAAATGCAAACCTCAGTTTTGCACCTCAGGGCTGTGCGTTTCAAGCCGCGCATCTGGACGTCAAAATGTCTGAGGAAACTCTAGTCATGGAGCCGACAGGGGACTGCAAAGAAGCTTATAGGAAGTTGCAAATCGTAAAACAAACCGGAGTAACACCTCCATCGAGCAATGCACGAGGTTTGTTTCACAAATACGAAATCAAAGTTTTTGATAGGGCTCAGAATATAAAGGGCGAAATGATTTTTGAACCCGAATGGGGAGCCTGTCTGCTTCCGGAAAAAGGCTCCTGCCAAGTTTCCGGGAAGATGACCATCGGCGGAGTCGAAATCATTTTTTGGTTTTTAAGAAATTAATTTGAAGGAGTCTGTTATGAAATATTTAATTCTCTTAGCAAGTTTTGTTTGTTCCAGTCACGCCTTCGCAGTCTCTGAATGCACAGGTCAAACGGTGGAAGGTCAATGGGTCACGGTTCACGTGAATACCACAGGCCCCACGGGAATTCCTGATCGTGGTGAAGTTGCAATTGAAAACGAAGAAAATAAATTCGGTTATCGCTTCACTCGCGAAGACATCACCCAGTTTTTTGAATACGACGAGCCCGCTAACAACTCTGCGATGGTAGGTCTAACAAGCTACGTGAACAAAGAATTTCCCGTGGCCATGAAATACAACGGCCCGAACTTCATAGACATGGATCTAAAATCCGTAATCGAAGAAGGAAAATCCCAACCCCTCAAAGGAAATTTCATGAGAGTCTGGAAGGGCCCCGGCCACCAAGCCAACGACCAATTCCAACTCACAAATATTGCCTGTTCAGTGTGGCCGAATATTTAAGAGATGACTTCGAAAACGGGAAGAGCGGGGTCTAAATGCTCATTAAATACGCAGGAACCTCTGAAACACTGCGTTTTTGACTAAGAAATGCGGCTTTTAAAAAAAAGAGCTTGAGTATTAGGCCGCTTTTCTTTACAAAATATCCCTCACGCGCGGGTGTGGTGTAATGGTAGCCACGAGAGACTCAAAATCTCTTGGATTCACGTCCGTGGGGGTTCAAGTCCCTCCACCCGCACCAATTCTTCCCCTCAAAATACTCAGACAGTCCTCGCTCGATTTTGTGTTTTTATAGCTACCGCTGTGGTTTTTTGCCTCGCTGTGGAACTCGCATTTTGAGGGGAAGAATTGGTTGTTCTTTGGTCAAATGTTTATTCTTTTGCGGGTTGAAATAATTCGATGACATTTCCTGAGGGGTCTTCACACAGGATTTGCATGCCGCCGGGGCCTTTGAGGATTTCATTTCGGAAGTGAACCTTGCCTTTTAGATTGCTTACTAACTCCGTTAGATTTTCTGTTTGAATAACGAATCGATTCCAACCTCCAGGTACGGGCTTTGAACCGTCGGGCATCGGTTGTGCGGCGGAAGCCACGGGGCCGGCGAGCCAAAGTGTCAGATCATCTTTGGACATGATTGCTATGGCGGGACCGTGTTGCTGTTCAAGTTTGAATCCGAAATATTCTCCATAAAAATTCATGGATTGCTCAACATCATTCACAAGGTATCTGACCGTCGCCATAAAATCCTCCGGTTATATCAGGGTAATATATTGAGATTTATTTCTTCTCGGAAGGTATTTCGATCTTGAATGGTACAAAGCAAATGAATGGCAGGTGCCAGCAGAAATAAAAAAGCCCTCAGACGGAGGATCTGAGGGCTTAGGGAAATCTAAAACGGGAACTTGAGAGACTTTATTTTTTAGGTTGAGCCACGAAGGCGTCGTCCAAAACTTTCCAAAGAGGTTTTGTTGTGCGTGGAACGGCGTCTTGTTTGTAGTACCACCAGAAGTATCCGCCCACGTAACGAGGGTGGGAGATATTCATTTTGTAGTAACGATTGATCATGTCGGCTTTCTTCGCGGATCTTGTCGTACCGATTTCGCCAAAACCAATTTTTGAATTCGGGAACATTTGACCAAGTTTTGCAAAGACGGCTTCCCATTGAGCTAGAGTCGGGCGATAGCCATTGCAGTCGTCTTCATAGTAACTAATGAAAACATAATCCAAGTTCTGCTTCATCTCTGTCGGAATATTCGTCGCGGACCAGGTGAACATCTCGTTGGCTTTTCTTTCCCAGCAGTTCGGATTGTAGTAAAGGGTCAACGCCGTTTTGTAATTGCGCGCTTTCACTTTGCTGTAAGCCGAATACATTTTCGCGACAGTTTCTGAAGTTGTACCTAGCCATTCACCATTGATCTCATTACCGATCTCCCAAATATTTACTTTAGGACCGAGAGTGTTGAGGTACTCTGTCACACGGGCCGAGAATGTCGCTTGCGTGTATTGTTTCATGTAAAACGAATCCAGAATTTCACCCATGATGAAACTATAAGGCGCAATTTTATCCACGGCGTTGGTGTACTCCGTCGCCGGAACAAATTCGTCAAAAACGATGCGCGTTGTGGGTTTGACTCTGTGATTGGCAAGGGCGTCGGCAGTAGCTCGGATTCCCGAGACGCTGTCAATCGTCACGCCAGTGATAGTTTCAGCTTGTGCATGGAGAGAGAAAGCAAAAAGAAATGCACTCAGTAAGAGTTTATTCATAAGGCTCCTTCCTTTGAACCTAGTGGTTGATGTCACGTAACATCATCGGTCAAAGGAGGCGGGAGCCAAAGACTTTCAAAAAAAACAGGCCCTAACTAAACTCACGTTTGCGTGAGGTCGTAAAAGGGCCTGACATTTTCTTTAGAAATTAAAGAGAATTTTTCTTTTCGTTGATCCAATCCAAATGAGGTCTTAGATCCGTAAAGAGAGAAACACCATGGCAAGTGCGAACGTTGTTTTCATCTTTAGCGCGGTTATCAACACCCATAGACGTCACACCAATAAGAGTTAATTCACCTTTACCAGTATCTACATACAAAGGTCCACCTGAGTCCCCAGTACAAACACCGTTGTTGTACTGCTCAAGAATCCAAGTATCCTTCACAGAAATAGTTTTACCTACTAGAGCCAGATAAAAGTCTTTCATCAAACGAGACGCCGTCGCTGTGGTGAAGCGAAGAGTTCCTGAGTCCTCGGCTTTTTCTGAAGTGTTGCCGTAGCCTGACATCACGATAGTGTCGCTTGCGACCGGAGCAAAATCTTTCGCGGGAAGAGCGCGAACCTTATAGCCCGCAGGAATTCCGCCCGAGAATTTTAAGATCGCTAAATCATAAGAAGCGTTATCTAAAGTTTTTGTATAATAAGAGTAGTCTTTGTGGGCGATGTCTTTAACAACAGGGCGAAGCGTTCTGTTTTTAGCTTTGGCTGCGCAATCAATATTATTACTAAACGCAATCACAGATTTTCCACCGAAAGGTGAAATACAGTGAGCGGCTGTCAGAACTTTGTCGTTATCAATGAGAGTTCCCGTGCAGATGCTGGCTTCGTCTTTATAATTGACGTGAATGACCATCACAGTGCTGGCGCTGAGCTCATTGCCAGAGTTCAAAACATCTCCGCCAACGATACCAAAAGATTTTCCTGAAATTTCGCAGTTCGCAGGTTCGACCTTAAGGTCTGTTCCTCCGCCACCGCCGCCAGAGCACGCTGCGAGGGTAGAAACAGACAGAATAAGAGCACTGGCTCTTAGGAGTTTGGACATCAACATGAGAAATGTCTCCTTTATATGAGGCCCTGTTTTATCAAATCCTTCCACACTCAGGGGCGAAATGACTCCTCTTTGCAAGAATTTCAGAAAGCGTCTTGTAAGTTGTCACATTTGTGGTCAGTGACTGGAACTCGCGTTCAGACCCTCGACAGTGAGTTACTTTTGATATCAACAACTTAGACGCCGGGGACGATTTTCGGCCCTGTTGGCATCAGGCTTGCTTTACGCCCAAGTGACTTAAAAAGGTTTTTAAAACCAGAACCACGAGGAGACTCTATGAAAAAGTATTTCTATATACTTGCGGCTTTGAGTATCGCGCCGACTTATGCGCTTGCTCAGAGTATCGAAAGTGATGTCGATGCTGAGCTTGATCAAATGTATTCAAGCCAACAGCAAGCGGCTCCGGCAGCTCAAGCTCAGCCACAAGCTGGGATTGCGAACACAGCGCCTGTCAGCGGTCAGCCTATCTATATCTTGAATCAGGCAACACCGACTTCAAACGCGCAATTGCAACAAGCGCAAATTCAAAAACAGCCAACGACTGTTATTGAAGCCTCTCCTTTGACGGAGTCTCGCGCGGAACAAATCCGCAGATCACGTCAAGATGCTGAGTTGCAAACAGAACAAAGAATCGTTGAAAAGCTCGAACAATCTCGTATGGAAGATGAGAAAAGAAGAGCGGGTATTCTATTTGGTGATAAATTCAACCAATTAGACCAACAACAGCAACCAGTTCAACAACCTGTTTATGCTCAGCCTGTACAACAAGTACAACCTGTGCAAGTTCAGCAAGTTGAAGAGCCTAAAGAAAACACACGCGACATCATCCGCGAAGAATTAGCTGCGGCTATGAAATCGGAAGAAGAAGCGGCTGTTGCTCCTATTGAAACTAAATATGTGGGCGGTATTTTGGGTATCGGTGATTATCCAGACACTCGCCAAGTAAAAGGAAACTACGCACTCGGTGTGGCGTTTGGTACTAAGTATGACAACTTCGTGATCGAAGGTTCGTTCTTGTACTCTAACTACACAGTGGAAGGCCAAGGTTACTACACGGGTTATACATCTGGTTACGGTTATCCGTACAACACAGGTGGCGGCGTTTACGTTCCAGATTCTATCGACGTACAACAATACACGGGTTCATTAGCGGCGAAAGTTCAATTGTTCACAGGAATCATCAAGCCGGTATTCGGTGGTGTGGTTTCTTACTCTTACAGAGGCTTCTCGTGGGATAACAAATCTTACGGTTACGTGAACGACACAAAAGCCAACTCTCATGCGATCGACGTAGGTGCGATCTTGGGTGCTGACTTGGAATTCTCTCCTAAATACTCTTTGGGATTGGATTTCAGATATATGTGGAATTTGTCGAGCCGTGTGAATGCTGAAAATACGTGGATGGCTGGACCTCAGTATGGAACTCCGATCGAAAAGCTTCAATACTATGTAATGTCGCTTGTCGGACGCGTTAATTTCTAATTAAATGTAATAAGTAAGTTTATTAATTCCTCAGTGGTTTACAAACCTCACCAGAAATGGTGGGGTTTGTTTTTTTGACTTCATCGCATTCTTCAATCATAGTTTCTTTATGCGATTTCTTCTTCCTCTTCTTTTTTGTCTTAATGCTTCAGCGGCGACGGTGGTGACTGAAACCGTGGGGCAGGTCTCCGAGTATGTCGTGACTAGCCGGGAAGTTCAGATCGCCATGGTGATCGAAAATATTCTTTTTCCGCCAAAGACTCCGCTGAAGGGCCTTTATGAAGTGCGTCCGGGGCAAACCGAGTTTCGCAATGCTGTGACGAATGTTTTGCTGGAAGCTGTCGTTGCCATGGAGGCAGAGAACTTTAACGTGGCGGCAATTTCCGATGACGAATTGAAGAGTGCCATTGCCAAAGTAGAACGGGCCGTTTCCGGCCGATCTTACTGGGGAGATCTTGAGGTTTCTCCTGCGGAGTTAAAGCGTTTCACGGCGCGTAAACTCACTTCGAAAAGTTTCTGGAAGTTTAAATCCAGTTCCATGACCGGAATTATCACGGACCAAGAGGCACAAGCTTACTATGATAAAAACCGTGTGAAGTTTGGCAGTCATCCTTTTGAATCCTTCAAAGACAATATTAAAACTTTCCTCGCGCAACAGCAGCTTGAAGAGCGCATCCGTGCGTGGTTTGAAGTTATCAAGCGCAAATACAAAGTGCGCAACTTCGTCGCGGACTAATCATGCGTATCGAAACTCTTTCCAGTCTTCACAAACCAGCGATGCGTTCCTTGGTGGAAGCGATTCATGCAGAACAAGGGCTCTTGCCGCAGTTTTATTGGCCCAAAGAACTTCTTGGCGCGGAGATGGCGACAGCGGAAGCGGTGGGGATTTTTGAAGACGAAGTGCTTGTGGGTTTCGTTCTTTATCGCGTTCTGCCAGAGGCTTTTGAGATTTCTTTGGTTGCCAGTCATCCTCAATACCGACGTCGAGGTTATATGGAGAAGCTCTTTGCTCATCTTGTTGATGCAAAGGGTCAAGAACGTGAGCTGTGGCTGGAAGTCCATGAAGAGAATGTGCCTGCACAAAAACTCTATGAAAAACTAGGGTTTAAGGAAGTTCGTCGGCGCCCCCGTTACTATAAGGACGGAGCCACGGCGATATTGTACTCACACTCGTAAACGCCGTCGTTCCCACTCGGCCAAGCAAGATAAACCCTTGCATTGGTTGATTTTTTTTGCTAGCTTCAAGTCGTTCCAATGGGCCCAGTAGGCCCATTTTTTTTTGCGCCCGGACGGGTTGCATTGATCGAAACCTTCGATCAAATTCTAGCCCCTGCACATTTCGCAGGAACTGGACTCCGTCCAGTCGCCGTATATGTTATAAAGGATTACCTTAAAATGTCAGAGACCCCATCTTGGATGGAAAAAGTAGAAGCTATAGCCAACGAGGTTGCCGCTCAAGAAGGCGTCCTCATTTACGATATTGAATTCGTGGGCTTAGGCAAGGGCAGAACACTTCGTATCTACATCGACAAAGAAGACGGCAGCGTCAGTATTGATGACTGCTCGAATGTTTCTAAAGGTCTCAATGAATTTCTTGATGCCAATGAAGATCTGATTCCGGGTGGTACTTACAATCTTGAAGTTTCAACTCCGGGGTTGGATCGCGTGCTCAGAAAACCTTGGCACTTCCAAAAAGCAATTGGCAAGAAGGTTTACATCAAAACCTCCAAAGCTTTGGAGAGTGCCGGTGTGACAGATAAAAAATGGAAAGCAGCTAAAACAGTCGAGGAAGTTTTGGAATCGGCTGATGAAGGCGGCATCCGGTTTGTCGTGAAAGACGTGGAGATTAAAATCCCGTACGCGATGATCGACAAAGCTAAAGTAGTTTTTGAAATGACCAAAGGTCAAAAAAAGTAACGAGAGAGGAAAGTCATGGCTGAAAATATGTTTTCAGATCTTTCTAAAGTGATTGATCAAGTCGGAAAAGACAAAGGTATCGATAAGCAAGTTGTTATCGACGCAATCACTCAAGGTATGTTGGTAGCTGCTCGCAAAAAGTACGGCACATACCGTGAAATTGAAGCCGCTTATAACGAAGAAACAGGCGAAGTTGAACTTTTTGAGTTCAAAGAAGTTGTCCCTCGTGAAAAGTTCATCGACGAAGAAGTCGAAATTCCTTATGACGAAGCTCAAAAGTTGGATCCAAACGTTCAACTTGATGATTCTATCGGTATTAAATTGGAAGCTTCTGATTTGGGTCGTATTGCGGCTCAAACAGCAAAGCAAATCATCATGCAAAAAGTGCGTGATGCTGAACGCAACATCATCTTCAACGAATTTGAAGAAAGAAAAGGCGAGATCGCTTCCGGTATCGCTCGTCGCGTAGAAAAAGGTGCCATCGTTGTCGATTTGGGTCGTACAGAAGCGTACATCCCACCTCGTGAACAAATCCCAGGCGAACAATACAAGCCAGGCGACCGTATTCAAGGTTACTTGTCTGAAGTTCGTCAAACAACTCGTGGACCGCAAATCATCATGTCTCGCGCTGATGAACGTTATTTGATGAAACTTTTCGAAATGGAAGTTCCAGAAATCTACGACGGTGTTGTTGAGATCATGGCAGCGGCTCGTGAGCCAGGCCAACGCGCGAAAATCGCGGTTCGTTCTAAAGACAACTCTGTAGACCCAGTCGGCGCTTGCGTAGGTATGAAGGGTTCTCGTGTACAAAACATCGTACAAGAACTTCGTGGCGAGAAAATTGATATCGTTCCTTGGGATGAAGATATCACTCGTTTTGCGTGCAACGCTTTGGCTCCGGCTGAAATCTCTCGCGTGTTTCTTGATGATGCGAACCGTGAGATGGAAATCGTTGTTCCAGATTCTCAATTGTCATTGGCAATCGGTAAGCGCGGTCAAAACGTGCGTTTGGCAGCAAAATTGACAACTTGGAAATTGGATATCATTTCTGAATCTTCAGCGGCTTCTCGTACTGCGGAATCCATCTTTAACTTGATGTTGATCCCAGGCATGAACGAGACAATGGCGCAAAACATTTTCCAATCTGGTTTCGGTTCATTCCAAGCAGTGGCTTCGGCTTCTGTTGAAGAATTGATGACGATCCCAGGTTACGACGATCCAGATAAAGCTGAAAAGCTGGCAAAAGAGGCGAAAACTCTTGTTGCTAAATATGAAGCTGAAGGTGTTCCGGTTCCAACGGCTCCAACAGCAGCTAAAGATAATAAATCGAACGTTTCCGCGAAAGCACAAGCGGACCTTCTTTTGAAGCAAGAGTTGCAAAAACTTGACGCTCAAGAAGCGGATGAGGAATAGTCCGCGGATGCGGGCAGACAACAGGAGACTGAGTGAGTAATCCAAAGGTTTTTGAATTTGCAAAAGAGATCGGGATGACCCCGCTGGCCCTCATGGATAAAATCCGTGAGTGGAACTTGCCTGTGAAAAGTCACATGGCGGAGTTGGATCCGACAGTTCTAGAGCAAATTAAAATTAAACTCTCTGGCGGTGACAAACCTGCTGAAGAGGCTAAACCGAAAAAGGCCGCAACCCGTAAGGCAGCTCCGAAAAAAGCAGCTCCGGTGGCGGAACCTGAGGCGGCAGCATCTGCGAGCGCGAAGTCCTCTGTGATTCGTCGTAAAAAAGACGAAGTCGCTCCAGAAGCACCGAAAGCCAAGGTTGTTGCAAAGCCTGAAGTCGCTGAAGAAGCGGAAGAGGCAGCACCGAAAACAACTCGTGTGGTTGTGAAGAAAACTCCGGCAGCGAAAGAAGCTGAAGAAGTTCAAGCAGCCCCAGCGGCTCCTGTTGTTGAAGAAAAAGTCGTCGCGAAAGAAGAAGCGGCTCCAGTCGAAGTAAAATCTGAACCGGTTGTTGCTAAAGCAGCACCGACTCCTGCGGCTGAGCCGGCACCGGCTCCAGCAGCCCCTGCACCTGCACCGCAAGCTCGTAAGAAGGAAGTGGTCGTGGGTACAAGTGGTGTTGCGAGTTCTTCAACTCCTGCAACGACAGCGAAAAGAAATATCATTGGTCGTATGGACCTTTCCCGCGTGCAGCCACAAACTCCGCAACGTCAAGAACGTCCTCAAGGCGGTTATCAAAGACAGGGTGGACCTGGTGGTGACCGTGGTGGCGATCGCGGCGGCCAAGGCGGTGGATTCCAACCTCGTCCGGGCGGTTTCAACAGACCTGCAGGCGGGGCTCCGACTCGCAATATCCGTACTGGTTTCGTGGCGGCCTCTCAGCCTCCTGAGCCAATGCCGGATGCAAGCAGTGATTTTAGAAGAGATTTTGACAAGCGCAAAAAGATAGGTGCAGGCCCTACAGCAGCGGCCGGTGCTACTCGTGAGCGTGAAAAAGAAAAAGAAGAAGAAGTAGCAAGCTTCAATGCGGTTGAGTTCCGTAAGCGTGAGATGGTCTTCCAGCCTAAAAAGAAAAAAGGCATGTTGGATCGCGAAGCTATGAAAACTCAAATCACAACGGCGGCAGCCCACAAACGTGTTGTTAAAGTTAACAACACAATGAAGCTGTCGGACTTGGCGATGGAAATGGGCTTGAAAGCTCCACAACTCGTTAAAGTTTTGATGACGAACGGTGTGATGGCCAACATGAACACGGATCTTGATTTCGATACGATCGCTTTGATCGTTCCGGAGTTCGGTTGGGAAGCGCAAAACGTATTCAAAACAGCGGAAGATGTGGCGCAAGAAACAGCTTTCGGTGAGTTGGATGCTGAAAAAGTAACTCGTCCTCCGGTTGTGACTATTATGGGTCACGTCGACCACGGTAAAACTTCATTGTTGGATGCGATCCGCAATGCAGACGTTGCTGCGGGCGAAGCGGGTGGTATCACTCAGCATATCGGTGCGTACTCTGTAAAAATTGAAGATGGTTCTTTGATCACATTCCTAGATACTCCGGGCCACGAAGCCTTCACGGCTATGCGTACGCGCGGTGCGAATGCGACAGATATCGCTGTCATCGTCGTAGCGGCGGATGACGGTATGATGCCGCAAACTCAAGAATCTATCAGCCACGCGAAAGCGGCAGGCGTTCCAATTATCGTTGCCGTGAACAAGATGGATAAGCCAGGTGCAAATCCAGATCGTATCAAGCAACAATTGACGGAGCTTGAAATCGTTCCTGAAGAATGGGGCGGTAACACGATCTTCGTTGAAGTTTCAGCTTTGAAGAAAACAGGTTTGAAAGAGCTTCTTGAGCAAATCAAACTTCTTGCCGAAGTGGGTGAGTTGAAAGCCAATCCGAAACGCTCTGGCACAGGTCTTGTGATCGAAGCGAAGATGGAAAAAGGCAAAGGCCCTGTGGCAACCCTTCTTGTAAAAGATGGAACTGTTGAAGTCGGCCAATACATCGTTGCAGGAACTATGAAAGGCCGCGTTCGTTCTTTGATGAACGATAAAGGCGAAAGAATTCAATCTGTCGGTCCTGGTCTTCCAGCGGAAGTTTTAGGTCTTGATGGTGTTCCAGCCGCGGGTGATAAGTTTGACATCGTTAAAGATGAAAAAACGGCTGAAGAAATGTCGACTCTTCGTAAAGAAAAAGCTTTGGCAGCGGCAACGGCTCCGGCACAAAAACTTTCTTTGGACGAGATCTTCGCTAAAGTTAAAACGGGTGATGTTAAAGAACTTGCGATCATCTTAAAAGCAGACGTTCATGGTTCACTAGAGGCGATCAACGGCATGCTTTCGAAGCTTTCTACTCCAGAAGTGAAAGCTCGCGTGATCCACTCTGCAGTGGGTGGTATTACAGAGAATGACGTCACATTGGCGCACACATCTAAAGGTATCGTGCTTGGCTTCAACGTTCGTCCGGACCTTGGTGCTCAGGCAAAAGCGAAACAGTTGGGTGTTGATATCAGAACGTACTCTATCGTTTACGAATTGATCGACCAAATGAAGGCGGCGATGGCGGGTCTATTGACTCCAGACATTGTCGAAGAAGTTATGGGTCGCGTAGAAGTGCGTAACACATTCACTGTGCCAAAAGTTGGAACGATTGCAGGTTGCTTCGTTGTTGATGGAAAAGTACAGCGTAACAACATGATCCGTCTTCTTCGTGAAAACAAAATCGTTTACGAAGGTAAGATCGCTTCCCTTAAACGTTTCAAAGACGACGCCAAAGAAGTGGCTTCAGGCTACGAGTGCGGTATCGGCATTGAAAACTACAACGACGTTAAAGTCGGCGATATGATGGAAGCTTACGTTAAAAAAGAAGTTGCACGTGAGTTAGGTGCAGGAGTTTAGTTAATGAAGAACATGGGTGATGGGCGCCGAGTCGCTCGCGTAGAACGAGAAATTCAAGCTACCATCGCTCAGTTTTTGATCCGTGGTTTTAAAACTCCTCTGCCAGGTCTTGTGACCGTGGCTCAGGTGAAGATGCCAGCGGATCTTCGCGCCGCTAAAGTGTATGTCAGTGTTTTAGGTTCCGACGCTCAAAAAGAAGAGGCGTTGGAGCTTTTGCAAGAACGAGCTTTTGAAATTCAAAATTACATCGGTAAAGAGCTTAAAATGCGTTACTGCCCCAAGCTGACTTTCTATCCCGACCATACAACGGAAGAGGTATTGAAAGTTGAGCGCATCCTTCATGATCTTGAAGAAGAACGGAAGGCCAAGGGCGAAGGTCACAGCGAGTCGGATGACGAATAGCAAACAATTTAATGGTCTTTTGTTGGTTGATAAACCTTCAGGGATTTCCAGTCATGACGTGGTGGCGAAGCTTCGCCGTATCCTCGGCACTAAAGCGGTCGGGCACTCGGGGACCTTAGATCCTATGGCCTCGGGCTTGATGGCTTGTCTTATTAACGAAGGCACCAAACTCAGTCAGTATATTTTAGAAGGCGATAAAGGCTATCGCGTGCGTGCTCAGTTTGGAGTTCGCACGGATACTTTGGATACGACAGGAACGGTTTTAGAAACGAAACCTGTGGACCTGACCCGCGAACGTATTTTGGAAGAAGCTTTAAAACTTCAAGGAGAGATGGAGCTTGAAGTTCCCATTTACTCCGCCATCAAAGTTCAGGGTAAAAAGCTTTACGAGTACGCTCGTGAAGAAGAGCAGGTGGCGCTGCCGAAAAAAATCATGAAATTCTGGGAAGTCACTCCCGTGGATGTCGGGCCCGATTGGGCCGAATTTGATATCAAATGCACCAAGGGGAGTTATATCCGCACTTGGGTCGACCTTTTAGGGAAGGCCTTGGGGTGTGGGGCGGCGATGAGTGCCTTGCGCCGAACGTGGTCGGCTCCTTATCTTTTGCCTCAGGCGCAAACTTTGGAGGCCATAGAGGCTTCGGTCAAAGAAGGCGTTTGGGGAGCGGCCTTTGTTCCTATGGAGTTGGCTCTGCCTCAGGTCAAACGCATCCGTATTAAAGGGCAAGACAAAGTGCTTTTGGGGAATGGACAGATCAGCCATGACCTTAGAACTCAGCTCATTGCAGCTTTTAAGCCGTCTGAGGACCAATACGTGCAGATTTTAGCCCAAGATGGGGGCCAAATGCTGGCTCTGATCGGCCTAGAGCAAGGCAAGGGCTTTGTCCTCCGCCGAGTCTTTAAATATTGACGGGGCGGGGCTTAAGGGTTTAGAACGTTAAATCTTACATAACTCTACAGATCGACAGCCATGACGACTGCGGGGTTTTTAAGTGAATAAAACAAAGATTTTTAAAAAGAACAGGAGACTTTAATGGCAGTCACTAAAGAGAACAAAACTCAAATCGTTAAGAAATTCAAAACAGCAGACCTTGATACTGGATCTCCAGAAGTTCAAGTGGCTCTTCTAACTGCAAAAATCAATGATTTGACAGTTCACTTCTCAACTCACAAGAAAGATCATCACGGTCGCCGTGGTCTTGTGACTATGGTTAATAAAAGAAGAAAACTTTTGGATTACCTACATCGCAAAGATGTTAAACGCTACCAAGACCTCATCAAGGCTCTTGATATCCGTAAGTAATCGAATTGGAAGGGGCTTCGTGCCCCTTCTGACTTTCCGGCGTAAGCCGCAACAACACACGCAACATCTACAGCAAAGCATAAAGGCTTTGCGATATTTTCAAGGAGATTTAATGAAAACGACTGTCACTACCTCGGTGGGCGGAAAACAAATCACCATCGAAACAGGCCGTTTGGCAAAGCAAGCGGATGGTGCCGCTCTTGTCACTTGCGGTAACAACATGGTTCTCGTTACTGCGGTTTCTTCCAAAAAAACATCTGAACTTGATTTCTTCCCTCTCACTGTTGAGTACATCGAAAAATTCTATGCGACTGGTAAAATTCCAGGCGGGTACTTCAAACGTGAAGGTAAACCGACAAACGATGCTATCTTGACAGCACGTTTGATCGACAGACCTATTCGTCCTTCATTCCCCGAGGGCTACCGCCACGAAACACAAGTTGTAGGAACTGTGCTTTCTGCTGATGGTGCATTCCCTCTTGAGATTCTTGCAAGCTTGGGGGCCTCTGCAGCACTTCATGTTTCTGATATCCCATTCAACGGTCCAACAGCGGCGATCCAAGTAGGTCGTGTTGATGGTCAATTCGTTGCCAACCCAACTCCACAACAAATGGAAAAGTCTGACATGGACGTGATCGTTGCGGGAACTCGCAATGGTTTGTTGATGGTGGAAGGCGAAACAAAATTCATCTCTGAAGCAGACTGTTTGGCGGCTTTGAAATTCGGTCACCAATCCATGATGCCTCTTTTGAATGCGCAAGATGAACTTCGTGAAAAAACGGGTTCAAAAGCGAAACGTCCATTCACGGCTCCGGCGATTGATGCTGACTTCAAAGGCCAAGCGGAGTCTTTGTTGAAATCTAAAATTGCGGCAGCTCTTTCTATCAAAATTAAACAAGATCGTTACGCGGCCGTTGCAGCAGCTCACGCTGATGCAGAGACAGCTTTGTTGGCTTCTATCACTGACAAAGATTTGGTTAAGCAACGTAAAAAAGAATTGGGCGCTATCGTGGAAGAACTTAAATACCACGAAGCTCGCACAATGATTCTTGATAAAAAAGTTCGTATCGATGGCCGTGATGTGAAAACAGTACGTCCTATCGCGAACGAAGTTGGTTTGTTGCCTCGTGCACACGGTTCTGGTTTGTTCACTCGTGGTGAAACTCAATGTTTGGGCACAGTGACTTTGGGAACGGGTGATGATGAACAAATGGTTGATGCTCTTTTGGGCACACAAAAACGCAAGTTCATGCTTCACTACAACTTCCCTCCATACTCTGTAGGTGAAGTAGGTCGTTTCGGTGGTCAAGGTCGTCGTGAAATCGGTCACGGTAACTTGGCAGAGCGCGCTTTGAAAGCCGTTCTTCCTGATCATGAGAAATTCCCATACACAATCCGCGTTGTTTCTGAAGTTCTTGAGTCTAACGGTTCTTCTTCAATGGGGACTGTTTGTGCGGGAACTATGGCGATGCTTGATGCTGGTGTACCTATCAAAGGAAACGTAGCGGGTATCGCTATGGGTCTTATTAAAGAAGGCGACCGTGTTGCTGTATTGAGCGACATCTTGGGTGATGAAGATCACTTGGGTGACATGGACTTTAAAGTTGCTGGTACTCCACAAGGTATCACGGCTCTTCAAATGGATATCAAAATCGACTCTGTTTCTTTCGAAGTGATGGATCAAGCTTTGGCGCAAGCTAAAGAAGGCCGTTCACACATCTTGAACGAAATGGAAAAAGTGATCAAAGTAGCACGCGGTCAAATCTCTGAATTTGCTCCTCGTATCGAAACGATCAAAATTAAACCAGACAAAATCCGTGAAGTTATCGGTTCTGGCGGTAAAGTTATCCGCGGAATCACAGAAGCAACTGGCGTTAAGATCGAGATCGAAGATGATGGAACTATCCACATCGCATCTGCGGATCCAGAAGCAACTAAAAAGGCTATCGCTATGATCAACGACATCATCGCGGAAGCTGAAGTAGGTAAGACTTATAAAGGCCGTGTTGTTAAGATTGCTGAATTCGGTGCGTTTGTTGAAATCTTGCCGAACACGCAAGGTCTTTTGCACATCTCTGAGATCGCTAACGAAAGAGTGCGCGCAGTGACTGACGTACTTAAAGAAGGTGAAATCATCGATGTCAAAGTTCTTGAAGTAGACCGCGCAGGTCGCATCAAGCTTTCTCGCAAGGCGCTTTTACAATAGCCGCGGAAGCGGGCAGAGCGCAGGCGGCCTTTGGCCGCCGTAGCTGAAGCAGCATCTTTAAAAGAGATTCAATGACAAATACCAAGTTCAAAAAATCTGAACTTTCTAACGGGATCCGAGTGGTGAGTGAACTTCATCCAGGGTCCCGTGCCGTTTCTATCAGCATCTGGGTTTTAACCGGAACGCGTGATGAAACTTCCGATGTGGCGGGGATCTCCCATCTTCTTGAACACCTTGTTTTCAAAGGCACAAAAACTCGTTCGGCCTATCAAATTGCCAAGTCTTTGGAAGCATTGGGCGGGGACCTCAACGCCTACACAACTCGTGAATACACTTGTTATCATGCTCTGGTTCTCAAAGATCATTGGGAGAAAGCTCTCGATGTTCTTTCAGATCTTATTTCGAACATGCATCTGAATAAAAAAGAATTCGGTCTTGAAAAAGGCGTGATTCTGCAAGAGATCGCCATGTCCGAAGACAGCCATGAAGAACTCATCTATGACATTTTCTACGATGAGGTTTATGGCAAACATCCTCTCGGACGTCCGATTTTAGGGACGCCTAAGTCTATCGCACTGATGAAACAGAATCAGGTGATGGATTATTATAAAAAGACCTATACCGGTAAAAACATCGTCGTGAGTGCGGCAGGTTGCCTTGATCACGATGAGTTGATGGCGGGAATTGAAAAACGTTTGGGGCCTAAAAAGTCCACGAAGCTGCAAAATAAACGCACGATTCCTCGCTGGCTTAAACGTCGTCACGTCGTTGAAAAGCAAGCTGAACAGGTTCACATGCTTTTGGGTTTTCCGACGGCAAGCTTTAAAGACAAACATCGTTTTGAAGCTGTGATCACAAATACTTTGTTGGGTGGAGGCATGACCTCAAAACTCTATCAAAGTGTGCGTGAAAAAAGAGGCCTGGTTTACACGATTCATTCTAGTCTGAACACGCACATGGATTCAGGAATGCTGACGATCTATGCGGGGACAGAAGTCAAAAATGCTCGCAAAGTGGGTGATTTGGTTTCGAAGGAAATGCAAAAAATCCGCAAGCAGGGCGTGACTAAACACGATGTGGAAATGTTTAAGACGCAAGTCATTGGAAGCATCTTGCTAGGATCTGACGATATTGAAAATCGCATGACATCTTTGGCGGTCAATGAGATCGTCTTTGGCCATTATCGTTCGGTGGAATCGGTGATTGAAGAGATTAAAAAAGTCTCTGTCGATTCTGTGAATTACTATATCCGCGAAGAATTGGATCTTGATAAAGCTTCGGGCGTTCTTTTGGGGCCGGGAGTGAACGAGCTCAAATCTTGGTGGGAAGACTTGTCTTTATAGAGGGGACTTGCATGCAAAAAATCGCAGTGAAAGTTAAAAAACTTGAGAACTTCCATGGTGACCTTCCTCAGTATCAATCTCTGGGTGCCAGTGGTTTTGATATCCGCGCCCAATTGGCGGGACCCGTTGTTTTAAATCCTGGTGAAAGAGCTTTGATTCCGACAGGTTTGTCTTTTGAGATTCCACTTGGTTTTGAAATCCAAGCCCGTCCACGCAGTGGTTTTGCGGCGAAAAACGGTGTGACGGTGTTGAATACTCCGGGCACCATCGATGCTGACTATCGTGGGGAAGTTAAAATCATCATTATCAATCTTGGCAACGAAGCTGTGACGATCAACGATCAAGAGCGTTGCGCTCAACTTGTGATCGCTCCGGTTCTTCAAGCACAATTCCAACTTGTTGACGAGTTAGGTTCCACAGAGCGTGGTGCTGGTGGATTCGGATCTACAGGTCGCGCTTAATCCGCCTTGTGGCGGCAGAGCCGAAGCGCCGAGGCGTGGAGGCTGAAGCAATAAAAAAAAGCCCGATTCTCATCGGGCTTTTTTATTTTCAAATAGTTAAAGGAATTATCCCAATCTCTCAAGGCGAGAGATGTCGATGCGGTTCCATAGCCACAAGATAAAGACGATGGCGAAAAGAATCGTCACCAAGCGAATGGATCTGCGCTTTTCCATTTGAAAGTTTTCAGTCAGACCCACAGCCATCAAAAGCGCTGTGAAGGCAAAGCCCACCAAAGTGATCGGTGGAATTAATTCAGAACCCACTTGAAACAAGAAGAACGGAATGTTCGCGAAAAGAATCAAAGTGAAGATCTTGCGCAAAGAGCAGGTTCTTTTTTCGTACACTTGGAAGTAGTAGTAGATGAACAAAGCGCCGATAAACGTTGTGACAACACCCACAATCGGAGAGATCACAAATCCGCCCATCAAGCGGAAGAAGTTCGGTGGCACCAGCCCCGTCAAAACTCCGGAGCCCATTGAGATCACAACCAGTGTGATAATCAAAACCGTCCAATTCCAGTCGGGCAGAGTTTTGATTTTTTCAATGGGATGACGAAGATAGTTGATGATGTAGCGAACGACCTCTTTGGCCGTATCAAGCTGGGGTTGGTTCGGGGGTGTTACGTCTCTGTAGTCGCTCATACGATTATTGCACCACTGCCTTTAGTCTTAATCAAGCTCATTCCGCGGAGGCGAGTCTTCTCGCAGATCCATTTCTGCCAAAGTTTGAGCGCGCTCCAGGAGGAGTAAACTGTTCGGGATGGCCGTGTCCTTACAAGCTCCCAAGGTACTTAAAGAGGGCAGTTGTGGTTTCTTGGTAAGCCATTGATGGAGTTTGTACGCAAGTTTCAAAAAGGCAGAGCTATTTTGTGAAGGCAGGCATTCCACTTCGGCAGACGGAATGGGAAGAGCGGAAAGGGCGAAGCTCTTTGAGTTTGGCTCCGGATTAATCACTTCCGTCAAACTCATGATCGCCGTTGATTTGTATTGGCGGATGAGATCTTCAAACTCTGCGAAAGTCACCTGATCTAAAACCAGGTGAAAGTGGCGGCGGTGTTCTTCTTGTTGTTTTAAGAAATACAAAAAACGTTCTTTACGTTGTTGGGGGTTGTTCCAGGGAAGATGCAAGGTAAAGACTTCGTATCCATGCTCTGCCAAAAACGAAGTGTAGATATTCCAGTAAGAACGGAAATAGAAAATAGAGCGAGGGCCTGTGACAAATAACAAGGGAAAGCGGGTTAAGAGGCAGTTGGGTTTAAGTTCAAAGGGAATATCTTGTTGGGATCTTGCTTGGTTGGAAAAAAGCGCAAGACCCAGAGTAAAAACAAGAAGGCAAAGTATTAAGACGGCAACATCCACCCCTCAATTATAGAGAGGTGTTAAGACGAAATGCAAAGTCAAAGGAGTTTTTGTCAGCAGTATCATTCACCATGGCCGTTCTTGCGCTGACTTCGGCTCCTAAAGAAAGATTTCTGTGAACTTGCGCCACAAAACCTGTAGAGACCACCAAAGACGGCGTTGTTGAATCGACGTCGATATTGCGAGTCGGGTCCGAGAAACTCATGAAGCGGTTGGAAAGCCCTGAGCTGATGGTGTAATTCCAAATGCTCTCAAGCTTGTTTGTGTAACCAATCTTCAAATCAAATTCACGCAAAGTCAGTTCTTCATTGCCAGAAGAAGTCAGACCGTAGTTTCTGAAAATACCTTCGGAGTACCAGTTTGGAGAAAAGAGATCCATTCCCAAAGACAATTGGATACCGCTGACATGACGATTGAAGTTTTGTTTTTGAGCCGCGATGTTAGAGAAAGAATTCGCGTAGCCAATCCCTGCATGCAAGCGAACGTCATCCAGTGAACTATTCTGCTTCTTAGCTAAATTGTTCTTTTTCGCACTCAACTCATTAAGAAGATCGTCGTAGCTGACTTCTTCATAGTCTGAAGAGGAGCCTGCGGCCTGGACTAAAGTGGGAGTTGAAAAGAGGGAAACTGCGATCAAAACGAATTGGATTGATTTAAGTATTTGCATATCTTGATTCTAGCAAGTCTTTGTCATTTTTCATAAATTCATCTTTCGTTCTAGACCTCATTTTTGGCAGACTATAAAAAGGATGCTTTCTTTATTTAGTAAACGTCACAACTGTTTTTGCGCTTTTTGTAAAAGCCCTCGCCGTATTTATCGTAAAAGGAATATCTCTTTTATGAACATTATCGGCAGCGCTTTGGCGTCGGTGGTGGTGATGTTCGCGATCTGGCAACAATACGATCCACGCGTGATGATTGTCTTTGTCGTATGCCTGGCTCTTTCTGAAGTCTTCGTGAAAATTCGTTGGAGACTTTCCGTCGTTTGCCGCTCTTGTGGATTCGATCCGGTGTTGTATCTTAAGCAGCCCGATCTCGCTGCACAAAAAGTAAAGGAACAGTTGGATTTGCGTAAGCAGGATCCAAAGTATTTATTAGCAAAACCGCTTAATTTGCCCGCAATCCCTGCGAAAAAGGCACAAGCCCTTCAAGGCAAAGAAAAAGGCCGCTTAGTCTCTCGTTCGATTTAAAATACTGCTTCAGCTCCGGGCCTCTGGCCCTCCGCTCTGCCGACATCCGTCGGTAAACATTGCCTTCGTGCGTTCTTTGTGACAGGTTAGAAGTGCATGAAAACACTCATCGTGATTCCTACGTACAATGAAAAAGAAAACATTCAGGCTATTGTGCCTGCGGTTTTGGCTCAAAACCTTGGCGTCGATATTCTTGTGGTTGACGACAACTCCCCAGATGGTACGGGCGCCATTGTTCGTGAAATGCAAAAAAGCATTCCGCAACTTCATCTTCTCTCTCGCCCAGGCAAACAAGGTTTGGGAAAAGCTTATATCGCGGGTTTCCGTTGGGGCATGGATCATGGTTATGAAGCCATTACGGAAATGGATGCCGATTTCTCTCATCGCCCAGAAGATTTGGGGCCTTTGCTTAAAAAGCTAGAGACTCATGATTTTGCCGTCGGCTCTCGCTATGTCGAGGGGGGGCGCACGGTGAATTGGGGTCTTATGCGCAAGATTATTTCTCGTGGTGGTGGTATCTACGCGCGTTTGATTTTGGGTTTTCCTTTGAATGATTGGACAGGCGGGTTTAATGCATGGAAGAAAGAAGTTCTTCAGGGTATTGATCTTGCGACGGTGGAGTCCAACGGTTACAGCTTTCAAATTGAGCTTAAATACAAAGCTATGAAAAAAGGCTTTAAAGGCGCGGAGTCGCCGATTGTTTTTGAAGATCGTCGTGTCGGTCAAAGCAAAATGTCATTGAAGATTGTGATTGAGGCGTTTTATCGTGTCTGGCTTATGCGTTTTAAATAGGGGACTTGCCGTTCTCTTTATAACGCTGTTGTTCCCGTTGTTGTCTTGGGCGCAGGCTCAACAGGCGACTGTTATTCTTGATGGGGCTTTGGTTTATCAGGATGCGGATTTTGATGCTCCTGTTATTCAGACTTTGAAGCGTGGGGGTGTTTACAATATCTCCACCGGGAAAAAAGGGCCTTTCTATAAAATTCGTTTGAAGCCGGGAACGGTGGGATGGATTTCTGATACAGATGTGAAGCTGGGTGTTGTGAAACTGACACCTCCACCGCCGGATAAAAAATTATTTGATAAAAATGAAGAGAAGCCCGCGAAGAAAAAACCGTTCTTTGCCACTCGCTATCGAGGACCCGCGGTGGATTTCGTGAATTATACGGAAGACACTTTGGGGCAAGAGCGTTCGGAGTTTCTGCCTTTTTATGGTGTAAAATTTAATGGCTTTAATACCATTATCAGTGGCGAAATTTACACTGAGGGAAACATCATGTTCCACTTCGGTGCTCCGGCTTATTATTCGGATGTGACGAAAAAAAGTGGCGACGGTTTCATTTTCGTGTCGAATTTTCTTTTGCAAACAGTCAGTCCTATGGGGAAGTCGCAACTTTTCTATTACGGATTTGGACCGATGTTTAGATATTCGCATTTTACTCTCGAAGTCCCAGACGGAACAAAGACACTCAGTTATTCCGCAGATGACATGACTTTGGGTGCTGTTTTTAACTTAGGCTTGGCGTTCCGCTTTGGTGGCGTGTCGCTAAGAACAGACGCCAAATACTACTGGGAACGCACGAAGTATTACGGTTTGGGTCTTAACCTGGGCTGGGAATTTTAATACCTAAGTTTTCTTTTAGGTCCGATTCGCGAGCCTAACGCGGACTATCCCTCGATCCAATAAAATTTTAAGTTAGATCTCACTTTGCAGGATGGGCCTTTAAACAACGTTTGAAGGGGTTTGTAATGCTTTTGTATTTGATTAGGCTAGGTGATATATGAAGCATAAAACGCTAAAAGAAGCTATGAAAGCGGCAAAAGAAACTGGTAAACGTCAACAAGTGGAAGCTCAACCGGGGCCTCACGAGGTGAAAGTCAACGTATCAATGCGCTTAGACTTAGAGGTTCTCAATTGGCTTAAAGCGGAAGCTGAAAAGCGGGGACTTCCTTACACGACACTGGCGAACTCTCTCCTAAAACAAGCTTCTACGTCAGATTCATTTGAAGAAAGATTGGCGAGATTGGAAAAGGCGGTTCTTAAAGGAAAAGTCGGCTAAGGGATTTTTTTCTTTATGTTATAATCCGCCCGGTGTAAACGGAGCCCCACAACTTGAGGGGGCTTTGTGCGCATTCTTTCATTATCGTTCGTCTTGATTTTTTTCTCTGTTATTTCCTTTGCCGCAGATATTGAGCCCGTTTTTGAAGCTCTAAAACAATCTGCCGTGAATTACGAACCTGATGGAGCCATTTGCGAGCAAGTGGCTCGTCTGGGTTTTCTAGAAACCTATCCAGAAAAAGACTTCTTAGTGACAACGGGAATTGAATACAGCACCGGGGATCTCACTTTAGGGGAGTTGGATGTGTTGGTCATCAATCGCGCCACCCAAAAAGTGGTTTTAGTGGCGGAAGTAAAATGCTGGAAGAATTTTGACCAAGCTTTGGATAAGGCGAAGTCGCAAAGATTGCGCTTTACAAGGAATCTTTCAAAGTATCCTCGTCAGATGCAATTTACCACTTATTCGGACCTGACTCTTAAGGCAGAGCAGTTCGATGAGGCGACCGAATACCGCTCGGTTTCCCAACTGGGCGGGGTGGAACGCGGGTTTGATGCTGAGCTCGAATTTACGCTTTCTGAGCTCAAAGCGTTGCGTATGAAATTATTAAAATGCCAGGCATGGGGCGAGTGCGCACGCGCTGCGCAATAGATGACTTGAGAGGGATTCTCGGGCAGATTCCCTCTATGTCAATCCAAGTCTTACCTCCTGAAGTTGTCGATCAAATTGCTGCTGGTGAAGTGGTGGAGCGTCCTGCCCACCTGGTAAAAGAACTCGTTGAAAATAGTATTGATGCCGGAGCCACGCGTGTTCATGTGGAATTCTTTGACGGCGGTCGCATCGTGAAAGTGATCGACAATGGAAAAGGCATGGCGCCGGAAGATCTTCCCAAAGCTTTGGAGAGATTTGCGACAAGTAAGATTTCTAAAACTGATGATCTTTGGAAGCTTCGTACTTTTGGATTTCGCGGCGAAGCTCTTGCCAGTATTGCCGCTGTCAGCAAGTTGACACTCACATCACGTCGTGAAGGCGATGAGCAAGCTCATCAGTTAATCAGTGAGTACGGTCGTAAAAAAGATCTCGATAAAGTCGGCGGTTCCCAAGGTACGACAATTCTGATTGAAAATCTTTTTGATAATACGCCAGCGCGTTTGAAATTTTTAAAATCAGACGCGGCAGAAAACACGGCGATTAAAACGACTTTGAAGGCCATGGCCCTTTCTCACTACAACGTCGAATTCCGAATTCAGGAAAACGGCAAACTTGCGAGTTTTTGGCCTGCTTGTAAAAACCGCAAAGACCGTGTTGAGCAGATTCTGGAAATCAAACCTCTTTTTGTCGGCGAGGCGACTCGTGAAAACGTGCGTGCTTATGCCGTGTTTGCAGATCCGCACAATGTCGCAAAAACGGCGAAGAACATTTGGCTTTTTGCGCAGAACCGCTGGATTCAAGATCGCAGTTTGCAAGCGGCCGTGAATGAAGCTTATCGCAGTCTTCTAATGCACGGAGAATATCCGATTGCCGTTGTTTGGGTGGAAGTGGACCCTGATTGTGTCGACGTCAATATTCATCCGACAAAATCTCAAGTGAAATTTCAAGAACCCTCTTTGGCTTTCCGTGCCGTCGCAGGGGCTTTGCGTGGAACTCTAGAGCAAGCGCCATGGTTGGCAGAAGGCCAAAGACCTCGTCCTCCACAACCGTTGGCAGACGTTTCGGCGGCAGATTACTCGTCGACTCAGGGTCTTCCGAATTTTGCGACAACTCCGATGCCAAAAGAAAATTTGGCATTCCAAGATTCTTCTTTGAGTGTGACGCAGTTTCAGAAAAAAGAATTTAGCTTTCCAACTTCAACGGTCAACGAACCTAAAATAGACTATCAAACTTTGGCGCAGGCAGCGGCCTCTCGTGAGGAAATAGCAACAACGCCCATGATAGGAAAGTCCGAGCCAGAAGCTCCTCGCGGTTACTGGTCTTCTTTGGAAGTTTTAGGGCAAGCGAATCTCACGTACATTGTTACCCAAGCTCGCGATAAAATTGTCTTTGTGGATCAACATGCGGCCCATGAACGTGTCGTTTTTGAAAAACTGATGAACGCCTGGAAGGGTGGCAAAGTGGATGTGCAAGACTTCTTGTTTCCACTCGCGATCGATATGTCTCCAGAAAAAGTGGAGGCGCTTTTAGGGATTGCCAAAGACGTGGAACGTTTGGGTGTGCACATTGAGTCTCTCGGTCCCGGCACAATTGGTGTAAAGGCCGCACCGTTGATGATCAAAGAGTCCATCTTAAGCTCTGTTTTGGATAAAATGGCCAATGAAATTGTCGATCAAGGTGGAAGTTATTCTCTGGAAAGAGTCGTCGGTGATATCTGTGCGACGATGGCTTGTCATTCTGTTGTCAGAGCAGGGCAAGCCCTGGGCATGGATCAAATGAAAAGTCTTTTGCGCGATATGGATATGTTTCCACTCTCAAGTTTCTGCCCTCATGGCCGTCCGGTGAGTGTGGAATATCCTTTCTACAAGCTTGAGAAAGATTTTGGTCGAATCGTTTAATGAAGAATCCGCGAAAACCCGTGATTTTTGTAGTCGGCGCCACGGCCACCGGGAAATCCGAGTGGGCCTTGAAGCTTGCGCAAGAATTCGGGGGAGTCATCGTCAACTGCGACTCCATTCAGATTTATAAAAAACTCGATATTGGCGCGGCAAAGCCGTCTCCGCAAGAGCAAGCCCTCGTTCCTCATTACCTTGTGGATTATGTGAACCCTCCAGAAGAAATGACCGCCGGAAAGTACTGCCGCGATTTTTACGACTGTATGGAGAAAATCCCTGAAGGGGTCCCAGTCTTTGTGGTGGGTGGAACGGGTTTTTACTTTATGGCCATTGAAAAAGGCATGTATCCGGTTTTGCCAGTGTCTGCAGAAATTCAAAAAGCCGTGGCTGAAGAACTGCAAACTCCAGGGGGAGCCGAAAAACTCCACCAGGAACTTTTGCAAAACGATCCGGAGTATGGCGCGAAAATTCATCTTTCTGACCACTATCGCATCGGTCGCGCCATCGAACTTATTCGCAGTCAGGGAAAAAGTGTCACACAAATCCAGGCGGAGTTTGCGGAATCTCGCAGTGAGTTTCCGTTTCCACTTTTAAAAATCGGACCGTCGTGGGATCGCGAAGTTCTGAAAGATCGCATCGCTCTGCGCACGCAAAAGATGCTCGATCAGGGCCTTGTGAAAGAGGTGCAAGGACTCCTCGACGAAGGTTTGGAATCTTGGGCGCCGATGAGCAGTGTAGGTTACAAAGAGACGATAGCGTTTGTGAAGGGTGAACTCACTCAAGAAGAATTGTTCGAAGAAATATCCAAGAACACAAGACAGCTCGCCAAAAGACAGAGAACTTGGTTTCAGAGAGACAAAGACATTCACTGGTTTTCGGGAAGTGACGGATTCTCTGAAGCTCGCAGTATGGTCGAGAAATTTCTGAACCCTTGACCCCATAAGAGGGGCCGTTTCAAAATGGAGTTATTATGAAAAGCATGACAGGGTACGGCACCGCCAGAGTTCAATCCAAAGATGTCACAGTCGAAGTCAGTATTCGCGCCGTGAACGGTCGTTTTTTAGAACCCCGTTTTCATTTACCGCGTGAATTTGTGGCCCATGAAGGGGAGCTTAAAAAAGTTCTCGGCCAAACTTTGCATCGTGGAACTGTGGATGTTTTCGTTTCTCGTCGCGTGAAAAATACGGCGGCGAAAGCACAGATGACCGTGAATGATATTCTCGCAAAAAAATACATGATGGCATACAAACATCTTTCCAAAGAGTTGGGTGTGCCTTTTCAAGTTCATCTTGAGGTTTTGGCGCGCTTGCCAGAGATCATCAAAGTTGAAGACACGTACGAATTATTCCCTGGTGAAGATAAGGTTCTTAAAAAGGCTTTCGCGGAAGCATGCAAGAATTGCGATAAAGAGCGTTCTCGTGAAGGGCAGGCTTTGCGTCGTGATTTGCAAAAGCTCCTCATGTCTTTAGAGAAACAAGTGAAAGTAATCAGTGAGTTGCGTGGCGAAGCCAATGCACAGCTTCAAGAAAAGTTTGAACAAAAAATCCGTGCCCGTCTTAAAGGAAATGACATTGATCCGAACCGTCTATCGCAAGAAATTGTGATTCAGTTGGAAAAAGCGGACATCAACGAAGAGCTTTCTCGTTTGAGTGAGCATATTAAAAACTACCGTCAGTTGGTGTCTTCGCAGCAAGCCGAAGGGAAGAAGCTCGATTTCTATACGCAGGAGCTGCTCCGCGAGGTGAATACAATTGGTTCGAAGTCTCAGGTAGCCAAGATCACTCATGCCGTGGTAGAAGCAAAAACCCTTATTGAAAGACTTAGAGAACAGGTGCAAAACGTCCAATGAAGACACGTCTTATTATCGTTGCCGCTCCCAGCGGTGCTGGAAAAAGTAGTTTTGTGGAGAAGATCAGCAAGGAAGACCCTCGCTTGGTCGACATCATTACTTTTACTACGCGAGCAATGAGAAAAGGCGAAAGTGACGGGCAACCTTATCACTTCATCGGTTCCGAGGAATTCCAGCAAAAGATCAAAGAAGAGTTCTTTGTTGAGTGGGCCAAGGTTCATACGAATTTCTACGGAACTTCCTACGAATCTATCGAAAGCACTTGGAAGCAGGGGAAATGCGCTATTATGGATATCGACATCCAAGGGGTCGCGACGTTTAAGTCTAAATTCCCGGATGCCAAGACTGTTTTTATCCTTCCTCCTTCAATTGATGAGCTGCGTCGCAGGATCGCAAAACGAGACGGGGGAATGCCAGCGGATATTGAAGTCCGTATGGCCAACGCCGAAAAAGAGATCCGTGAGGCTTCAAAGTTCGATTATCAGATCGTGAACGACAACTTTGAACAATCCTACTCGCAATTTAAAAAAATCGTTGAAGAATTACTAGCTTAGCGGTAACTTGGCCGGATCTACTTTTGTTAAAAGTGCCTGGAGGCTAAATGGCTCGTGTAACTGTTGAAGATTGCTTGGAAAAAGTTCCTAACAGATTTGCTCTTGTATTGATGGTTGCGAAAAGAGCGAAGCAGCTTCTTAAAGGAGCTGAGGCGACAGTTTCTACTCGTAGCAATAAGTACATTGTGAGCGCTCTTCGTGAAGTGGCTATTGGTAACGTAGGTTACACAGAGGCTATGGAGAATGCAGAAGCCACTCGCCAAATCGAAAAAGACCTTAATAAATAGGATTTAAAACCCTTTATAAGGCAGTTAAAAAGGAGGCTCAGGCCTCCTTTTTTTATGCCCTTAACGGTTATTTGAGCATTCCTTGTCTTTCCCTATAAGGGCTTAAAATAACTAATAAATCCAAGACCTTATTTAAAACTTAGTTGGACTCATTAGGCTCCTCAGGTAAACTTAACTTATATGTTTGAAGTCCTAAAAGAGAGCGGAGTAAATCAGAAGCCAGTGAAGACACTTGATGATCTTCTGTCTCGCATTCGCAATTTCTATCCGAATGCAGATTTAAAAATCATCGAGAAGGCTTACTATTTTTCCGAGAAAGCTCACGAAGGACAAATTCGTCGAAGTGGTGAGCCGTATATTTCTCATCCGCTTTCTGTGGCCGCAATTTTGGCGGATCTTCATTTAGATTTAGATACCATTGCAACAGGTCTTCTTCATGACACTGTCGAGGACACAGCAGCGACTCTAGATGATATTCGTCGCGAATTCGGTGACGTGATCGCTCATCTCGTGGACGGTGTTACCAAAATAGGTCAGATGAAATTCAAAAACAGTCACGAAAAACAAGGCGAAAATATTCGCAAAATGATCGTGGCTATGGGGAAAGACGTGCGCGTGGTTTTAGTAAAACTGGCGGACCGTCTTCACAATATGCGTACGTTGAATTTCATGCCCTTTGAAAAACAAGAACGTATCGCTCTTGAGACTTTGGAAATTTACACGCCTCTTGCGGGGCGCATGGGGATCAGTTCACTGAAAATTGAACTGGAAGATTTGTGTTTCCGTTACTATCGCCCCGACATGTACTACGAACTTGTTCAGCATATCAAGAAAACAGAGTCAGAACAAAATCGTTATATTGACGAAGTGAAAAGCATGCTCTCAAAAGAGCTGAACAAAGCAGGCTTCAAATATGAAGTCTATGGACGCTCAAAGCACTTGTGGTCGATTTACAGAAAAATGCAGTCGCGTAATATTGAATACGATCAAGTGTATGACGTTCTGGCGTTCCGTGTGCTGACTGAAAACGTGGCCGAGTGTTATGCGGTTCTGGGACTGGTGCACTCCTTGTGGAAGCCGATTCCAGGTCGTTTCAAAGATTTCATCGCCATGCCGAAAGCCAATAACTATCAATCCCTGCATACGACGGTGATCGGGCCTGGCGGGGAGCGTATTGAAATCCAAATCCGTACGCAAGAAATGCATCTCGTCGCTGAGCGCGGGATCGCCGCTCACTGGAAATATAAAGAGCGCGGTAAGATGGTCGACGATTCCGATTTCCAACAGGCCAACTGGCTTCGTGATCTCGTGACATGGCACCAACAAGTGCGCAGTCCCGATGAGTTTCTGGATACCGTTAAGACCGACCTTTTTGAAACAGAGATTTATGTTTTTACTCCGACAGGAGACGTGCGGGAGTTCCCGGAAGGAGCCACACCGGTTGATTTCGCCTACGCCGTTCATACAGAGCTGGGAAATCAAATCGTCGGTGCGCGCGTGAATGGAAAAATGGTTCCCTTGAAGTATCAATTGCAAAACGGAGACACCGTTGAAGTGATGACTTCAAAAACGCAAGTGCCGTCGAAAGATTGGCTCAAGTTTGTTGTTACCAATAAAGCCAAAGCGAAAATTCGTGCCTTCGTTAAAGAAGAACAACGCCGTCGTGCGATTCTTCTAGGTAAAGAGTTGGTAGAAAAAGAATTCCGCAAATTCGGTATGGCCGCAGTGAAATATCTGAAGGGCCCGGCTTTTGAAACTTATTTAAAAGATCACGGCTTGGCGGACTTGGATGAACTTTACGTGACTGTCGGTTACGGAAAACTTGAAACGCGTATTCTTGTTGAAAGACTTACGCCAGAAAACATCGCCAAAGAGGCCGCGAAGACGGAAGACTCTTCCTTTATGGAAAAAGTCATGCGCGCGGCCACTCAGAAAACGCGCAAAACCAATTCACTTATCAGTGTTGATGGGATGGATGACGTTCTGGTTCACTACGCAAAATGCTGTCATCCGATTCCAGGAGACCCGATTGTCGGCTTTATCAGTCGCGGCCGTGGTATCACGATTCATCGCAGTGACTGTCGTAAGGCCTTTGAGTTCGATCAGCTTCGTAAGGTGGACGTCAATTGGAACGTGAAGCAGGCGGGTGAGGGCCAAGAACGCGTGGTTCGTCTTAAAATCATTTCTCAAGACGTGCCGGGACTTCTCAAACTCATGTCCGAGGCTTTTGCGCAGCAGGGAATTAATATTCAGTCGGCGCAAATCCGTACGACAAAAGACAAAAAAGCGATCTGTCATTTTGAAGTCAGTGTAAAAGATGCCAGCCAATTAAACCAAGCTATCTATGAGATTCAAAAGATCAAAGGTATTATTGGTGTGACTCGTGTTATCCACTAAGATTTTTCAAAAACTCCACTTCATTTTAGCCCTCGTGGTTCTTGCCGTCGCAACAACTGTGATGTTTGGATGGATTTTACGAGATCCTACGATTATTCAAATCAACCCTCGCATGGCGCCGATGGTTTTCAATACGGCGTTTTCATTTGCTGCTTTGGCCATCGCTCTTTTGTTTTCGGAATTTAGATCGCTCAAGGTTACGAAAGCAACCTCCGTGGTTGTGGTGGTGATCTCGATCCTCACTTTGTCGCAGTATTTTTTCAGTATCAATATCGGCATTGACCATTTCTTCATCGAGCCCTTTTATGGCGTCGGTGTCGTGATCCCAGGCAGAATGTCGGTGAGTGCGTCGGCATGTTTCCTGGTTCTTTCCCTGCTTCTGTTTTTTAAACGGCCTGGATATACCTATCAGATGGCCACTGTCACCGTTTCAACCTTGGTGACGGGATTTTCTATTTTTGGTATCGCCGGATATGCACTGAGTTTTAATTCAGAATATGGCTGGGGCAGTTTCTCGCGTATGGCCCTACATACGAGCATTTCGTTTGTTTTACTTTCGTTGGCGATACTTTGGCAGTTGCGAAACAGAGTGCGAGAACAATCGTCTCGTGGCGGAGTTTTAATTCCGTTTTATGTGGTCATGGTTGGCATTATGACCTCCATGGTGATCTGGCAGCTTTTGGTTTTACGCGACCAGGATCGCAATAAACGCGTGATACAGATTCGCGGTGAAAGTCTCAAGGCCAATCTCGATAATGTCTTCCTGCCTTTACAAAAATCTTTAGAGCACATGTCCCGGCGTTTTTCTTCGGGAAGTTATCCCAACTATAAAATGTGGGCGGTGGATGCTGAAAGTTACTTTGAAGAGTTTGAAGGTTTGCGCCGTCTGGTATGGGCAGATCGTGGTGATATTATTCGTTGGGTTTATCCGTTGACCAACGGCGGTAATACTGTTGTGAACACGACGGCTTCGAATCTTCAATTGCGGGAACGTCTCAGTAAGGCTCCATCAAATCCGAGTGCTTTTATCTCTCGGTTGTTTGAACTTAAAACCGGGGGCATGGGGTTTGTTCTTGTTGTTCCTGTTTTCCTGAATGAAAAATATCAGGGTACTGTTTCAGCGGCCTTGATGGCAGAGCCCTTTTTCTCCCGAGTCGTCAAAGTGGAGGGTTACAATCTCTCCCTGCTTGAAGATGGGCGTGAGATTTATTCAACGGGAACTCCTGATCCGGTTTTTGCTCGAGACTGGAAGATGATGACCCGCTACTCCACTTTGGGAGCCAACTGGGATTTAATTCTCGTTCCTACGGCGGCCACCATTCGTGAGAACACTTCGGCCTTGCCCGGAGTCGTTTTGCTTTTCGGAGTGAGCGTGTCGGTTCTTTTAGGTTTGTCTTTGAGTTTCTACAGTCGCTCACGCGAATCTGAAAAGGCAGCGAAAGAAGCTTTCGAACTTAAAAAAGCCGGGATGAACAGTGTTCCTTTGATGATGATTTCCATGGATGAAAATACGATCATCCGCGAAATGAATGCAACGGCAGAGCGGATTTTAGAATACACGACAGAGGAAGTGGCGGGCAAAACGTCTCCGGAGATCTTTCACGACGCCAATGAGGTTCGGGACGCGCAAAATAAAATAGAAAAAGAACTCGGTCGGTCCATAACCATGGGGTCTGAATACGTTAGAGCTTTCTTTGATTTAGGATATAACAAAGCTTCCGAATGGACGATGATTTCAAAATCCGGGAAACGCTATAACGTGGTGATTTCAACCAGTGAAATTCGTGATGAGAACGGCAATGTCACCGGCTATTTGGAAGTCGTCGAGGACGTGACGGCGCTCAAGGAAAAAGAAAGACTTTTAGAGGAACAAGAACAAAAGATTTTAGCTTCATCTCGATTGGCATCCTTAGGGGAGATGGCGGCGGGAATTGCTCACGAGATTAATAATCCCCTGGCTATCATTGGTGGAAATCTGGGAATCTTAAGAAAGATGATGGCGCAAAAAGGTTTGGGTGAAGATTCAGACCTGACCAAGAAAGTTGATTCGCTTGAAAACGTTGTTCACAGAATCGCGAAAATCATTCGCGGCTTGCGCACTTATGCCCGTGAGTCGGACTTAAGCGGAGAAGAACCTACAAAAGTGGAAGCTCTGATTGATGATACGATGGCTTTTTGTTCTGAAAAATTCCATAGTGAAGGGGTTGAAGTCGTAATCTCATTAGAGCCGCAACTGATTGTGAATGTGCGCCCTTACCAAATTTCCCAAGTTCTCTTAAACATGTTGAACAACGCCTTGGATGCGGTTCTTGCGAGCCGGATTAAAAAGGTCACGATTGAAGCGCAAAAAAGAAACGGCGGGATTGAAATCAGTGTCTCTGACACCGGTCCGGGAGTTCCTTACCATTTGCGTACGAAAATCATGGAACCCTTCTTTACGACCAAAGAAGTCGGGAAGGGTGTTGGTTTGGGACTGAGTATTTCTCAAGGAATCATTCAGTCACATAATGGGAAATTTTATTTGGACGAAAACTCGGCGAAAACCAGATTTGTGATTTGGTTGCCAGAAGCTTCTAAAGATTCCAAGCCCATCCACCCTTAATCAGAATCATGCTGGCTTTGACGGTGTCGGAAGCCGGGAACATATTGTATTCAATGCTGACGGGGATGTAGTTCTTACGACTCATTTGAATGTCACTGCCGATAGCGAAAGTGAAAACCTGATTCGTAGAAATTTGTGATTCATTTAAAGCCGTGCTCGATTTTGAAAGAGCGAGCATGTAGCCCATTCCGCCGCCCAGCCAGCCACGGTATTTTCCTTGAAGGGGATACCACTTGATAAGACCGTACAAAGACAGATAGTTGATTTTAGCATCACAGCTAGTTGAATCCGCGCAAGCGGCTTCAGAGGCGTTTCCAGAAACGTTGAATTGCTCCATCGCCGCATACCCGCGCCCGACGAAATCTTTGCTGAAGGCATAGTCGTAAAATCCGCCCACACCAAAACCTGTCCCACTCATGCTTGTCGAAGTTTTGTGGCTGATACCAAAACCGTCTTTGTAACTGACGTCGGCGTCCATCGTATTCATGATGTAGCTGCCCGTGATGCCGTAAGAATCTTTAACGACACGCAAGTAACTCATATCGTTGCGAGCCACCGGTGTTTCTTCGTCGGAAGAATTTTCAGAAGAAGGATCGCTGACTTCCGCACTCATTTTTGAAGGCGCTTTAGCTTGCAGAGAGTAACCTTGAGAGGCACGTCCTTTGACAATTTCACCCAGAGCTTTAGAGCCTTTCACTTGTTTGATGCGAATGATGGCCGTTCTTTTGTTATTGGAAGGATTGATAAGATAAAACTCTTCGCCTTCGGAAGTGGCGTCGCCATCCAGATTGATGAGAACTTTTTGACCTTTAACGGCAGAGACGGAAGCTGAGAATGCAGATGAGGTCCAAAACACAAGGAGGCAGGCAGCAAAGATGCGAGTTCTCAAGATCACTGGTGTCTTTCCTATTCAAGAGTCATCATGTTGTTTTCAAGTTCTCGGATGAATTGGTCTTTATAGAGATTCCAAACCATGTCATTCGCAAATTCATAGATGCAAGACTGAGTCGCTGTCTCTGTTTTCTGAATCGCTTTGACCTCAACTCGTTTGTCACGGTGAGTACGCCAGATCTCAAGATCGCTTTCAGAAACGACAAGTTCATAAGTTTTAGAAGGGAACTCTTCATTGAACCAAGTCTCAAGGCGGCCTTCTTTTTTACAGCTTTTAAGTTGAAATGCCGCCGATGAAGAGGCTGAGACTTTGCCAGGAGCTTCTGATTCGAATTGTTTACGACCTTCCGAGCGGTAGACCGTGCAACCACTTAAAAAAAGGACTGAAACTGTGGAGAGTAATAAACACTTCATAGCCCTTTAATTATAGAAGAGACTGGACTAAATAAGAATAAATAAAAAGCCCCGACTGTTTAAATCGAGGCTTTCGCCCCGGGAGGGGCACAGAGTGCAGGCGACGGTAAGTCGCCGGAACTGAAGTAGTTCAAAGTTTTGGATTTTGTTTAACTCTTAGACGAGAGCTGCTTCAGCCTACGCGCCACGGGCGCTTCGGCACTGCCGGCCCGGCCGATTAAAAAGGAATCTCGTCGTTAGAGTTGAAGCTTGGTTCTGGACCGAAATCTTGGAAGTTGAAATCGTCGTTACCAGAAGAAGAAGAGCGACTTGCTCCAGCTTCAGCGCCTGCAGAGCCCAAGAATTGAACTGTGCTTGCTACGATTTCAGTTGTGTAGCGTTTTTGACCTTGTTGGTCTTCCCATTGGCGAGTTTGAAGTTTACCTTCAACGTAAACTTGACGACCTTTTGCAAGGTGCTTACCGCAGATCTCTGCAAGTTTGCCCCATACAGTTACACGGTGCCATTCCGTTTTTTCTTGGCGTTGACCGTCTTTCACCCAAGATTCACTTGTTGCGATATTAAGACGAGCTACTGTGCTGCCGCTGCCGATAGCTTTAACTTCTGGATCAGCGCCCAAACGACCTACTAGAATGACTTTATTTACTGACATATTCCCTCCAAATTAAACCATTTGGTTTTTGTTCTGTTTATGATTGAAGTCAATAATGGACTTCAGCCGCATTTTATTTGTGGGAAGGGATGAGCAATATTTAGGCAAACCCCATCTCAGGTTAAAATAGAAGGGGTTCCATAGGGAGGACTAAAGCCGGACTAACGCGCGGCTCCGATGCTTGGCGGCATCATAGGATTTGTTGCAGAAACTTTGAATTTATACTGGGCACCTTCAGCTGTCGGCGTTTTATAACCGTCAATAAAGGACAAGAAAAGAGCGGCGCGATCTTGGAAACTTTTGCGTGCCTTAAGATCGATCTCAAAGTTGTAAGCGCCGATTTGCTGACCAAAAGAACCACCACGATTGATGATCGTAAGGCCGATATTTCCTTTGATCGTACCGTAAAGCTCGTCACCTGGTTTCCCAATAGTTCCGCTTTCAATCACGAAACGACCGGCGGCCAGACGGCCTTTTAGTTCGACAGTGCTTAATTTCAAATCTGGCAGGGTCAAAGGACCCATCGGTGTATTCACATTCGAAGGAGGCAGTTCAAACTTACTGATTGTCATATCCACTTCCACATCAGGTTGTTCCTGAAATGAAAGGTCAGCAAGAGCCATTGTTTGTAAATTCAATTGGCCTTTAAGAAGAACGGGAAGATTCGCCAATTCACGAAGATCATGCAAAGAAACTTTCTTCGCAGACACTTCGATACGATGTCTCTCAAGGCCGTTCTCTGTGCGAGTGCCTTTGCCGACGTGAACATCAACATCACCTTTTAATAATCCCTTCGCAGAGATATGTCCGTAAGGTTTTTGCTGGATCAAACCTGATACAGACGGCGTGATCACAAGCTCTTGCGCGGAAAGAGCCGGAGTACGAATAGATTCAATATACACCTGATCCATCTGCACGCCCGGTTGTGGGAAAAGACTCATCTTCAATCTTTCAAATTGAACGTAGATCGAGTTGTTTGAAAGTTTTGAAACTTGCGAAGAAATCAAATCACTCAAATCATCAAACGGGAAGAGGAAGAACAAAAACACCAAAGCAGAAAGAACCATCACGAAGATCTTTCCTTTGCCCTTGCGAATCAGTGTGATCAACTCACGCAGTTGTTCCATCTATTCGTCTCCTGAATTGCCACGGTTCTTACGAGCGCCACCACCACGCGGAGGAGGTTCTGCAGGAACTTCGGGAGCTGCCGGAACTGCCAGTGCGACCAACTTATAAACTACGTCAAAGTAACGTGTGTCTTCGCGGTTGGCTGTCATAACAAGATCTTTGAGTTTCACGCTAGGGTTGATGCTTTGGAACTGATAACCCAAATCCAAAGCCTGACGCAGATTTAATTTGGCCAAACTGACTTGCAGAACACCTTCCGTCAAATTTTTGGGAACCACTTTGGAAGTGCTGTCGATCACTTCAGTGCCTTTAATCTGCTCTGGCAAAAGATTGGCATTCTTGATTTGGTTTTCAATATTCGAGCGAAGCATGTCTACAGACGGGGCTTGCGGAATTTGTGGCACATCTGAAGACTCGCGGCTGACTTTTAAAAGTTCGCGAATCGTCATGCGTTTTCCTTCAAACTCGCTGACATGCTCTTGAGATTGAGAGTAATAACCGTAAGGAATCGAAAGAACCAAGAACGCGATCAAAGCCACCGAACCCACCACGGTGAGTTTTTGCATTGGTGGCGACATATTTTCGTAACGATCACGAAGTTGATTGTAAGCGCCGCTTTCTTGAACGCGTTCCCAAGTCACACGGGCGTCGCTAACTAATTTATCCTTTAAATCATCTAAATTCATCTTGTCACCTTTTGGATGCCGCGATCGACGTTAAAGCTGAAAGAGAAAGCTGTTCTGCCTGGAAGAGCTCCGAGAGTGGATCTTTGTGCCTTCACTTGTCCATCGGTTGTGATGTTCGTTAAAGACTGCTGCAACAAACTCATCTCTTGGGGCGAGCTTACATATCCTTGCATCACCACTTGGCTGTCTTCAATTTGCAATTGATGCACATCCAAAGTGACGGATGTTTTTGGCGGAGCCGCATCGTTGATCTTCTTTACGATATCCAGCGCGGAATTCATATTCGCAACACTGGCTAAGGTTTTCAGATCAGCCGCACGTTTTTTGTTTTCGCGGATGTATTTGCGAATACCACTTTCAGAAGCATTTTTTCCTTTAAGGCCGGCCACGGCTTTGGCTTGGTCTTTAAGAACTTCCTGAGTGCGATCCGCAAGACTTAAAGAGAAACTTTCACGCAAAGACGTATAGACAAACAGAACCAATAAAGCGGCTGTCGCCACTTTGAAGGTATGGCCCCATTTTTCCCAGAACATTTTCATCTGATGATTTTCTTTTGCAAAATCACCACGCAAGAAATTAATCGGAGGATTGCGCGGCTTCTTAAAGCCCTCAATCGCAAGCCCCAAAGCCACACCGGCTTTAGCGCCATTCTGGACAGAGCGTTCAAAAAGAACATTGGGAACTAAATCCAAAGAAGAAGCGCGGTTCACTGGCACTTCCAAAATCTGAGTCAGGAAAGGACCCAAGTTTTGGATTTGTGAGACACCACCATTAAGACTGATGCTGCCAATTTGCGCGTTGAACTCACTCTTAAGTTCCAGAATGGAGAGCTGAAGATCGCGAGCCATTTCGCGCACACTTTTGGCAATCGTGTCCGAGAAAGTCACTTGATCAAATGTAGCCCCTTGTTTGTTCGTCAAAATAAAGGCTTTGGTTTGCAGCTCTTTCATCGCTTCTAAGAAAGGGATTTCGTATTTTTTAGAAATCGCTTCCGCGATATTTTTTCCGCCCCACAAAATGGAACGAACGGCGATCAAAGAGTTTCCTTCAAACGCACTGACCAAAGTGCGCGTATGTCCCATGTTCAGAACAAGTTGCACATGACGAACGGGACGGTTTTCTTCTTCAGTGATAGAAATCGCCGGAGGCAAAAGAGCCGGAGGAGGTTCATTCCATTTTTCAAAGACGTTGGCAAAAGCCGTTCCTTCAGAAGAAATCAAAAACGGATCAATACCCGCATCTTGAGCTCTTTGAATTAAATTTTGCACATGAACTTTAGGCGCAGCACAAGCAAGGACTTCAGCGCCACCGCCGATAGTGCGAACAATCTTTGCATCAAAAATCGCATTGTCCGCAGAGAAGGGGATGTCCTCTTCCAATTCAAAAGCCAAGCTTTTAGAAATTTTAATGCGGTCATTGAACGGGAAGAATTTGTTACGAATGGCAACACGGTCTTGGCGAAGACCTAAAATAAAACGAGTTTGATTGGGATCGTAATGACTGACAAAGTTGCGGAGGAATTCAATAACTTCAAGTTCTTGGTCGGCACCAGGTGCGATGTTGAGTGGATGCTCAACAAACTGAGACACTTGGAAACCTTTCGAAGTGCTTTGCACCTCGACAATTTTGATGCTGCTAGAACCTATGTCTATGCCTAGTGATTTCACGCTTGTTCCTCCATGAACACGCTTTTGGTCTGAGTTTACGCGACGTTGGCTGGTAAGTATAGTTTAAATTACCGCCACGCCTTCCAGGCTCGTCGGTGCCGAGGCTGCGCCTCGGTTCGCGCCAGCGTGACGCCTCTAACGACGGGGGCTCTCGATTTTATTATAAGGAAAAATACTTTTCTTTCCCGGCCACGATGGCCGGGAAACAGCCTACTCATGGATGGTGGAAGATCGCAGAACTGTCTCTGCTGAATAAACTAAAAACAACCCAAACCAAAGTCTAGCGCTCATTCCAATACACAATACGAGGCGGGCCTTTGGGGATTTTGTCTTTCGGGGCAGCACCTTGTTGCTTGTTTTTGTCGTTTCCAGTGCTGTCGGGATTTTCGCTCTTCTTTTCTTGATCCACAAAAGACTTTGTCTTCGTCGCTGACTTATTCAGATCCATCACAATGGCTGTAATTTCCCTTGTGGCACCTGCGAATTCACCAGTGCTTTTAATTTTGAAATTCATCACGGTGTCGCAAGTCAGAGGGATGTCTTTCGGGTCTCCCATCAAGCGCACGCGTGTATTTTGTTGAACGAAGTTCCAGAAGTCAGCGCTGCCTCCGCCTTGGTCGCATTTGAAAGGGCCGCCTTCGGATTCGGTTTCTCTTCTTTTGATGATGGCGGTGACGGCCTCTTCGGTCATGCCGGGATCAAGGGATTTTAAAACATCTTTGCTTGCTAGGTTCGGGTTGATGCCCTTCATTCCGTAGATCGTGATGCGTGGTTCAAGAAGGTCGTAGAAGGCATCGGTCATTCCAGGCACCAAGTGCAATTCGGCGAGAGTTCTAAAGCCACGATTCGGTGGATAGTATTCGCTTTGGGAAGCTTGATTGAGTTCGCCGTATTTCGCTCTTTTGTCTCCGCCGTTGAGGGAGGTGACTTTGGAACTCATCCAGTCGGCGATGTTATTGATCAGTTCGTCAAAACGAACGTTGCTGAACTCGCGGGCGAATTCTTCGTCTTCTTGTTTCTTTTGTTCAAAGATGTTGAGAAGTTGTTTTTTTGTCGACTCTTGCAGGGATTTTGACGGGGAGTTTAAGTCGTTCAGGTCGATCTTGGATCCTTCGTCTTCAATCGTAACAAGGTAGCTAGAATCCATCGAAGATTCTTTGAAAATCTTTTTAAAGTTGTCTTTGTCGACCGCACTCAGTTCGTCGGCGATCGGGAGTGGCCATGCAAATGGGAATTTCCAGATTTGATCCAGCAGTGGGCTATTGCCCAGTTGGGCGCCAAATTTATCTTGAGCTTGCTGATAAATTTTAATGCGCAAAAGACTTAACTGCATGCCGGATTTCGCGGCATAGTAAGCCTTCACGCGATTCAAACCCTGAGAGTTGACGATGTACTCGACGCTGGATTCGTAAGAAAGTTCCATCGAAAAATACATGATCAACATAATAGCGGCAATCGCGATCATCATCGCGATACCGCGATTATTATTGAGCGGGTGGTTGTTCTTGCGGCCAAGAGCTTTGCGCATTTGCACCCTCCTCTGGATTGTTAGGGAAGTGAATTGGAACGATCACTTGCACGGAGTATTTTTTACTTTTCGCTTTTACTTTTTTCTCGATCGTCAAAGACACTTCCACGGCTTGGGGGAATTTCCCTTTGGTGGCTCCGTCGCCGCCGGCGTCGGTTCTCCAGTCGGTGACCCAGTCTTGTTTGCCTTTGCCCATGTAGCGAAGTTTAAATTCAGACACGTTTTCTAAAAGTACGATTTCGTCTCCGCCTTTTGTGACATCCAAATCCACAAACGGTGTACTTCGGCGCCATAAGCATTTTGATGAACCCTTGTCGTCGCGCAAGTTTTTACAATCTTTGAGGGAGTAGCCGATTTCAATAAAATCGGCTTGCTGTGAGTTGCGCACGGTGCGCGCGTTGTTCATTGTCACAAAATTAAGACTGTCGCCAGCGCCAACAAAGTGAGTTTCCGGATCACGGCGTGGAACTTCGCGACGGTTGGCTTGATCATTCGGGATAGGAGCCGGTGGAGTTGCGGGGGGCTGGCCGGGTTGTGTTGGTGGAGCATTTTTCTTTTTTAAAATTTGCTCCAGCTCTTTTTCAATGTCGCGATAGTGATAGGCAAGGTTGATATCTCGCTCAATCAAACGAACGGCATCACGCAAGCGGGAAACATCGTCGATTTGATCTTGCAGTTTGAGTTTCGCTTTAACCGCTTGGCTGATGGATTGAGACGTCAATAGAGTCAGCGTCGCTAAGATCGCGATCGTGATCATCATCTCAATCATAGTAAAGCCGCGACGGTTGTTTCTCACTGAGCCCCCGGCATTGCAGGAAGCTGAATGTCTTTGTCATAGTCGACAAAGTATTGAGTGGCAGAAAAATTTAGCGGCTTTTTTCCAGCTTTATAGATCACAGTGACTTTGACTTCCTTCACGGATTTAGCCAAGTGTTCAGACAAGGTTTTCATCACGGTGAGAGTCAACTCGTCAGCACCTCCGGCTTGGGCGGTGAGGGTCGCTGAAAAATCAGGAACTTCAAATTCTTTGGATTCCATTTTCCAAGAGTACTGCGAGTATTCAGAACCGAAGTCGTCTTCTTTTTCTTCGGGGATCGAGTCGAGGGGCTTCCCTGCGTACTCCATTTCGATTTCAACCATTTTTCTTTCAAGGAGGGCTGCGACTTCTGTGGAAAGTTGCGTCTTACGAATGCGCATAAAGCTTCCGCTCCAGGAGTTTGCTAAAAGCAGAAGTCCCGCAGACAGGAGGACCATGGCTATCACGGTCTCTATCAATGTGAATCCGTTTTTTCTCACCTTTGAATATCCTTTAACGAAGAAGCCTTTTCTATTATATCAGCTTGACCCGTTAAAGGATTAAAAACAAGCGTCCAAGTTAAATTATTTCCATTGGTGATTTGCACGGCGGCGGCCTCAACAAAACCTTCTGGAAAAAAGTGGACGTAGGCAAGACCCGATGTCAAAGGAGCTTTCATATTGGCCGTTTCTACGGAGCCAAAACGAAGCCCGCTGGGGAGGGTCTGTTCTTTTTTAGTGATTGATTTATCAATCTGGAAAAGGGGAGGAGGTGCACCTTCTTCTTTCTCAGATTCTTTTTCTTTGGCTTTCTCGTAAGCCTCAGGATCCACCGTTTGTGGGCCATTGGCTCTTTCAACCCAGTATTGGGCTTCTTTCGAGTCCATGTCGATCACAAGACGATATGTGGAGTTTGTTAGGCGGGCTTTGTTGCGGATTTCCTTGCTCAGCACGATGAATTGCCGAGCAACGGATTTGATATTAGCATTTTTCTTGAATACGCGGGGAGCTCCCACGACAAGCACGGCGGCTAAAATAGCCAGAACCATCATGATCTCAATAAGAGTAAATCCCTTTTGAGACATCAAGTCCTACTTCGCATCAAGATCTTCAAGCGAAATGTCTTTAGCACTTCCAGAGCCGCCTTCGCGACCGTCTTTACCCAAAGATTTTAGAGAGTATTCAGTTCCCTCAAGTTCATACACGAAGTCATGATTGAAAGAGTCTTTGAAGCCTTTATTGTAATAAGCTTCTGGTCCCCAGTTCGGGCAATCCGCATCTGCTTTTGCAAGACCTTCCAATGACTGAGGGTATTTGCCGCAATCTGTGTAGTACATAGAAAGCGCTTGTACGATTTGAGTCATTTTAATGCGTGTTTCTCTAACTTTGGACTTATCAAATTGTGCCGTCAAGTTAGGTAAAAGAAGAGCTGCGATACTACCGATGATCGCAAGAACGATCATGATCTCGATAAGAGTCATACCCCTGCGGTTCTTAAGAAGAGACATACTTACTTACTCCTTGTTAACAGATGTTGAGAATAGCAGAAGCGTGTATTGAGGTAAAGCTCCGTGCTCATGTTTGTATCGGAGTCATTCAACTCAAGGCTAAATTAAGTTTACCCTTCGACCTTTGGCGAGTTACGGTTTTTACTTGATGAATTACTTTAAGGCTGACTTCCATTTTTCATTCTTTCCCGACCAGGAAGGTCGTGCAATTGTCTCTGCAGATCGAACTACGATTATCCCGCGATATTCGCCATTTCAAACATCGGAACCATGACCGCGATGACGATCATACCGATGGCGAAACCCATGAGGACGATGACGACGGGGCCCATCAAGCTGGTGAGACCTTCAAGTTTTGTTTTTACTTGGAAGTCATAGGCATCAGAAACTTGGGAAAGCATGTTTTCAAGTTCACCGGTTTTTTCACCAATGTTGACCATGTGAATAACGATCGGCGGAAATTGACCGGATTTTTTAAGAGGACCCGCGATGGATTCCCCTTCAGAGATATTGCTGCGCGCTTCATCAATAGCGACGGCTAAAACGTGATTGTTCACAACGTTTTTAACGATGTCCATGGCAGCTAACATAGGAACACCACCATTGAGCAATGTTGCCAAAGTGCGAGTGAAGCGAGAAACGGCCACCATGCGAACAGTGGGGCCAACAATCGGCATTTTTAAAGACAGTGCATCCCACTGATTTCGACCCGCAGGAGTGTTCTTCCAGTTTCTAAAGAGCAGAACCACAATCAGAATGCTTCCGAAGATCAAATACCAGTAATTCACCATAAACTGGCTGGCATCAATCAAAGCAACGGTGTACCAAGGAAGAGTTAAGTTCGGTGCAGATTCAAACACCACAACCATTTTTGGAATCAAGAAAATGAAAAGGAAGCTGAGAAGACCCAAAGTCACAACAAGCATGACAATCGGATACGTCATCGCACTGCTGACCTTGGCGCGAAGATCTGCTTGCGCTTCTGTGAACTCTGCAAGACGCATTAAGATGACGTCCAAACTTCCTGACATTTCGCCGGCCTCAACCATGGAAATATAAATATTTGTGAAGATGTTTGGATATTTGGCTAAAGCTTTGTGAAGGGGAGAACCTTCATTCACCATGTTTTTACAGTCAGCAATGGCTTCAGATAAAACCGGATTTTCAACTTGTTCAGAAACAGCCGTCAGCGCATCTACCAAAGGGATGTTGGCTTTAATCAAAGTCGCCAACTGACGAGTCATCAGCGAAAGTTCTTTGATGCCGATTTTTTTAGTCGTGCGGGGCCCCTGTTTTTTCTTCGGGTCCACTTTCTTTTTATCGCGGATATCAATGACGTAGACATTGTCTTTTTTGAGTTTAGCGCGGGCCGCACGAAGGTTTTCAGAGTCGATGACTCCTTTTACATTTTTTCCGTCGCGTGTGAGGCCCTTGTACTCAAAAATTGGCATATTAAATATCCAGTTGCGTATTCGATGTTAGTTCTTCAATTGTTGTAATGCCCGCAAGCACTTTTTGAATGCCGTGGTCGCGGAATGTTTTCATTCCGTTGGCAACAGCTTGCTTCTTGATTGAGTTACCATCTTTTCTTTGCATGATCAAAGAGCGGATGTCATCGGTAACAACCAAAAGTTCACTGATCGTCGTACGACCCGAGTAACCTTTTTGCCCACAATGATTACAACCCATGGCGCGGCAGATGTGCGAGTTTTTCGCCTCTTCTTTAGAAACACCAATCAATTGCAATTCAAAATCAGAAGGTTCATAGGGAGCTTTACAGTGCGGGCACAAAACACGCACAAGACGTTGCGCCACCACACCTTGAATGGATGTCGCGATCAAGAAAGGCTCCACACCGAAGTCAATCAAACGGGGAAAGGCGCCGGCAGAGTCATTCGTATGCAGCGTTGATAAAACCAAGTGACCCGTGAGGGACGCTTGGATCGCAAGTTCGGCCGTTTCCAAGTCACGCACCTCACCGACCATGATGATGTCAGGGTCTTGACGAAGGAACGAGCGCAGACCGGCTGCGAAGGTTAAACCGATTTTCGAGTTCACTTGCACTTGTCCGATGCCGTGGATACGTTGCTCCACTGGATCTTCCACAGTCAGGATATTCACGTCAGGTTTATTCAATTTAGAAAGCGCGCCGTACAGAGTCGTCGATTTACCGGAACCCGTCGGGCCGGTCACTAAGAAGATTCCGTAGCTGCGAGACAAAAGATCATCTAAGCGCTCTAAGTTTTCTTTCGAAAATCCCAGTTGCTGTAATTCAAGAACGATGCTCGATCTATCTTGAATACGCATGACCAGTCTTTCTCCGTGAGCCGTCGGCACTGTGGAAAGACGGATATCAATGTCTTTGCCGCCGACCTTCAAGGGGATACGACCATCTTGGGGCAAACGTTTCTCTGCGATATTCAAGTTCGCCATGACTTTGATACGAGATGTGATGGCGTTTTGGAGCTTCTTAGGTGGTTTAAAGACGTCGAACAAAATACCGTCCGTGCGGAAGCGAACGACCATGTCTTTTTCATAAGGTTCAATATGGATATCCGACGCTTTTTCTTTCACCGCACGGAACATCAAGCTGTTCACCATCTTGATCACCGGGGCGTCGTCTTCGCCGGCCTCCAGAAGATCCACGATCGGATCATCCAGATCGTAATCTTCGTCTTCGATTTCATCGAGACCTGAAAGATTCGCTGTGCTTTTCTCGTAAACTTTATTGATGGCATCTTGAACGCGGCTCGTCGTTGTGATGAGCGGGCGGACGCGTTTGCCAAAAAGAACTTTCAAATCATCCAACACCTTCAGGTTCACCGGGTTGCTAGTCAAAGCAACCAGAGTGTCTGACTCTTCTTTGTAAGGAAGGATGTTGTGTTGTTTGGCGTAGTTGATTGGAATGTCTCGGATCAAGTCGACGGCGATATCGCTAACCGGGATGTCGCGAATAAAATCGAGTCCCAGTTCTTTGCACAGATCGGCGACGACTTCATCCGCCGTGGAAAATTCTTTCGCAGCTAAAGCTTCTCCTACGGTGACGGGTCTCACCACGGAAGGGTTGGCTAACACAGAACGCACTTGATCCTGTGTTAGTGATGTCGCTTTAGTTAAAATCGTTTGAATATCCACGGAGGCCATTCTAATTATTCCTCTTCAATTGCAGGGACGTCGGAGCTCGTACCCTGAGCACGGCGATGAAGTTCATCCATCTTTTTACCATAAGGATCAACTCCGCCCTGAGATTTGATAAATTCAAGACGTTCATCCAACTTTTTCGATACGATTTGGTTGGATTCCGCAGAGTTTCTCACAATTTTCGGAGTCAAGAACACAACCATATTCGTTTTATCTTTTACGATCGTGCGAGACTTAAACAACCAACCCAAAATAGGGATGTCGCCGAGAAGAGGAACTTTCGTTACGGACTCGATGTCTTGCTCTCTCATCAAGCCCCCCAGAATCGCTGTGTCGCCGTTGTTCACGTTGATCACAGTTTTGATCGAACGCTTCGCCAAAGGCTGAGTCGAATCTTGGAACGCTTTCGGAGTACTTGCTGTTGAAAGCTGAGAAACCTGTTGTTTGATCTCCATGCGGATTGCATTTGTCGCTGGGCTGATAAACGGTTTTAGAGTCAACTTGATCGTCGCATCTTCAAATACAGGCGTTGTGACCGTCGTTCCGCTGGTTCCGCTGCTTGTGGCATTCGAACCCACGACAACTTTATCACCGACTTCGATTTCACCCTCTTGATTGTCCAAAGTCATCAATTGAGGAGTGGAAAGGATGTTGGCTTTTTTCGCTGTTTTTAAGAAGTTGATAAAGCCCAAAAGATTCGGGATTTTCAAACTTGTTTTGCTGATAGGATCTGTGACTTCAACCACTTTACCTTCACCGAAACCGATAACCGCACCGTTACCGCCCGTCGGGCTTAAAAGTGTATTTAAGTTATCAATACCGTTGAAACCGACTTTACCGTAACCAGAGTCGCCGTATTTATAGTAACCGATACCCCACGAAGTTCCGTCGTTGGCACTCATCTCCATGATGATCGCCTCTACGAAAACTTGATCGCGAGGGATGTCGATTTTAGAAAGAAGATTAAGAACCACTTCGTAGTCTTGTTTACTGGCTGTGATAATAAGACTGTTTGTCGTTTTATCGCCGACGATTTTAACATCGCCACCGAAGATCTCTTGCGGAGCTTGCATTTGACCGCCGGCACCGATAGGGGACAGAAGACTTCCGCCTGTTTGTGGTTTTGGCGAAGCATCTTTTGTAACACCTTGAAGGGTTTGTGCCAATTTCTCAGCATCACCGTTTTTCACGTTGTAAACGTAAACACCGCCAGATTCTTCAGGGCGAATCTTAAAGTCCAATTGAGAGATCAATTTTTTAATACGAACGATACCGGATTTATTACCCACCACGATGATAGAGTTTGTTCTATCATCAGGAATCGCCATAAAGAAGCTTGCACCTTGTTGTGACGTTGCTCCTGCAGAGCGAGAGAAGCGCGGAACGCCGGCTGTGAAAGTTCCTGGCGCGCCCCCTTGAGTTTTGCTGCCTTTATTTACGATCTTATCGACGAGGTCGGCAAGATCTTTGGCTTTCGCGTACTTAATAGGAATAACTTCAAGTTGTTCTTCAAACCCTGGAACGTCCAGTTGGCTGATGATTTTCATCACGCGGTCAATGTTCGAGCCGTAATCTGAAATGATGATCGAGTTCGTAGGTTCGTAGATGTTCATTTCCCCATCTTTAGATGGAAGGATGCGAAGATCTCTGTTCACTTGGCCCGCAGAAATATGTTTCAAGTGAATGATACGAGTGATCATTTGGTCTGAATTTGGATAATAGGCGCCAGAGAAAGTCTCAATGTTGTCACGTTGAGCATTTCTTGCTGATTTGACTTTTAAGAAGCTGCCCGATGGAACCACTGTGAAACCATTGATCGCCAAAGCAGACAAGAAAGCTTTGTAAGCTTCCGCCACTGTGATTTTTGATGGTGCGATGATCGTGATTTTTCCACGAACGCCCGGATCAATGATAAAGTTCTTTCCTGTCAATTCACTGATCGCTTTAATAACGTCCGTGATTTCAACGTTCGGGAAGTCGAAAGACTCGATAGTTTCCGGAAAGTTTGTGCTATTGATGTCTTCAATAGACGCTTTCGAAAATTTCTCTTTCGTATTTTTGTTCAAAACATCCGCAGATCCGGCTTTGTTGCCTGAACCACTGTCTGAACCCGGAGGAGTGTAGGGAGTCGCTGGCCCAGAAGAAAACGAATCACTCGGATTCGGAAGGCCGCTTCCGGAGTCTCCAAAATCAGGAGGCGGTGGAGGAGGTGGAAAGTCCTCAAACTGAGCATTTGCAGCGGGGCCCACGAGCTGGGCTGTCATCAATGAAGCAAGTCCTATGCTGACGGTTTTTTTCATTTTCCCTCTCCTCTTTCGTGAGGATTAATTTAAAGCTACTTCAGTTCCGGCGGCAGAGCTGCCTGCACTCTGTGCGGCTATCGCCGCTACTGAATATTATAAGTCATAGTTTCACTCTTACCGTTTCTCTCAATTTGCAAAGTCACCTTGGGAGAATTTTTCAGAGTATTATATAATTCCATTGCTTTCGCCGGGCTGTCGACAGGAGTTCCATCGACAGACTTAATCACGTCCATGCGTTGTAAGCCCAGTTGTTCGTAAATACTGCCAGGCTGCATATCTAAAAGACGGAAGCCGTTGATGTTTCCAGTGCCTGGTTCACGATTGGGAACCGCGCGAGCTTGCATCAAAATACTTGAAAGATCGTTCGTGTATTTCAAAAGATCGGCTCTTTTAATTGTGAAATTATTGTCGCCGGTCTTCATCACTTCGCGGGCACCGCCGCCAGCTTTAACACCTGCGCCGAAAGCCACTTTATTGCCGTCTTTTTTCATTTCAATATACTCAAGACGGTTGGAGTTCAGATTGCGGAAGATCACTTTTTGGCGCTCTACCTTGAGAATCGAAGCCATGCCTTCAATCTCTTTACCCGGACTGTAAGAGACAACTTGATTTTTGCCACGAACTTCAATGGCAGCAATGGATTTCTCAGGATTGGAGTGAACCAAAGTTCCGATAAGATTCAAAGGCAATTGTGACGGAACAGGATCGGCTTCTTTTTGCGCTTCAGCACCTTTGGATTTATCCACCAAAGCGTCGGGAATTTGTCCGTTGGAAGCAAAGATATTGCGGCTTGTGATGCCATTATAAACACCACGGCTCACACTGGAATCAATTTGCGCGGATCGTGGATGAGCAGGGGGAACTGATTGCGGAAGCATGCGATCTCTGTATGCCAAGATCGCCAGATCGGCGATACAGTAACCGACAAACACAAAGAGAATGTAGGCATACCATTTTTCAAATGGAGGGCGTTGATTCTTCGGGTTACGTGAAATCACAGTAGTACAATCCTTTGTCTAAGTAAGGGCCTAGTCCTTGGGCCTCTGTAAATCCTATCAAAAAGGCGAGGGATCGGCACTAAAAAATACAAGCTAGACCATGGTCTTGAATGATCAAATTTCTACACACATTCCCTAAAGTTAGGTCATGATAGGGATATGAGAATTCTCTACTTCACGGATGGAGCAGGAATTGATCTTCTGGGGATTCGCGAATCAGTTTTGAGGATACCAGAAGTACTCACCTCCCTTCGTCGCGGCCAGGAATCGGCTCGCTACGTTGATTTGATGCAGGTGATGGCGTTGCCGGACGAAGATTTTCGTCTGGTCCCGAGTGTATTGCGCAATTACCTTATTAATTTAGTACAAAGAGGACTGCACCAGCGTTGGATCAATCGCGATCATCGCGCAGATCTTATTCTTCGTCGCATCAACTATCGTTGTTTCTCTGATATCAAAAATGAAGTTCTTAATTTCATCCGGGGAAAAACAGAAGGGAAGCCTGTGGCCACTCAGGATCTTCATCTTTTGCATTTCTTAAGTCAGGTAGAGATCACCATCATTGGTCCAGGTTACGATGAAATTGAAATCTGGCTTCGTCGCGAGATTTCTACAAAAGGTGATATCAAAGTCTTAATTAAAGACGTTATTGCCTCGGACCCTCAATTGGATTGGTTCTGGCCCCAAGTTCGAGAAACTTTCACGACGGGCGAAAGCCCCCTCATATAAACAAGATTGACTGATTTAGTGTTTTATTAGGAATCCGAAGAGTTGTTGCTATTTAAACTCGAGGTTTTCTATGAATGTATTCACCAAAGTTCGTCTTTTTAATTTCTTTTCCTTCGGTTTGATTCTCGCCCTCTATGTGTGCATCGGAACGGCTTTTTATTATGAAAAGCAGCTCAATGCGGCTCATGAATCCAAGTTTCTTTCTATGACCTTAGCGCAAGAGCTGCGCGATGATTCAGCAAACCTGACTCGCACGGCGCGAACTTTCGTTGTGACAGGGGATGCAAAGTACGAACAAGAGTACTTTGACATCATCGCTGTTCGTAACGGAGAGAAAGCTCGTTCTGACGGTCGCAAAGTGTCTTCTAAGGATTTGATGAAAGAGGCAGGCTTCACTGAGCAGGAGTTCGCGCTTTTGGCGGAAGCAGAAAAAAGATCCAATGACCTTGTCGTGACAGAAACCATCGCGATGAACGCGGCAAAAGGTCTTTTTCAAGACGATGCGGGCAAGTTCACTGTGAAAAAAGATGCGGATTTAGAATTAGCGCGCAAACTTATGCATGATGAGGCTTATCACAAATTCATCGTGACTATCGGGGAACCTATCGATCAATTTGAAAAAGTTTTGGAAGCCCGTACGCGAGGGGCTGTAGAGGCGGCCTTGAGTTATGCTCAATGGGCGCTAGGCAGTGTTGCGATCATGATCATTGGTTTGTCTTTCACCATGTTTATGGCGTCGAACTCCCTGAAACAAGGTATTCGTATGCAAACGGAATCTTTAGCAGGAGCTTACTCGCAAATTCGCAATCTCGTTTTGAATTTGTCGGGCTCCAGTTCTGCTTTGTCAGCAGCTTCAACGGAATCTGCGGCATCTTTAGAAGAAACTGTGGCGTCTCTTGAAGAGCTTTCAAGTATGATTAAACTTAATGCAGATAATGCGAAGCTTGCTTCTGAACTTTCTCAAGTCTCTAAGGGATCAGCAGAAGAGGGTTCTCGTGAAATCGCTTCTTTGATGAGTTCCATGCAGGAAATCGTGAAGTCTTCGAAGAAAATTGAAGACATTATCACGGTGATTGACGATATCGCTTTCCAAACAAATCTTTTGGCTTTGAATGCGGCCGTTGAAGCGGCTCGCGCCGGGGAGCAAGGAAAAGGTTTTGCGGTTGTGGCGGATGCGGTTCGCGCTTTGGCACAAAGAAGTGCCACTTCCGCAAAAGAAATTTCAGATTTGATTTCTGAAAGTGTTGAGCAAATTGAAAAAGGTCAGAAGACGGCGGATTCAAGTTATGAAGTTCTCAAAAAAATCGTCGATTCCGTGAATAAAGTGGCCGGCTTGAATAATGAAATTGCGACAGCCAGTGTGGAACAAAGCACGGGTGTCTCACAAATCACGCAAGCCATGAATCAATTGGATCAAGCGACACAAACAAATGCCGCTTCTTCTGAAACTATTTCTGAGGCAGCTTCCAGTTTAAATGATTCAACGGAAGGTCTAACAACGACCATCGGGAATTTAGAGAATTTAACGGGAATTAAGAAGGCCGCTTAATCGCAGAACTCTTCCATAGAGGTTTTGCCTTGCGGGTAAGCTTTGCACACACTGGCGGCGAACTTCGCCCCCGCCAAGTGCTGAGACACTGTCCAATCAAAATCAATTTCCCAGCTTGTGATCGTACCTAAAGCTTTGCGGCAGGATTCAACACTGAGTCCTCCTCCGCAAATGTTCAAAGGCAATTGGGCTTGGGCCACCAGCCATTTCATAAATGGATGTGGGCCAAACAATTGATCGCGAGAGCACGGAAGACTCACGCCTGCGATTTCACCACTGATGTGCCAAGAGGCGTAAAGGCCACTGGCCACCATATTATCCATATATCCTTGCAACAGGCCTTGCGCGCGTTGTTCAAGACGAGGTATGGACAAATCAAAAGGAGCACCGACAGTTTGCAGAAGTTCGCAAAGAGCATCGTCTTTTACTTTTTTCGCAAAACATGTTTTGGCGCGACCATATTCTAAAGCTTTGGCGATAACGGCATCTTCAAAACGATAACTTGCAGGGCGTTTGCGAACTTCCGGATGTCTTTGCAATTTCCAAAATAAACTGGCTGGAATTTCAATATTCTGACACAGGCGAATTCCGCGATACAGGTTGGCCGCCATAGATTCCACACGAACGGCAAGAAAAGGAGAAAGTCCCGCTTCGATCATTTGGCACGTCATAAACGCCGCACCCAGAACATGGTAATTCTTAGAGGCGATTTGCACCGATTTTTTGCCGGGATACTGAGTTCTTAAAATTTTTCTTTTAAGGGCTTCCTCAATGTCATCACGTTTTCCCAGGGAGCCTGCGATAAAAAAATCCGAAGTCAAAGGCGGACAAGGGGAGTCCATGGCGCCGTCTTTACCCGGGACATAAAGGGACTCGTGGGTGAAGCCTTCGCTTAAAAGTTTTGCCTCAACCGCCGTATTGACGAAATCACCTTGTTTCGTATCGTCATGACCGCACATGCCGATCAAAGCGAGAGCCGTGTTGGAATTTCCTTTGGCGTATTTCAAAGCTTTTTCATAGAGCCAGCCGACTTTAAGATCATCGCGGTTAGCACCAGATTTATCTCCTAAAGAGGGACGACTGTTGCGCTGTTCTTCAGGATTTATTTTTTGGGTGTTGCGAGTCGTTGAACGCACGTCATGATAAAAACGCAGGGCTTTTTCGGCAAAGCACGCGTTGGTTTTAAAATGATATTGGAAGAAGTTGGCAAGGCCTGTGTTGTTGATCGCTACATCCATATCGCTGGTGTAGGCATGAGGATTTAAGATCTCATAGTAGCGCATAAGCCCGTTCTTCGTTCCGGACTCAGGCAAGGTGTTGATCAACGCGCGGGCGATGCGATCTGCGGAAGAAATATTGTTATTATTTGTTTTTGCCGGAGTCAGCACTTCCTGGGCATGGACTGAAAATCCCAATAGCATCGCGGCTCCGAGGAGGAGTTTTGCAAAGTGTTTCAAAATGAGACCGCGTTTGAGGGTTTTCATCATATTCAAGAAAGGAGCAAAACAGGGGCCGCTTTTAAGTTACCCCAGGAGGGTTTGAGACGAAGAAACTGCCAAGGGTGCCAAAATTAAGCACGGGCATTACACAAAGGAAACGCGGAAAACCCAGGATTTTACTCTAAGATAAAGAGGGCTTTTTCGTGTGAGGCTGAAGTAGAATTCTATGCTAAATAAGTTGTTGTCTGTGTTCAAAGAGGACGCATCGATCCTCGATCAGAATCTTTTAGGTCTTTATATGTGTCTGAGTATGTGGGTAGCCAGCATCGCCTTCTGCGGAGTGTATTATATTATTGGCCTTGATCTGTGGCGTATTCTTGCGCTCCTTTTTATTTCAGTGGCAGGCTTGGGTGCGGCCTATCTTTTTCATCTCAAAAAAAATATTCCGGCCGTTTTAGTGCAGAATTCTTTGATGTTGTTCGTGGTTGTTTTAGGAATTTTCTTTCCTGGGATCGGGCAGCAGATCAATTCCTGTCTGGCTATTGTCGCTGTTTTTCCTGTCGTATTTTTAGAGCGCCGGCATTACGGAATTGTTTTTATAAATCTTATGGTCTGTATTTTGATTCTTGCGGCAAGTGAGCTTTTACCACGATCATCAGGGCCGGTGTCCGTGGCGGTGTATTCATTCTTATTAAAATTCACAGTGCAGATGTTTATTTTCTTTCACGTCTATGCGCTGCGAATTGTTTTAGACCGACCGAGGCAAGCTTAAAGAGCGAAAAAAGGCTCCATCTCAATCGGCTTTTCATTTCCCGGATGTAAAAACTTGGGCGGTTCCTGATCCGGTGCTAATAAAAGATAAACTCCAAAAGGCATTTTCGCAGCGATCCAGTTTTGTGGACGGCGGTAGATGTATTCCGAGCGGATTTGATTATAGACGATAAACTCGTTATCGTGAGCCTCATCGTAAGCTTTCCACAAAAGACTTTCAAAAATATCGCCGTTGTCAGCAAAAAGAAAATTCAAATACTTAAAGTTAAATCCGGCTTCAATTTTAAGTCGTGAGTAAGGTTTGGTTAGAGTTCTAGTCCATCCCAACATTTTTCCGAACTTCAAAAACTGGCGAAAGTTGTGGGCGCGCAGAGAATACTCCATCGGAATAAAATCCTGCATGCCTCCGGAAGACCAAGGAGCCGCACAGCCAACGATGTTGTCATCCTTATCAAAAGCAATCAGGAAGTCCTCAAGTTTAAGACCCTTCCAGCGATCGAGTTTGTCGTGAAAACTTTGTGCATCCCACACCGTCGAGAGATCTTTCTGGCGGGACTTCTGGATAATATAATAAATCAAAGCATCGACGTTAGCGGCACTGCCTCGGCGAATACGCAAGTGCGGTAGAGGATTTTGCGCCCAAGGCAAGCGGCCATGGACTGACACCATGTTAAAGCGACGGAATAAGTAATAATGTGGTAACGGACGTTTCATCGTGCGCGGTCGAACAAACGCATTTAGCGCCTGCACTTCGCTCATACTTAAAACCGAGAAAAGGTGTTTGCAGCCAAATGTGTGGAAGACTTCTTCCATGACAGGCAAAAAGTGCTGAGACCATTCTAAAATAGCGCGACGATTGGAGGAAATACGCAAATCTCGCCCGAAAGCCACAGGACGAACTTTGTTATCCAAAAGCACGTCACGCATCACAAAGCTTGCAATACCTTCGATTTTATCTTCGTCTTTCAATTGATAAGTCAGATGACGATCGGATTGAATCGAGTAGGGCGCAAAAAAATCCCCATCTCGATCAATTTTCATTTCGACAAGTCCACGCAACGGAAAGTTTTTAAAAAATTCGACCAGAGCTTTGGAGTCCTCGGGTTTGGCAATCTCTAACTTCATTAAGTCTTCTTCCAAAGAACGTCATGGTGGCCCATTTTTAAATTCGCCCAACGTGCCGCCACAAAAAGATAATCACTCAAACGATTCAGATACTGAAGTGCCATCATGTAACGATCGTCTTTCACGGCAATTTCCGCGGAACGACGCTCGCTGCGACGGCAGCAAGTGCGTGCCACGTGAAGGGCTGAAGCTATCGGATGACCTGCCGGCAAAATAAAATTGCGAAGTTCGGGAAGTTGCACGGTGAGTTCGTCAATTTGCACTTCTAAAAAACGGATTTGCTCTTCCGTGATAGGAGGAAGCATTTTAAAAACTTCGTCTTTTTCGGTGGCTAAAAGACTGCCGATATTGAAAAGTTCGTTTTGCACTTTCTCCAAAGGCTGATCTAAAGAATGAAGTTCAGCAAAAGCCGCAAGGCCGGAACGAACGACACCGATAGAGCTATTGAGTTCATCAACAGTCCCATAGGCCTCGACGCGAGGATTGAATTTTTCAACACAAGAACCATCCACCAATCGAGTCGTCCCTTTGTCACCTGTCCGCGTATAAATTTTTGCCTTGGGAGCATTCGTCATAAGCACTATCCTTTATTAAATTCTTGCTTTTTCCTCAATAGAGGTCAAGGTAGAAGGATCGGCGGACGCCGGCAGAGCAAAAGACCAGAGGCCCGAAGCTGAAGGGGCGGTAGCCCGCAGAGCGAAGCTGAAGCAGCACCGGAAGGAGCATTATGAGTTCAACTGAAGTACCACTGATCGTGACAATTCCACATTCCGGTGAAAAAGTTCCTCCGCAAACTCCGTGGCTCAACTCCTTGCCCGAAGAAGTTTTGATGTGTGATGTCGATCGTTATGTGGACTTTTTGTATGAACCGGCTCTGCACAAACTTCATATTCCCTTTGTTAAAACCGAGTGGCATCGCTATGCGGCTGATTTAAATCGGATCCCTGAGGATGTGGACGCATCTTCTGTTATGGGAAATAGCAATCCTGCGGGAACGCACAATCGCGGTTTTCACTGGGTTATCACAACGTACAAACATCAGTTGATGAAAGAGCCGATGAGTCCGCAGTCCCACGACGAGCTGGTAAAACTTATTTATGAGCCTTTTCACAGTGGCATTCGCAAGCTTTATCAAGACCTGCACGGCAAAGGTTATAAAAAAACTTTTCACATTGATGCCCACAGCATGCCGTCCGTAGGAACCAGCGAGCATCGCGATCCAGGAGAACTTCGCGCCGACATCGTTGTCAGCGATAGCAAAGGCAAAAGCTGTGATCCACGTTTTAAAGATTTGGTGATTGCGGCTTATGTGACTGCCGGATTTAAAGTCGGATACAACTGGCCGTATTTTGGCGGTCGCGTCACAGAGCAGTACGGCGATCCTCGTCGTGATCAGCACACTCTTCAGGTCGAGATGAACCGTTCGCTCTATATGGATGAGAAGACAAAAAAGCTCAAACCAGAAGAAGCGAAGAAGGTTCAGGAAAAAGTTCTCTTTGCTCTCAGCTACGTCCGCAACAATTTGATGCATATAATGTAGGGCGTCGAAAAGCAAAAAGCATAGTCAGTCAAGCCGACTTAAATTATTGATATTGCACAGTCAGATAAGTTTTTTCTGCGTTGCTTCGTCGTCGACGTACGGTGTACGCCTTCCTCCTCGCGCCTTGAATAAACTTATCTGACAGCGCAAAAGCTATCAGTAAATAAAAAAATCGCTCTCAGTAAGGACGGCTCGTTGGATAAGGCTTCTTTGCCCAAAAAATCTCTCTTGAAGAGGCTTAACAAACCTCTAGCTTCGCTTAAGTTGGCTGTTTTCATTATCATTGCACTTGCAGTTATTACGGCCGTGGGCACTTTCGTCGAAGCGAAGTATGACTCTTATGCCGCACGAAAACTCGTTTACGATACCTGGTTCATGTATCTGATCATGATCCTCTTAGTAGTGAATCTGGTCGCGGTGATGCTGGATCGTTGGCCTTGGAAGAAAAGACACGTGTCTTTCGTTCTGGCGCACATCGGGATTATTGTGATGTTGGCTGGTGCTTTTTTGACGATGAACTACGGACTTGATGGTTCTATGCGTGTCGGAATTGGCGAGAACAACAATCTTGTGCAAACTTCCGAAACAGACCTTGTGGTTTACACTTCTTTTGATGGCGATCGTTATTCAAAAACATTAGAGAAAGAGGTCGACTTCTTTAAACATCCCCCCACAGCTGAAAAACCTTTGGTGATTCCGGCTTATGAGGGCGACATCCGCATTGTTGATTATCAAAAATATGTTCTGCCTTCACGTAAAGTCGTTGCTGATGAAAACGGAAAAGGCGGAGCGGGTTTGCGCTTTCAATTGCAAAATCCCAACGTCAACGTGATTGAGTGGTTGGTGCAAAAGAAGGCGAACTCGGTCGCGACTCACAATTTCGGTCCGGCGCAAATCCACCTGGGTCCCGCTCCTGAAAAAGGCCGTGGTGTCAATGAAATCTTCTTTACGCCAGAAGCAGATAAAATGTCTCTTCGTTACGTCGTCTTTCAAAAGGACTCTGAAAAACCCCATAAAAAAGGGGTTGTGAAAGAGGGCGAAGTCTTTGACCCTGGTTTTAAAATGGCTTTGAACTTCCGTGTTCTGCGTTTCTTGCCGTCAGCTCTGGAAGATTGGGATTTGCAACCTTCTGCGCGTCCAACACCACTGACAACCTCTGCAATTAAAATTATTTTTGACGGCAAAGAGCACTGGGTGTTGTTGAACGATATGGTGAAACTATTCACTGACAATGCCGTCTATCTTTTGACTTACGGAAATCGTCGCACCGATATCGGCTTTAAGTTGCAGTTGAAAGACTTCGCAGTCACTCGTTATCAGGGCACGATGCGCGCGATGGCTTACGAAAGCGTTGTGACTTTACCGGATGGGAAAGAACAAGTCATTTCCATGAATGAGCCTCTCAAGTACAAGGGTCTCACCATCTATCAAGCGAGCTTCCAAGAAGAAGAAGGTCGTCCGGTGGCATCGATCTTTTCGGTGAACCATGATCCGGGCCGTTTTTTGAAATACTTGGGCTCTTTGATTTTGAGTTTGGGAATTGTTTTATTGATGTGGTTTAAGCACCTGGATTTTAAAGTTGCGAGCAAAACGCAAAAAGACGGGGATAAAGTATGAAGAAGTTGATGTTGGTAGTGGCCTCTTTGTTAGTGAGCGTTTCTGTTTTTGCAAAAACGGGCGATGCTCTTAACTATTTGCAGGTTCAAGACGGCGGACGTATCAAACCTTATGACAGCTTTGCCCGCGAGATGCTGGAAATTGTCTATGGTAAAACAAAATACGAAGGCCGAATTGCGACAGAAATCGTAATGACGTGGATGTTGTCTCCGCAAGCTTGGCAGGACAAAAAAATCTTCGAGGTGCGCAATCACCAGGTGCTTGAAGCCATGAAGCTTCCGAAAGACCAACGCTGGTTTACGGGCGAAGAACTTTTTGGCGGTGAAAGATTCACTTTGCTGCGTCAAGAGTTGAATACAAAACGTGAATCGAAAGAAAAGTTAGATCCTTATTTTCAAGCTTTGCAGCGTCTTGAAAATCAGTTCGTGGTTTTTCAAGAAGTGGCGGCAGGTCGTATGATGAAAGTCATTCCTCCTAAAGAGGGGGATGCTTGGATTGCCGTGGCGGATTTAGAACCGGCTCAGCAAGAAAAGTTCATGGATATCACCAAGGCCTTCGTTTCCCATATCGGAGCCGTGGCAAAAGGGGAGAGCACCGACACAACGGGAGCGGAGCTTGATAAAGCTGTTCACGCTTTTGAAGATTTGGCGAAAGCGAATAATCCGGTTCTTTATGATCATCAATCTAAAATGAAAGCGGAAGTTCACTATAACAGCTTCCATCCGTTCCGTTGGGCGTATGTCTGTTATTTCATCGCGTTTTTGATTCTGCTTTTGGTGTGGACTCTGAATAAAGAGTCTTTGATGAAACCAGCTTGGGCGTTCATCGCTCTCGGTTTTGTTCTGCACACCTATGGATTTGCTTTGCGCATGTACATCATGGAGCGTGCGCCGGTCTCTAATATGTATGAGACCGTGGTTTGGGTTTCTTGGGGAACATTGTTGTTCGCTGCGATCTTGGAGCTTATCTATAAGTTCCGTTTGATTTTGGTCGCGGGAACTTTGGTGGGAGCCTTTGGGCTTGTGATCGCAGACTTTGCTCCCGCAGTTCTTGATCCGACGCTTCAGCCTTTGGAGCCAGTTCTTCGCAGCAACTATTGGCTGACGATTCACGTGATGACTATCACTATCAGTTATGCGGCGTTTTTCTTGGCCTTCGGCTTGGGTGATATCGGACTTTTCTACTACCTCCGCGGAGAACAAAAACATCAAGAGCAAATCAAAGCTGTGGTGACGGGAATTTATCGTGCGATGCAAATCGGTGTCGCGTTCCTCGCTCCGGGAATTATTTTGGGCGGCATCTGGGCGGACTACTCATGGGGACGCTTCTGGGGTTGGGATCCAAAAGAGACATGGGCATTGATTGCTCTTCTTGGTTATTTGGCGGTTCTTCACGCGCGCTACGCAGGCATGATCAAACATTTTGGAATGGTGGTGACAGCAGTTATCACTTTCTCATTGGTGATCATGGCGTGGTACGGAGTGAACTTCGTTCTTGGCGCAGGGCTTCATTCCTACGGATTCGGTGCCGGTGGAGTGGAATATGTGTCTGCTTTTGTGGCAGCTCACATCTTGTTAGTGATTTATGTAAGTGTGATTAGGCAGGGACGAGGTAAAAAACAAACACCTGCAACTTGATTTTTATTTTGCTCACTTCTTAAGCGAGAAGTCCGAGTCTTCTTCTTTTTCAATATGTTTGCAAAAAGAATATGGACAACTGGACTTTTCCACCATTAAATAGGAGCAAACTAAAATTAGGACAGCATTCGTTTGTCTTTGGCCCACAGTAGTGAATAAGCGAAGGATGATTATGCATCGGGTATTCAAAAGAACAGCGGCGAGCGCATTGGCGTTTTTAGGCGCGCTCATGATTTCAACTCTTCTCGTTGGTTGTAAGTTTCAACCAGGGTTTGGATATAATAAAGGATACGCTCCAGAGCAGCCAATTCCTTTTGATCACTCCCTTCATGCGGGAACTCACAAGATTCAATGTCAGTACTGCCACAACCAAGTGGAAAGAACGAAGCATTCGAATATTCCGGCACTTTCAACGTGCATGAACTGCCATCTTCAAGTGGCGACGGATAAACCTAATGTTCAAAAATTGCGTGAAGCGTATGACAATGGTGGATCTATTGAGTGGGTTCGCGTGCACATGCTTCCTGACTTTGTTCACTTCAATCACAACGCCCACGTCGCAAAAGGCGTGAACTGCCAAACTTGTCACGGTCAAATCGAGACGATGAAAAAGGTCGAGCAGTTCTCTGACCTTTCCATGGGTTGGTGTGTGAACTGTCACCGTCAGCCTGAAAATAAAGCGCCACTCAACTGTTCAACTTGCCACTACTAAGGTTTCGGAAGGTACCATGTCTGAAATGCATCACGATCATGATGAAAATGAATTAGCAATGAAGAAAGCGCTTCGTCCACAAGTCGAGCGCGACAACAAGTACTGGCTAAGCCTTGAGCAATGGAAAAACGATCCAGAGTTCATGAAAATGGCTGAGACAGAATTTCAATCGTCTCCTCTTCGCGAGAAAGACGATGAAGGCGGTTGGGCCCGTCGTGAGTTCCTAAAACTCATGGGTGCCTCTATCGCGATGGCGTCTGCAGGTTGCATCCGTCGTCCGGTACAAAAAATCGTTCCTTACAACAAACAACCTGAAGAAGTGACTTTGGGAGTAGCGAATTACTACTCTTCCGCTTTCTTTGATGGTTCTGATGGACTCGGTGTTCTTGTTAAAACACGCGAAGGCCGTCCTATTAAAATTGAAGCCAATCCGGGCCACCCATTCAGCATCTCTGGTTTGAGCATTCGTTCTCAAGCTTCTCTTTTGAAGATGTACGACCCTGAGAGACTCAAAGGTCCTCAGCGCAACCTTTTCAACGAGAAGAAATCAAACAGCCAAGTTGTTGATGTTAAGTGGGAAGAGCTAGATAAAAAAGTTGTAGAACAACTTAAAAAAGGCGACGTCGTTCTTTTGACAGGAACGATTGCTTCTCCTGCGACTCGTGCTGTGATTGGCGACTTCGCACAAGGTTTCAAAGCGAAACAAGTTGTGTGGGAAGCATTCTCGAATGAAGAAGTTCGTGAAGGTCAAAAAGCTTCTTACGGTGATGACGTAGTCCCAGCTTATCGTTTCGATAAAGCAAAAATGATCGTGTCTATCGACGCGGACTTCTTGGGAACTTGGATCTCTCCAACAGCATTCACGAATCAATTCGTGAATGGCCGTAAAGACATCAAAAACATGAATCGTTTGGTGTCTTTTGATTCTAACTATTCTTTGACTGGTGCAAATGCGGACATCCGCATGAGAATCAAACCTTCGCAACAATTGGATGTTGTGATGGGTCTTCTTCACGAAATCATCGTGAAAAAAGGTGCTTCTGCATATGCGGGCAATGCTTCTGTCAAAGCGGCGTTGGCGCCATTTGCAGACACAGCGAAAAAATTGGGTGTTGAACCTGAATTGTTCGCGAAAGTAGCCGCAGACCTTCTTGCTAACAAAGGTGAATCTTTGGTTGTAGCAGGTGGTATCCAAACAATGACGGCGAAGTCAAAAGAGCTTCAAGTGGCTGTGAACTTCTTGAACTCTGTTTTGGATAACGACGGAAAAACAGTGGATGCTAAAGGCGGAAACTCTGCTTTGAAAGCATCTTACGAAGACATGGCCGCTCTTATTAAAGACATGGCTGCTGGCAAAGTAAAAACTTTGGTGATTCACGGTGTGAACCCAGCGTTTGTTTTGCCTGCTGAAATGGGCTTTGCAGATGCTGCTAAAAAAGTTGAGATGGTTGTTTATACTGGTGACCGTATCGATGAAACAGGTATCTACGCAGACTACATCACTCCAGACAACCACGCGTTGGAATCTTGGAATGATGCTGAATTGGCAAACGGTGTTTACACGATCTGCCAACCTGCGATCCGTCCTATGTATGACACTCGTTCGTTCCAACTTTCTTTGATGACTTGGGCTTACATGGCGAACATGGGTCCTCAGCGTCTTAGAGATTACGAGACATTCTATGACTACTTGAGAGTTTTCTGGAAATCAGACATTGCTCCCAAAGTAGGTAAAGGAAAAGACTTCGAAGATTTCTGGCAAGAAACTCTTCAAAAAGGTTACGCAGGTCAATTGAACGGCGGTTCTTCATCTCGTTCATTCAAAGTAGATGCTTTCACATCTATCAAACCTGCGGCGGCTTCTGAAGGTCTTGAACTTGTTCTTTATCCAACGTCACAAATGGGCGATGGTTCTTTGAACAACGTGGCTTGGTTGCATGAACTTCCAGATCCAGTCACAAAAGCTGTTTGGGACAACTACATCAGTGTTTCTTTGGCGGCGGCTGAAAAGCACGGCTTGAAGCAAAACACAGTCGTTGAATTAACAGTGGGTGATAAGAAGATCGAACTTCCTATCTTGATCCAACCAGGTCTTCATGACGATGTTATGGCGATCGCTGTTGGTTTCGGTCGCACTCGCGTCGGTAAAGTAGGTAACGGCATTGGTAAAAATGCCTTTGCTCTAGCGACTGCAAAAGACGGCAAAATGATCTTTGCGGGTCAAAAAGTAGAATTCAAAAAACTTTCTAAAAAGTATGAAATTGCGATCACGCAAGGTCATCACTCTATGGAAGGTCGTAACATCGTTGCGGAAGCAACTTTGAAAGACTACAACAAGAAAAAAGACGCCGGCATCCACAAGCACCACACTTGGTCTATCTGGTCTGGCCACGAATACAGTGGTCACAAGTGGGGTATGGCTGTTGATCTTCACACTTGCACAGGCTGTTCTTCTTGCGTGATTGCATGTCAATCCGAGAACAACACTCCAGTGGTAGGTAAGCAGTACGTGATCGAAGGCCGTGAAATGCACTGGATCCGTATTGACCGTTACTACACTGGCAACCCGGCTGATGCTGAAGCGGTTTTCCAACCGGTTATGTGTCAACACTGTGACAACGCTCCTTGCGAAACTGTTTGTCCGGTTCTTGCGACTGTTCACTCTGATGAAGGTCTCAATGACATGGTTTACAACCGTTGCGTAGGAACTCGTTACTGCGCGAATAACTGTCCTTACAAAGTTCGTCGTTTCAACTGGTTCAACTATGCGAAACAAATCGAAAAGCCATTGCACATGGCTCTGAATCCTTCTGTGGGTGTTCGTACTCGCGGGGTGATGGAGAAATGTACATTCTGCGTTCAAAGAATTCAGGATGCGAAAACTGTGGCTCGCAATGAAAAACGTCAGTTGAAAGACGGCGATGTGAAAGTAGCCTGCCAAACTGCATGTCCTGCAGGTGGTATCGTATTCGGTGACTTGAATGACCCGAATTCAGAAGTGGCTAAGATCTTTAAAACAGAAGAACGTGCTTACGCTCTTCTTGAAGAATGGCATGCGGCACCTTCCGTGCGCTACCTTTCTAAGATCCGTAACAATGATAAAGAATCAACTGGTGGCCACAACGGTCACGGTACTGCAAAACAAGGTGAGCACTCATGATGAAGCGTAGCCCATTAGTCCTTGGCAATAAGACTTTAAAAGATGTGACAGATGATATCTGTGCACCGGTGGAAAGATTCCCATCCAAAGGTTGGGTGGGATTGTTCCTGGGTGCGAAGACGTTGTTGTTGTTCTACATCGGTATCCTCGCATCCGTCGTCGGCGTTGGTATCGGTCTCCTCGGGGTGAATGCTCCGGTATTCTGGGGAACGATGATCGTGACGTTCGTATTCTGGATCGGTATCGGTCACGCCGGTACATTGATCTCTGCGGTTCTTTTCTTGTTCCGTCAAAAATGGAGAACATCCGTTGCCCGCACTGCGGAAGCAATGACGGTCTTCGCCGTTATGACAGCAGGTCTTTTTCCGCTACTACACACAGGTCGTCCTTGGTTGGATTACTGGTTGTTTCCGTATCCAAATCAACGTGGACCCTTGTGGGTGAACTTCCGTTCGCCACTTCTCTGGGACGTTTTCGCCGTATCAACATACGCGACAGTTTCCATGGTGTTCTGGTACATCGGTTTGGTTCCTGACTTTGCAACTATCAAAGACCGTGCGAAAAACAAACTTCGCAGAACTGTTTACGGTGCGCTTTCTTTGGGATGGCGTGGAACTGCTAAGAACTGGTCACACTATGAAATGGTGTACTTGATCCTTGCAGGTCTTTCTACTCCACTCGTTCTTTCAGTTCATACGATCGTCTCTTTCGACTTCGCGGTTTCTAACTTGCCAGGTTGGCATACAACGATCTTCCCTCCATACTTCGTTGCCGGTGCGATCTTCTCCGGTTTCGCGATGGTTGTGACGTTGATGACATTGGTACGTATCGGTTTCCCTGAATTCAAAAACTACGTAACTCTAGACCATATGGAAGTGATGAATAAGATCATCATGACAACAGGTATGCTAGTTGGTTACGCCTACGCCTCTGAGTTCTTTATCGCTTGGTACTCTGGCAACCAATACGAGCGCTTCGTGTTCGTCAACCGTGCGTTCGGTCCTTACGGTTGGTCTTATTGGTGTATGGTGACTTGTAACGTATTGATCCCGCAATTGTTCTGGTTCAAGAAAATGCGTCGTTCAATCCCAGTGATGTTCGTTGTTTCTATCTTCGTAAACATCGGTATGTGGTTTGAGCGTTTCGTGATCACTGTGACATCTCTTCACCGTGACTTCTTGCCATCAAGCTGGGGTATGTACGCTTGGTCATGGTTCGATACTGGGGTTCTTGTCGGATCCTTCGGTATGTTCCTGACGTTGTTCTTGTTGTATCTACGTTTGTTCCCTGCGGTTTCTATCGCGGAAGTGAAGCCCGTGCTCCATGTTGGTTACGATGAAAAAGGAGGGCACCACTAATGGCTAAATATACAAAAGGTATTGCTGGTATCTGGGAAGAAGAACATTTGATTTTGAAAGCCGCTCGCAAAACTCGCGAATCGGGCTTCACAAAGTTTGAAGTGATCTCTGCTTATCCTATTCATGGTATGGAAGAAGCTTGCGGAATCAAAAGATCTTGGATTCCTTATGTGACTTTCACTGCAGGTGTTGTTGGTTTGACAGCAGGTCTTCTTTTGACTTGGTGGACTTCGGCAGTGAACTGGGCCGTGAATGTCGGTGGTAAACCGTTCTTCTCTTTGCCTGCGTTCATTCCTATCATGTTCGAATTGACGATCTTGTTTGCCGCTCTTTCTTCGGTAGGAGCTTTGTTCTATGCGTGCAAAATCCCACGCATTGATCCTCCTAGCATTGATCCTGATTTGAGCTCTCATAAATTCGCGGTTTTCATTCCGTTCAATGACACGGGTTATGATGAATCAAGAATTGAAAAGATGTTCAAAGAGCTTGGCGCAACTGAAGTGAAAAAGACGGAGTACTAAAGATGAGAAGCCTTGTGAATTTATCCATGGGTGTAGCAGCAGCAGGCTTGGCAGCTCTAGCATTGTCTAGCTGCGGTCCTCGCGGTAACAAACCCAATGTAGAAATCATCCAAGACATGATGGAGTCTCCGGCGATCAAAGCTCAGGAGTACGACGAAACATCTCCACACCACAGCGGAATGAGAGTTCCACCTGAAGGCACAGCTCCTGTGGGCTTTGAGCCTTACAGATACACGACTGATGTTGAAGGTGCGGCGAAAAATTTGAAAAACCCTTATGCTGGTAAAATGGACGAAGAGACTTTACTCGTAGGTCAAAAATACTACGAAACAAACTGCGCTGTTTGTCATGGTTATAAAGGTGAGGGCGGAGTTGAGGCGAAATCTTCTGTTTCTGAGAAGATGGCGTTGAAACCACCTTCAATGCTCACTGATAAAATCAAAGGCTGGCCAGATGGACACCTTTATCACGTGATCACTGTGGGGCAGGGTGTGATGGGTCCTTACGCTTCTCACATTCCACAAAAATATCGTTGGCAAGTTGTTAACTACATTCGCTTCCTAGAGAAGCAATCTAAGTAGGTTTTGGTATGGGCGAACACAATCACGTAAATCTACACGTATCTAAATTTGAAGCTCCAGCGAAGTTGAAAACGATCAGTTTTGCATTGATTGCAATCGGTCTTTTGACTTTCGTTGTTGGTTTGATGAAAAGTCCAGAGCGTCTTTGGACTTCTTACCTTGTAGCTTTCTTCTTCTTCTCTGCAATGGCGGTGAGCGGACTTTTCTGGGTTGCTATTAATAACGTAGCAAAAGCGGGCTGGTCTGTGACAATTCGTCGTTACGCTGAAGCGACAACGGCTTTCATTCCAGCGATCTTGATCGGTGGTTTATTGCTGCTTGTTGGTTTTAAGCATCTTTACCCTTGGGCAAACCCTGAGGTTGTTGCTGAAAACCCAGTGATCGCAGCTAAAACAGGTTATTTGAACTCAGGCTTCTTCGTTGTGCGTTTGTTTATCTTCGCCATCGGTTGCATGATCTTCAGATGGGTGATGGTTGGAAACTCTTTGAAACAAGATCAAACGGGTGATCAGAACCTAACAAATAAGAACGTGTCTCCAGCAGTTGGTTTCATCGTATTCTTCGCGTTGGCGTTCTCTTTCTTCAGCGTTGATTTGTTGATGTCACTTCTTCCAACTTGGTACTCAACAATCTTCGGGATCTATACTTTCGCTGGTATGTTCCAAGCGGGTATGGCGTTCCTTGCGATTGTGATCGTGTTGATGAGACGCGGTGGCTTCGTAAAAGGTTATGTCACTGAAGAACACCAACATGACGTTGTAAAATACCTTAAAGGTTTCTCAATCTTCTGGGCTTACATTGCGTTCTCTCAGTTCATGTTGATTTGGTACGCGAACTTACCAGAGGAAACAGAGTACTATATCATGAGAGCACAAGGTGGATGGATGGGCATTTCTATGGCTCTTCTGATCTTCCGCTTCGTTGTTCCTTTCTTGGCATTGCTTCCTCGCGGAGCGAAGAGAAACGACAACCACGTTATCCTGGTGTCTGTTCTTGTTCTCATCATGCAATACGTAGACATCTACTGGATGGTGTATCCTAACTTCTTTGATGGTCATGTGACTTTTGGCTTCTGGGAAATCGGTATCTTTGCTGGATTTGCCGGATTGTTCTTGCTGACTATCATGTCTTTCTGGAGCAAACACAGTTTGGTTCCTTTGAAAGATCCAAGAATTCACGAAGCAATCAATCACCACGTTGCTTACTAAATACGAGGGTCCGGCTTTGCTGGCAGTGGGGTCCCGCCGCTAGCAAAACGCTCAGACAGTCCTCGCGCGAAGGGGAGCCATCTTGGCTTCCCTTTTTCTTTTTTCAAAAGGTACGGACTTACTTTTGGTAGCGCGGTTGCGTTATTGGTTGGTATTGTGGATGTATGGAAGTTGTTCTTAAGGAGCCTACATTAAGTGAATTGATTGTTTTGCATGACTCTTATTTTGAGTCGGGGGAGCCGGATGCTCCATTGTCGCGGTTTTCTGAGATGTCTGAAGTGGAGCAGAAGGCGGCTTTGATTCAGTTTGCTCCGGAGTTTCATTTTGCGGCTTGGGTTGATCGGGATCTTATTGGGTTTGTTGGGATTTATCCTGATGAAGAATTTAATAATGTGGGCGTTTTTTATCTTATTCATCCTTCCTTTCGTGGGAAGGGGTGTTTCTCCTCTTTATTGACGGCTTTGGTTGAGCATTGTCGTAAGCGCTATCCAAAGTACAAATTCATTCGGGCTCTGACTCGTGCAGAAAATGTGGCTTCGGTTCGGGGACTTTTACGGGCTTCCTTTCTTCGTAAAGGGGAGTGTATCGAAGAGCTTCATATTTCTGTGACTTATGACGAATATCTTCTGCCTATTTAGGATTTGGATCTCACTACGAGGACTGGAAGTGGTGAGATTTGAATGACTTTTCTGGCGGTACTTCCCAGAAACGCTTTCATCATTTTATCCGAGTGGGTTCCCATTACGACGAGATGGTAGCCTTGACGGAGTTTTGTTTGAAAAGTTTTTTCCAAAGTCTCTTCTTTGGTGGCTGTCTCTGAGGAAACTTTCACGCCTTCTTGCGCCCATTGGTGCTCTTTCTTTTTCAATGAATTTTGTGCATCCAAAGCCATATCCGTGAATGTTTCTTCCATATCAAAAGGAATGTAACCCGATCCGTAAAGACTCTGTCGGGTGCGACGGATTTGGTCCCCGACAGAATGAAGCAGAGTGACTTTGCAGTCTAACTCTTTGCAGAATTTAAGGGCCCATTTTTCGGCGGGCGCGCTGCTGTCTGCAAGATCCGTTAAAAAGAGAACTTTAAATTTTCCATCTATTTTAAAATTCCGACGCTTTTCTTGAGCGGCGGGGCCCAAAATCAGAACGGGGAGAGAGGCATTTCTTAATACTTCCTCTGCAACACTGCCTAAAAACATTTTCTTCAGACCTTTTTTACCGTGAGTGCCCATAACAATCAGTGAGATATTTTCCGACGAGTTTACACGATGAAGAATTTCTTCAGCGGGCGATCCAGACATGATTTTTACGCGGCCTTTGATTTTGGCTTTCGCAAATTGCTGCAGAATCGACGTCTCGATAGCGTCGTAAGTTTCTAATAATGCACCGATCTGCTTCTTTTTAAAAAGTCCGGGAGTGAGGTTTTTGACATACAAAAGCTCCACGTCCATTTTTAATTTCTGTGCGAACTCCAAGGCAATATCACGAATCAGACGTGAGCGCAGGCGGCCCGCCGTTGTTCTTTCAGCTAAGTCATCCGGGATAAGAATGGATTTCGTCGCCATAAAGAACTCCTTTGTGCTTGGGACTTTATTATAACAAGCTTCAGGTCGGGCTCTAGGGGAAGATCATTGTATTTTGACTCCACCCCCAACGAGCTGTTGAGGTTCGTTCCTTTCATTTGGAGCATTAAGAAAGGGGGAGGGACTTATGCGTATCTTCGTTTCAAGTTTTTTTATCCTTTTGATTCTGATGTCCGTAGAAAGTTTAGGAGCTCCGTCGAATCACGAAAAAGTAAAAAAATTGGTGGATTCTTACTATACAAACTCCGGCGTATGGCAGGTCTTGCTGGCGCCTCAGCAGCCACGACCTCGTCCGCTTCCAGATCCTCCGGAAAGTGAAAACCCTCCGGCTCCGGGACGACCGCCAAACCGTCCTCCCAATTGTCCTCCCACAAATTTTCCCAGCAATTGTGTCGAAGCTGTTTGTCAGCAAATGAGTCGCTTTGAATGTGATGATCGGGATGATCTTATGGAGGTCACTCGGGAATGTCGTAACGTGAACGGGGACTGTGTGCGCAGTGTTTGCAGTCGCATGAGTCGCTTTGCTTGCGATGAAAAGGTCGAGGTTTTTGAGGTCACCGATATGTGCCGGGGACTTTACGATGCCTCTTGTATTGACTACGTCTGTTCGCGCATTTCGCGTTTTGAATGTGATGAGATCAATGAACTCAAAGAAATCGCACGTCAATGTCAGCAATAACCAAAGTGCCTGGGTGTGGTCCAGGCACCGTTTAAAAACTATTTCGACATTTGATCTTGAGTGTCTTTCATCGTGTCGACGGCAGAGTCTTTGCCTTCTTCCATACGATGTTTGGCTTTTTTAGCAGCACATTCCACATCGCCTTCCATGCAGACAGCTTCCTGAGCTCTGTGCATACCTTTCTTAGCCGTGCGTTTGGCTTTGCGAGCGGCTTTTTTGGATTCCACTTTTGCTTTAGATCCCATCTCTTTGGCTTTTTCAGTAGTGTCTTCGATTCCCTGATCCACCTTTTCTCCAACGGTTTCTTCAGCATGAGAGAAAGAGGCAAAAGCGAGCAACGTCACAAGAGTCATAAAAAAATGTTTCATGTTTTCTCCTAAATAAAATTTGTAGATTGATGCTCCTTTGTATTTTAGCTCTGGTAAATCAGTTATTTAGCAATGTTGTTTAAAGCTTTCTTTACGCCTGTCCACGATCTTGACGATGAAATGCTCTATACTTGAGAAGGGCTTGGGCTTCAGCTTTGCAATGGAAGTCCTCTATGCATATAGCACCTGTAAGGGACCTCGTTTTTCTCAGTTCGAGTCACTCTTTGCCGTCTTATCTCCAGGGTGTCCGTGGAGTGCGATGGCATTTTACTCAGAGCCCAGAAGAGTTAAAGCAGTACCTTATGACCCAACAAGGAGAGATCTTCGTGATTGTACGAGTGGAAAATCTGACTCAGCGTTTGGTTCAAGCCTTCCTCAATTGGGGGAAACTCAATGTAAAGCTGTCTTTTATCTTTATTGCCCAAACTATTGAAAAAACAGCGCAACAGGTCGCTTTTGCAAACACTCAAATGCTCTTTCTTTTTGAATCCGAAGCGCCTCGTATCGCGGATCTTGTGACTCGTCGCCTCCTGGGGTTGGCAGTGAAAAGCCGCAAGCAAGAACGTATCACCGTGCAATCCCAAGTGATGTTAAAGAAGTCCGTTTTTGCCGAAGAGTCTCCGACCGGTCGTGGGGTCCAGTTTCTCCGCGAGGGGCAAATGCAGGATTTCTCTAAAGGCGGGGCGCAGATCTCCATTGGACAAGGGCAGGTCAAAATTAAGGACTTTATCAGCCTGATGTATCAGAACCGTCATGGCCAATGGGTGTCCGTCGAATCCCAAGTACGCTGGGTTGTGTCGACTGCGGCGGGAGACCAGATTATAGGTGTGCAATTTCTTGCTGTGAGTGCTTGACCCCGAGCGGCTACGGGACTACTACTTATGTGATGCAAATGCATAATTCTTCATCACATTTTCTAACTATTTCTTACTCCGGCATGACCGGAGTGCACGCAAGCTAATGTCACAAATTACAATCGTTCTGCCGGATAATTCTACCAAGGTGTTTGACCATGAACCCACGGCGCTTGAAGTAGCGCAGTCTATTGGCCCTCGTTTGGCTAAAGAGACATTGGGAGTTCATATCAACGGAGCTTCAGAAATTTCTGATTTCCGTACTCCACTGAAAGATCAAACCAAGATCGCACTTGTTACAACCAAGAGTCCTGAGTCCGTGGAAGTGATCCGTCACTCTTGCGCGCACATCATGGCTCAAGCCGTTCAAGAAATTTGGTCGGAAGTGAAAGTGACCATTGGTCCCGTGATCGAAAATGGTTTCTATTACGACTTCGATTCTCCGTTTGCTTTCACAGAAGAGCACTTCGAAAAAATCGAAAAGAAAATGGCCGAGATCGTTGCCAAAGATCTTCCGATTCATAGAGAGAACTGGCCGATCGCGAAAGCAATTGAAACGTTCAAAAAAATGAACGAGCGTTTTAAAGTTGAATTGATCGAAGACTTGGCTGCTAAAGGCGAAACAGTTGTCGGTATTTATTTTAACGGAGAAGGTTGGTTTGACCTTTGTCGTGGACCGCACATCCAAAGCACAGGCCAAATCAAGGCGTTCAAACTTCTTTCAGTGGCGGGAGCTTACTGGAGAGGTGACGAAAAGAATGCGCAACTTCAGCGTGTCTACGCAACAGCTTTCAATGACAAAAAAGATCTTGATCTTTATTTGCACAATATTGAAGAAGCAAAAAAGCGTGACCACCGTAAACTAGGTAAGGAACTTGGACTTTTCCATTTCAACGAACTAGCTCCGGGATCTCCTTTCTTTACTGGAAAGGGCGCGACAGTTTACACAGAACTTCAAACGTTCTTGCGTGAATTGTATTTTGAAACGGGCTACCAGGAAGTGATCACGCCGCAGATCTTTGACGTGAATTTGTTCCACACTTCAGGTCACTATCAGAACTACAAAGAAAACATGTTCTTCACGAAAGTGGACGAGCGTGATTTTGCTTCAAAACCGATGAACTGTCCTTCACATTGCTTGTTGTTCAACTCCGATAAATATTCTTATCGTGATTTGCCAATCAAGATGGCGGACTTCGGTCGTTTGCACCGCTATGAAAAATCGGGTGCCATGCACGGTTTGACTCGTGTTCGTACGTTCTGTCAGGACGACGCTCACATCTTCTGCCGTATGGATCAGCTTCAAGAGGAAATCGCGAAGTTCATGAACTTGCTCAACCGCGTTTACGATAAACTGGGTATGAGCAATTACAAAATCTATCTCTCCACTCGTCCAGACAACCGCATGGGCAGTGAACAGTACTGGGATATGGCCGAAGGCGCTTTGGCAGAGGCTTTGAATTCTTTGAATTTGCCATTCACTTTGAACCCGGGCGATGGTGCGTTCTACGGACCAAAGTTGGATATCATGTTCGTGGATGCTTTGAATCGTCCTTGGCAGCTCGGCACATTGCAAGTCGATCCGAATTTGCCAGAAGCTTTTGATTTGAAGTACACGGGCGAAGACAACAAGGAGCACCGTCCGATCATGCTTCATCGCGCGATCTTGGGTTCTTTGGAGCGCTTCATTGGCGTTTATATTGAACACACGGCAGGTCATTTACCGCCATGGTTGTGTCCAACTCAAGTAGCGATCTTGAACGTTACGGACCGAGTGAACACATTCTGTGAAGATTTGATGAAACTTCTCAAAGAGAACAAAGTTCGTGTTGAATTTGACCGCCGTAATGAGAAGCTAAACTATAAGATCCGCGAGGCTCAGCTTCAGAAGGTTCCTTACATGATTATCGTAGGGGATAAAGAGGCCGAGACGAAGACAGTTTCTTTGCGCTTAAGAGACGGTTCTGAGCACAAAGGCATGACTGTGGATCAATTAATGAAAACGATTTTAGACGATATTAAAACAAGACAATTGCAGTCTTCACTTGCGAAGTCTGCAACGACTAACTAGAACCCTGGAGGTTTCCCATTAGCAAGTTCGAAGGTAATTTTAGAGGTGGTGGCGGTGGACGTTTCGACCGCGATCGCAAAAAAGACTCTAAAGACTCATTGAGAGTAAACCGTGAAATTCGCGCTCAACAAATCCGTGTTATCGACGATGAAGGTAACATGCTTGGAGTGATGACTGTTCCTGAGGCGTTACGTATTGCTGAAGATAGAGGCCTCGATCTTCTTGAGATTGCTCCAACGGCAACTCCACCTACTTGCAAAATCATGGATTACGGCAAGTGGAAGTACGAAAATAAAAAGAAAGCCACAGCGGCTCGTAAAAAACAAACTGTTGTGACAATCAAAGAAATCCAAATGCGTCCTCGTACGGACCAACATGACTTTGAAACAAAGATGAACCACGCACGTCGTTTCCTTTTGGATGGCGACAAAGTAAAAGTGTCATTGCGTTTCATGGGTCGTGAAATGGCCCATCAAGAGTTGGGTATGGAAGTGATGCAAAAAGCGATCGCTTTCGTGAACGACCTTGCGATGGTTGAAGCTCAACCAAAAATGGAAGGTAAGAACATGTTCTTGATGCTGGGACCAGATCCACTCAAGATCAAAGAATACCAAAAGCTTCATCCGAACAAGTCTAAACAAGACACGAAAGAACTAGCTGAGCTAGAAGAAATCGAAGAAGAAGACGAAGAATAGAAGAAAAGGGAGTCCCAAAGACTCCCTTTCTTTTTAGGGTGCCTGCTTCTTTTATCTGGCTATGCTGCAGCAAAGGAGACAATGATGACCAAAAAACTGATCGCTTCCTGCATTTTCATGTTTTCTTTTATTTCGTTGAACACAGCCTGTGCTCAAGACATCAGTGACGAGGGCATTTCAAAAACGGAACTGACAGAGTCGCTTCGCAAGAATACAAATTTAAGCCAAGAGCAAATTGACGGTTTGATCCTAACCTTGCAACAGCAGTTTGCCGTCAAGCCTGATGAACGAATCCCGATTGAGGGTTACCTTTACGCCAATGGCATGAATGGAGCTTTGTTCGTCGATCACGATACATGGAACTTTGATGCCACCATGAAAGTGCCGGGCTCCAATGAACTTGTAAACATTCATGAACTTTTTGTCTGTGATTTTCATAACGGCGGACTTAAGTTCGAAGTCGCCTACAAGTGGATGTTCACCTTCATTCCCAGGGGAGTGAGCGTCGACCAACTTCATGGCGCCGTTTACGGTCGCGGGATTGGTTTGGTTGCCGACGCTTTGCTAGGATTAGAAGGCTCGTGGCTTCCTGCTAAAAACAGAAATCACGATGTTTTCCACGTCGCTCTTAAAGTGGGCATCGGCGGCGGAATCGTTTTCCCAAAAATGGAATTCAAACTCCGCCCCATCAAATAAGTGCCTGCTTAATTTCCTAGGTCGCCGCTATTGGTGCTGCGACACATGACTCCGCAACGCACGAGGGTTTTCTTAACATTGTCCCAGCAGAACTTGGTGACAGGCTCTGTGCCTCGGGGGCAATGGGAGCGGAAGTTCTCAAAGATCGGCTCCATAACAAAAGGTTCTTGGGCGTCAGTTACGCTTTGAATTTCATTTGAGTTTTCGGCAAAGGCAGAAAGGCTCAGTGCCGCCGTAAATACCAGGATCCACTTTTTCATATTTCCTCCTCGATTTTTATATTGAGGAGATCTTAGAAAAGACTGTTAGCAAGAGACTATTCTAAACCGTCTTATGTGCGAGAAATCAGAGAGTTGATGACACTCAGGACATTTTCAATTTTTTTAGAGAAGTCTTTTTGTGCGGGGATTCTCTGAAAAGAGAGGTGTTGAGACCACACCGAGGCCAACTGAGTCTCGCTTTCCTTGCTCTGTTTGTAATCATGAAAACGCGTTTTAAGAAGACCGCCAAAAAACTCTTCCTCGGGCAGCTCTAAAAATACAACGTGATCGTACCTCGCGAGTTCCGCTTTTAGATCAACAGAGAACGTCGCAAGATAGTGTTCCGGTCCCGGAGGCCAAAAACCAGCGCCATCCAGTTTGGCTCGATCGAAAATCATCGGCAAGCGCTGAACATTTTTGCGATCGCAAATGGATTCCAAGTTTTCTTGGACTGACAAGATCGCTTTTTGAAAGGCGTGGATTTGTTCTAAATCATCATGGGACGGAGACGGGAAGCCACCAGAAAGAAGAACAACAGCGCTTTCCGGAACAAGAATGACTTTGTCCCCCAAAGACTGTCGAATGGCTTCTAGAGCCGTACTTTTCCCAGAGGAAGGAGCTCCGCTCAAAACAATTCTTTTGGGTCTCATATTGTTGTTCGTCATCTGATTTTAAGGTTAACAAAATTTTTGTAACGCATCAATAATTCATAAATAGAACACGGACTATGTATAATTATTGTTCGAGCACAAAGGGGAGAAGATGAAAGCTGTCATCCAAAGAGTTCAACACGCGTCCGTTACGGTGGATGGGAAAAAGATTTCCTCTATAGATAAAGGCTTCCTGACTTTATTGGGAGTGGCGAAGGGCGATACGGAAGAACTGCTTCAAAAACTTATCGCCAAGATTATCGCCTTAAGAGTTTTTCCTGATGAAAATGGAAAAATGAATCTGTCATTGAAGGACATCGGTGGATCTCATCTGATCGTCTCTCAATTCACGTTATTAGGGGATGCTTCCAAAGGAAATCGCCCGAGTTTTATCGGTGCGGAATCCCCGGATATTGCAAATAAACTTTATGAAAAAGCGTTGGAGTTAAGTAGCTCTCAAGGTATTCCCACTTGCGGCGGTGTTTTCGGCGCGGATATGAAGGTGGATCTTCGCAATGACGGCCCCGTGACTCTCATAGTTGAAGTATAAGAAGATTTAAGGAAGTGAATAGCAATAAAAAAGGCACTTCTCAGAAGTGCCTTTTGACTTAATTGCTGGCTTTAAACTGTTATTGATGCTGTTTCAGAGTCAACGGAACTAGATCCACAGAGAATCTTGCGCCTTCAACGTACTGGTAATCAATATCACCAGAAAGCAAGATGGAGTTGTCCTCTGGATTATACAACCAGCCACCTTTGGCTTTTTGTGGGATGACTTGTTTTCCGTAACGAACACGCACCATCAATTGACCGTTCTTATCCATGCGAGGACGTTGGCTTAAGAAGATCTCTTTTGCCAAAGTTTTCACCGTGATATCTGAACCGATTTTCGCAAGATCATCACCGAACTTAGGGCTTACGATGCTCATGATGTGCTTCGCGCGGATTTGATCCGGAGTTCCCTCGTTTTGGTTGGCAGCCACGATGAATTTCTCAAGGCGTTCAGGACCAAAACCCGTACATTTCCCGTTATTCTTGGGAGTTTTTTGTGACATATCAAAACACTCAGGGTGATACTTAGGGTGAACTTTCAAGTCCCAGTCTTTATAGTCGTCAGAATCTTGAGGGCGAACAAGAACACCATAAACCGCGACTTTTTCAGAGCGTCCACCTTTAAAGTCGATCAACTTTTGCGCCATCTCTTCTGGATTGATGCTTTTTGAAGAGTCATCAGCGTCAGTCAAAAGAACTACAATCAATTGCGCTTCTTGACGGAAAAATCCTTCGTTGGAAGCGCCACGACCGGTTTTTTCGATCGCCGCTGCAAGAGGGGAGAAAAGCTCTTCAAACTCAGGTCCACCTTGAGCATAAGGAGTCACGCCGATATTCAAAGACGAGGCAATCAACTTGCTGTTGTTGTCCGACTTCGCAACGAAACGACGATTCAAAGCAGATTGGCCTTGAGAGTTTTTAATAAAACGAAGATCCCCAATTTGGTATTGGTCTTTTTTAGACTGGATATAACGATCTGAACTATCCCAGACAGAGATCACACCGATATGGTAGTCGATCATTTTGTTTTTAAGAATACCCGAAGTAAATCTGTCGATATTGCGCAAAAGGTTTTCTTGCGCTGACTTCATACTGTCAGAGTTGTCAGTCACAAACAAAATGTCCACTTGCGGGTTGAAGTCGAGCTGACTTTGTCCACCATCTTCAGTGATCCACTGAAAAGTTTGAGCGGGAATGTTCTCGTACTGAGGAATTTGCACTTCGGGCTGAACCAAAGGTTTTTCCACCTTCAAAGTTGCAGACTCAGGAGAGCACGCAGACACGAGCATGAATGCCGACATGTAAATACAGATGATGACGAGAGTTCTCACATCTTCCTCCTGATCCCTTTGGCGCAAGTTTTTGCAGCCACTTCGAACTTATCAAGTTCGTCGATCCACGGTCTGCCATCATCCATAAAGACCAGTTTGTCGTCCTGAACGTCTTGAAACTTACCTTTTTTGTAAAGCTCTTCAGCCATATTCATATCCGTGTGAACACGTTGAATGGCTTCGACTTCAACAAGATTCAACTTTTGAACAATTTTGAAGTTTTCATTTGTTTCTTCTTGAGCCAACTCCTGAACGCGGTCTTTCAAGGCACGGAAGCTCTCTTGGTTGATTTTATCCAAAGAGTTCTTTACGCGAGGATATTTAGAATCAACCAACTCCATTGCACGTTGAGAAGCTTTAAAACGAAGAGCTTGTTTTTGAAACTCAGTATCTTTATAGATCATCAAAGGCAAACGTTGAACCGTTTCACCCATGTCGTCCAAAGTTAAAGGAAACTCATCCGCTTTTCTCAAGATTTGTGCAAGGGACTCATTCCAACCGGTTTGAGCGAGCTTTTGTACTTCCATAATGCGGTTCTTTTGCTTCTCTTTAAAAATCTGGTGAGTTTCAAAGACACCTTTGTAATCACAGATTTTCAATTGAGTGAGAGACTGAAGAAGGAAGGCTTCCGTATTGGAAACTTCTGCAAACTGAGGAGCTAGCAAAGTTTTAGTTTGCGCCAAAGCTTTTTCGTAGTTTTCTTGGCGGAAGTAAGCCCAGCCTTTTTCTTCAACCGCAGAAAGCCAGTAGGTGTTTCCGCGAGGAATTTCATTGTAAGAGTTGATAGCAGCATCAAACTGACCCTTGGCAAAAAGGCTGCGGGCCTTTTTCAAAGAGTCTTTGTTTTCGCAATCACTGCAAGAGCCCAAAGCTTTTTTCTCTAAAGCATTGGTGTTGAAGGCTTGCGCGTTATTTCCTTCCAAGGATTTAACCCAAGTCTTCGCCCACTCTGCAGACGATACGCGATCGGCAGCCAGGGCTTGCGAGTGCAAACCGCAGACTAAAATCGCTAGAGTGCTAAGAGTGAATACAGACTTCATCATAAAATCCATCCAAGACCAAGTGAACCAGTTACGATGTCCAAATTACGAGCGCCCGTAGCGATTTGATCTTCATATCTTTGGTAACGAATTTCTGCGCGAGCAGAAACATGCTTAGAGATCCAAGCGCCTAAACCCAATCCACCCGTCATCACCGAAGTGCTGCCGCTAGAAAGAGTGATATTTCCGCCACCAGCTAAAAGATAAAGGTCAAACTGAGTCACACCCATATCCAAGAAGCTTGTTTTGCCGTAGATAGGGTACCAGTTTACAACGGCAATCGTTGAGTTCAGAGGGTAGTCGATATCGACAGGAAGAGCACGACCGCCAGCAGCTTCTGCGGCTTTAGCGTCGTCATAGATACGCTGTCCTTCGCTCGTGAGGCTGTTGCCGAAATCGTAGTAACGAACACCCACGGACCAACGAGGAGTGATGTGGTAATCCACCTGAGCGCCCAAACTTTGTGTTTTTACGTAAGCATCGCCACCAAAAACACTGCCGTAAGAAAGACCGAACTCCAGAGTGTTGTTGCGGTCGACAATACGCTCTTGCACGATGCGAGAACGGCTTGTTGATTTGATTTTTTGCGCCATTTCCATCAACTCTTGGTTTCCACCCAATGAGTCAATGTCTTCCGAAGCATTGATTTGTTTCGCAGGAGCTTTGCTTTTAGCCGACGCTGCAAACGCAGAAGTCGCCATCAAAGAGCACGCAAGAACTGCGATGGAGAGGATGTTCATAGTTTTCATTGTGCAGCCTCCGTTGAGCAAAGTTTCTTGTCTTCTTGTGAAGCAAGAACCTTCAATTTGTAGGAAGTGACGTCAGAATTTCTGCCGTTCACGACGCTTTGTGCGTTCATTGCGATTTCCCCACCCAAGTTCGCAGCCGTTGCATCACAAGGAACAGCCCAAGTAAGAGCGCATTCTTGTTTTGCAGCCGTCGCTGCTGAAGCTTTACATTCTACTTTTGGAGAACCTGGCAAGTTTGAAGTTGCAGGTTCTACTTTAACCACAGCGTCTTTATCCGCTGAAGAAACAACGAAGTTCAAAGTTACATTTTGTCCCGGAGACACTTGCAAACCTTGTTGGCCTAAACCCGAAAGGTCAAAACGGGGAGCCGCGATCGGTTTTGTGTAACGAACTTTAACCTGAGTCAAAGCCTCAGGAGTCGAAAGACCGTAGGGGCTGTAAACTTTGAAGCTCAAACGAACGCGAGTGCCGTCAGCGTTAGAAAGGATAGAACCATCTTTAGCAAGTTGCGGCTGAACGGAGATGTTTTTAGTATCAAAGATCAAAGTGAACTTCCATTTAGAGTCACCAAGATACTCCGCTTCTTTCTTGTTCAAATCAGCCACAACATAACGAGCGCCATCAAGTTCAAGGAAGCTGTTACCTGCTGTGTAGCTCACGCCATCGTAACTAACAACAAGGCGAGGTTTTTGCGGAACTTTACTGTCAGTGCCAGGAACTTTCACAGTCACTGTGAAAGGAACCAAAGAACCTTCATTCACTTCAGAAGAAAGACCTGCCACAGCCAAAGCCGAAGGAGCTTCCTGGTTGCGGAACAAGAAGATATTAAATTCTTTTTCACGGACAAGGCCTTTGAGTTTCTCTGCTTCAGCCTGGTTGTTTGTAGAAGAAACTTCTGCAGAAACCTTTGCTGTATAGCTCTTCATCGCCGAGTTCGCAGGAACTGTATAAAGAGCTGGAGTCCAAGTGATAACGTAAAGATCTTTTTCTTGAGTCGATCTTTCAAGTTTTGCACCTTCAGGAAGACCTTGAGCCGTTAATTTGATTTCAATGCCCGGAACAAGAACGCGAGCGCGGATCTTGAATTGACTTTGTTGGCCTTCGTTGAAAGTCATTTGTGCATCCGGAGTGATCACGATGAATTTTTCGTCGATCGTTGATTCTTCCTTAACCACAACAACAGGTTTTTCAACGATCACCGTGTTTGTGATCTCGCGAGGTTTGTCTGGACCTTGTTGCGTTTGTACTTTTGCGTTCTCACGCATCTTCGCGAGTTCTGGAGCTGGATCTTTTTTGTATTCACCGCAGCCAGCAGCCACAAGTGTTAAAGCCAACAATGGGATAAGAGTTTGGGTGTTTTTCATTTTCACATCTCCTCTTATCGAGCGCTCACGCGAGTGAGTTCGAAAGGATAAAGTACATCAACGTTAACTTGTCCAACCGGACGCGGGAATTGCCATGTTTTCATTCTTGCGAGCATGCAGTTTTCAACCAGGCGTGAACCCAATGAAGACTCTGCGACTTTCGCTGTTGTGATACGACCCGAAGCGCCGATCACGAAGCTTACAGCCACGCGACCACCGATAGTGGGTTGCGCTTGCAGTCCTTTTTCGTAGCAATAAGTGATTTGACCTTTGTTGCGGTTGATCACAGCGATGATTTGGTCTTGATCCAAACCACCTTCAACAGTCACTTCCTCATCAAGAGGCAAGCTTGTTGCGGATGTTCCACCAACCAAAGAGATCTTTCCGTAACCAGCACGACCACCGCCAGAACCTTTTGTTCCGTAGCCGCCAGCACCTTGTGCACGAGCACCTTCACCAGCCGAACCTGCGATCAAACCGTTACCGGGCATATAACCTTTAGCACCACCGCGACCGACGTTACCGATACCGCCGCCACCTGCGCCAGTACCTGCAGCTCTGATATTTTTAAGAGACTGCATATCCAAACCTTCAGCCCCTTTGTGACCTGTTTTAAGGCCACCCAACGCTGCCAACGCACCAACGCGGCGAACGTCTTTAGCTTGAGCTGTTTTAACTTTATAAGGCTTCGTCAAAAGTTTCTTCGCAACAGGTCTATAGACTTTGTTCGTTTGTTTGATTTTCGTTTTAGAAACTTTCACAGTAGGACGAGCTTGAGGAGGTTCCGGTTTTACAGGCTCTTCTTGTGGAAGCATGATCGTCACAAGAGGTGGCTCTTGAGTTTTAGAGAAGTAGTTCATGTAAACCCACGAACCCAAGATCAAAAGGAAGATAGCAACCATGTGTCCAGCAGCTGTTTTCTGCAAGATCGTTTTAAGCTGTTCTTGATCATCTTCTTGAGGCAAAACGTGAGTCGGGCTGTTTTGAACGCCCGAAGCAGGGTAAAGGCGCAAACGACCTAAACCTTGAAGCTCAAAACCTTCCTCAGAAAGTTGTGACAATTGAATTTCTTTAAGAAGAGTGTAATCAACCTTGTTTTCATCAAGGTCATTGAGATGAGCAAAGGCTTCAATGCGGCGGCTGCTTTTGAGGTAAACCAAATTCAAAGAATCCGATTGTACTGCGAAAGTGCGAACCTTTTGGCCTAACTGATTTTCGAGTATTAGAAGTTTAGCTGTGCTCATAATCTTTGCCTTTACCAGTCTGATGAAAAAGGCTCATCCGACTGCGTTGTCGGGTCTTATCTTTCACTCCGACGTACTTACAGTACGCCTGCGTTGCAGATAAGGCCCTCCGCCTTGCGGCTGAATCTTTTTGATCAGCCTGTTAGTTACGTTCTGTTTCTTTTTCTTGGCGGTCCTCAAACTGAGTTCTGCCCTTTAAAAGATCTTCCAAAAGTTTATCGTTCTCTACCGTCGCTGCCGTACCCATGGAGCTTTGGTACTTACCTCTGAGCGAGGACCCGTTAAATTTAAACGAAGTTCCAAGCTGTCTTTTTGTTGTCGCCGGTTTTGCATTTTTCTCTGCAGGTTTTCCGGCGGCAAAAGTCATATGGGATAACAGCAAAATGAGGGCCAAAGAAATCACTGATTTCATAAGCTTTTTCCTCTCTGTAGATGGCTTAAACGAGCTTCCAAGTATGCAGGCATAAGTGGATGGCCAATTTTCGTCTCGATCTGTTTCAATTTTTCAATGTTACGTGGATTCATAGGGTCTTCTGCCACTGTATTGCGTGCGGCGATCAGATCACGTGACGAAAAAGGTCTTTCATCCAAAGCGTCTTCCAACGCATTTTTCATCGCACCTTTTCCAGGAATTTCGTTCAGCAAAGTAAGTTCACGGGCAAGCAAATTACGAAGCTCTGGGCGTGCTGTTTGGAAATCCTTAAGAGTCTGCGCCAAAGCCGAAGATTTATTCCAAATTTCCTGTTGTTTTTGCTGAGCCACTCTCGCTTTGTACAAGAAAGGTTTTGACTGAGCTTTAAGCAGCGAAATGTATTGGTTTTGCTCTTGTGGAGTTAAACCCGCTGGCATTGGCAAACCTGCCAGGTCGCGAACCATACGTTCGTTTTCAGATGAAACCAAATTCAAAGCCATCATTTGTGCTGTCACGTCTTTCAAAGACAAACTTTCAGCTAAGATTTTGTCGGCTTTCTTCAAAAGAGCCACGCGTTCTGCAATGGTCTTTTGCAACAAACGGTCTTTGCTGGAGTTCAACTGGTGAGAAGCAATAGAGGCTTTCTCTTTTTGAACTTTTCCATAGAAAGCTTGTTTCTTAACGAAAAGGGGAGCGGATTGACGACGAAGCTCCTTCATTTCAAGAACTGATTTCAAACCAGATTCATCGCCAGTTTGTGCGTAAACTAACAAAGTCGTCTCATTCAAAAGAGCCGGTCTTTGTTTTAAATCACGAGCTTGAGATTTAAGTTCTTTTGCGGGGTTTTCAGAAGTCAGAACCAAACGTGAGCGAACAATCAAAGATCTTTCGCCAAGAAGGCCCGCATCCAAAGCTTTGCGGTAGTGTTTAGAGGCATTGAGCCCCGCAAGGTCCGCCAAAGTTCCAAGACGAAATTCTTTCTCTTTTTCAGAAATTTTTGGATTTTCAAGACGCAGCGCTGTCGCGTAAGCGTTTTTGAAGTCCAGACGTTTTTCATAGAAGCCCGTCAATTGCTCCAAAGTTTTTTCGCGTTGGTCTTTCGTCAAACCAGGAATGGCCATTAAAGACGCCAAAGCCTCAACGTAGATTTTTTCTTCACCCAATTTTTGCGCAAGAACGCTTTGGTTGTTATAGAAAAGAATCTTTTCTTGGTTGCTAGCTGTTTGGATCTTGCGAGCATCCAAGCTATTCAAAGCTTTCTTAAGATCCGACTTGCTAGAGCGAGAGTCATTGGCAACACGGGCCACTCTGTTCATCAAAGATTTACGAGCAATACCTTCAAACTCAGCACGAGCTTGAGGGAAGATCTCAGAGTAATCCCAAGCCAATTCTTCCAATGCTGTTTCATTTTTCGTTTGAACCAAAGAGTCCAAAGAAAGGTCTGCGGCTTTTTTACGAAGGTCCGCTTTACCAGATTTGTCCTTAGCCAGGTCTTCAAAGTCCTCCGCGGCTTGAGCGAATTGTTTTTGTTGATAGCCCAAGTAAGCCAATTGGTATCTAACTTCGAAAGATTTTTCGCTCTTAGAAGCGTATTTCAAGTAATGAACATAAGCCTCTTTTTGCAGAGCAGGGTTCTTGGATTTTTCAGCCGCAGAAACTTCATTCAATAAAGCTTCTTCACGTTCTTTGGCCGAGAACTCACGGCTCTCGCTCACAGTGCGGTACAAAGCCACAGCCACTGGGAAGTTATTCAACTCCATAGCGACGTTAGCTCCACGTTGAGTCATTTCCATGTCTTGTGGGAACGTCTTATTGTACGTCAAATAAGCATTCATCAAATCCTGGTCCGGATTCAATTTCTTAGAACGGTGAAGTTCCGTTACATAACGTTTCATCGTTTTTTGCAACTCTTCACACTTATCGCCAGAGCAACCAGATTTTTGCAAAGCCACAGCGGCCTTAGAGAATTCATTTACAGATTCTTTAGTTTGACCACGATCGTAGTTGATCTGAGCCAACTGGATAGAGGCTTCAACGCGTTCTTCTTTTGTCAAAGCAGCATCGGCAAGGTAGCGGCTCATGATTTCTTGAGCGGCTTTCTTTTGACCGATACGGTCTGTTTCTTTGGCAAAGTAAAGCATCAAGTCTTTGCGTTTATCTACCGGAGTTAAGTTTTCAAATGTATTGATCTCACGAGTTGTGACATCTTGTTTCGTATAGAACGAAGCCAGGTCACGCAAAACGTCTGTATGAAAAGGAGCATCGTATTTGCTGCCTTCTTCTGTTTCACGAGTGATTTGTGTCGGGTCTTTCAAAAGACCTTCCAAAGTCGCAATCGCCGATTTCAAATTATCTGTATTGAAATCACACCAAGCGACGTTATAAATCGTCAAATAACGATTTTGAAGATTTTTATCTTTAAGAGCGATTTTATAATTTTCGCGAGCTTCAGCAAAACGGCCTTTTTGGAACAAAAGGTCGCCCAAGCCCACGCGGGAACGAGTCACGATCTCTGCCGAGATACTTTTCTTTTTAGCATCTTTGATAATGCTTTCGTAAAGAGAGATCGCCTTGTCAACTTGTCCGGCCATTTCATACAAGTGAGCCAATTGGAAAAGGATAGGGCCGTGTTCGTTGACTTTTACTTCTTGAAGAATGGATTCATAGATTTTGACGGCCTTTTGGCGGTCATCCTTAGAGCCTTTGCAGCCATCGCAGTTTGCTTCGACTTCTAACATAAAGCGCGTGCGGGCTCTTTCAGAAAGAAGGTCGGCCAGACGTTGTTGGCTTGAAAGCCAAGCGCCGTCTGACTTTTCCATTGCGGAAAGAACTCTTTCCATTTTTTTGATAACGAGATCCTGAGTCTCTGCATTCATTTTATCAGCAAAGGCTTGAGGAGAACTCAAGATTCCCGTAAAGAAAGCGCCAAGAATAAGGATGTCGTTAAGTGTTTTCATCGTGCAGGTACCACCGCAAATTTCATTTTTTCGAAGCCCGACTCAGAACTTGCTCTGAGTAAAGGATCCAGGTCCTCGTATTTCATCTCTTGATCGGCCTGAACCAAAAGTTCCATGCTTTTTTCTTGAGATTTGTTTTTAAGTTCTGTGAGTTTATCGCTCAAAGCTTTCACGGGAACCACTTCGTCGTTCAAACGGTAAACGCCTTTTTGAATCGTCAAAATAGGAGTTTCTTTTTCAATTCCCACACTGTGCTCCGCCATCGGCAAGCTCATTTTCGAAGGAATTTTCGACTCCATGCCGCTGTTTTGCGTACCGATAAGAAGATAGATAACGATGATAGAAAAAGCGTCGATCAAAGAAGTCAAAGGCAGCGCCAAAGCCAAACCCGGAGCTGAACCTTTTTTCTTTTTCATTCCCGGCTTCAGGTTCTGTAAATCACCTAAAGGGGATCTTTTTTTACCTACGTGTGTAAAGGACGATGTTTTCATAAGTCCTACCCAAGAGGGGACAAGCCCACTCCATCAAATTGAAACTGTTTAAGTTTATCCATGATGCGAATCACGTCGCCGTAAGAAGCTTGCGCTTCCGGACGAACGATTCCGGTTTTAAGATCCGGAAACTTGTCTCTGAGCGCTTGCAGCTTTTGTTCAAGGACGGCCCAGTTCACACCTTTGCCAGATCCTTTGATGCTGGTATCAAAGGTTTTGGCACCTGGAAGATCGCGCAAAGAAAGTTGAACCGCTCCTTGTGTGTTTACCGTGATATACAAGGAAGGAGGATTTTTAGCTCCAGCAACGGAGTTATCACCAATCGCCTGGCGTGTGTCGATTGTTCCGATTTGAATCCAAACTGCAGTTAAGAGTAGGAAGCAAATAAGAACCGACAAAATATCCAAGATCGGTAGAATATTAAGTTCAAAGTTCAAATCTTTGTCGCCATCACCGGCGCCGCCCATCATGCTCATGACTATCTCCCAGCGTTAGCAGGAACTTCTTTTTTTGTAGATACTGGCTCGTAGTGGAAACCAAGTTGGATGAAAAGGTTCAAAGCACCTTTATTAAGATCATCCGTCAAACGAGACGCTCTGTTTTGCAAAACCGCGTACATGATCAAAGCAGGAACCGCTACGATCAAACCGTAAGCTGTCGTATTCATCGCCAAGGAGATACCTTGAGAAAGAATCGTCGCTTTTTCAGCGGGATTTGCATTTGAAATACCGGCAAATGAATGGATCAAACCAGTGATTGTACCTAATAGACCCAACAAAGTAGCTACGTTGGCAAACATCGCCAAGAAGCCGATGCGTTTTTCAACGCGCGAGTTTTCTTCAAGAAGAACTTCATCCATTTTAAGTTGGATTTCTTCTTTACCACCCATATCCATTGCGGCCTGAATACCAGCGGAAGCAACAACTCCCAATGGCTCTTTCGTGCCCAATTGAAGAGATCTGCGCAATGCTTTATCCAAGTTTCCAGCGCGAATGTCTTCGGCAAGAACCTTAGAAAGATCTTTCTGATTGGTTTTACGTGCAACAAAGAGGGCTAAAACTCTTTCTGCGATAATAGCGATTGAAACAACCTGAGCTGCCAAAATCGTCCACATCCAAATAGCGTCGCCTGAAGTAAAGCCGCGACCAAGTGACAATAGGAATTCCATATAATAATCCTCCAACGGTAAATCCTGAGGTCTTAAGAGCAACTAGGGTGCCAGGAAAAATGGGGGAGGTCGGGGTTGCTCTTTCGGAGAGCGGAAAAGTGACAAAAAGGGGCTCGCGGAACGTGGTAAGCCCATTGTTTCGAATAGAGACGCGAGGATTTTCCAAGGTCTTTCAATGGTCTATCCACAAACGATTTAAGGAAAGGGAGGACAAAAAGGGTTTGGGAGGATTTTGTTATAAATGCTTCATATAGGTGCCGCAAATTGGCGTCCCTATTTTTATAAAATACCTTTTCTCCCAGAAGTCGATCTTGCTAGAATTGATGAAAGGGCATAGCAGCACATGGGTTCTTCCTTTATCCTCTTTCTTATCTTCATATTCTCCTTCGGCGCTTCGGCGACGACGGGAAACTCATCAGACACCAAATACAGTGCGACTGAAAATGAATCCACAGTACAAACTATTGATGAACGAGATCTCGAAGATCTTATCGAAGCGCTCAATGAATTCTTAGCGGCAGATCGCAAGTATCGATCCGACATGGAGCCGATTTTTAGAAACATTCGCAGAGAGCTTTTAAAGCTTAAACAAAAAGGTCTTCTGAAAATGGAGTTCGATCCACGTCGTCTCTCCAATGAGGACCTTGCAGAGAAAATTCGCGAAATGGTGGCCTACAAACAAGTGGCAGGCCCCTCGGTTCTAGTAAAGACAATTCATGTCGGGCTGGTTTGCACAGGTCTCTTAACAGGCAAGTGCGGGCGTCTTCCCGAAATTCAAATGCCGTCACCTGCGCCTATTACCAGCTCGTCGGGCACGAGATAATCAGTCTTAGCTTCGCCATTGGGCGGTTAGCCACTTCCAAACTTCAGGGCGGCGCTCGCCAATATCAAAATGATTTCCATCGAACTCAACGTATTCATGAAGAACATGATGGGACTTCAAGATTTTTGAAATCTGGCGAGATCCATATTGCAAGTGGAAGTTGTCCTTCGAGCCACAGTCCAAATAAAGACCTGAAAGTTTTTTAAGATTTTCAATGCGCTCCGGGAGAAAGTGCAGAGGATCTTTCGCAAGCCAGTTCTGCCAAATCCCGGGAATTTTTTCTCCCGTGTGTGTATCAATAGGAAATTGAAAATCCCCGTGAGTTCCTTTCGCGGAATAACAAGCAGCCATTCCAAAGGCATTTACAATCGTGTGCCAGTTGCGCATTTTCATAAGTTTGCCATTGCGAAGTTCTTCCAAAGCTCGCAATCCTGACTCTTTATATTTTTCCCAGAGAGGAAGCGCCTGATACAGCTCAGGCAAAAGGCTTGCTTCAAAAAATGAATCCGGCGCAATAGCTCCGATGTATCCAAACACTTCAGGGTGCTTCGAGCCTAAATGCAAAGATCCATATCCACCACTAGAACCTCCGGTCACGCACCAGTCACTGACTTTGTGGGAAACAGGGTAGTGCTCTTTCACTGCGGGAATAAGTTCTTGCATGATGTAGTCTTCATAATTTCCCGTCGCCGCCGAATTGATAAACTGCGAACCACCCCAAGAGGTCAGTGCATCGACAAAAACGTAGAGGGCTTCCGGAGCTTCTCCGCGAGAAAAACATTGATCAATCACTTGCACAGCATTTTGTTCGTGGAATTTAGGATTAAAATAATAAGGAGCATTGCCACTAAAGCCGCTCAGTACGACAACGACGGGCCAAGGGCCTTCCGAGCGCGGAATCAAAAGGGCATTAAAGCGGGAAGTAGGATCTTTAAGGGGATTGTTTTTAAGAAGAGCACTTTCAATTTTCAAAGTTTCAATTTGAAAGTGCTCGACATCATAAGCGCGGAAATTTTTTAAGATCTCGGATGTTTTCATGACGGAAAGTCTGTCATCTCCCGAGGCATCTATCAATTCTTAATGTGCTGGAAGTCTCACGATCTTTCCAAGAACGAGTTTCTTTGTCACAGAGCCCAAGTACTTCATGTCTTGATCAACATCGGCGTCAACTTCTTCGCTGAAATTGACCATATAAGAGGACTCAAAGATATGACCAGTGCCGGCGGTGCGGAAGCCCACAAAGAATGTATATGTAGCTCCACCTTGCATCCAGCCGCCGCGACCAAAAGCAGTGCGCACAACTTCAGTGACTTCAACTCCGCCACAACCTTCAATCCAGCCATCTGGAGTTGCACTGTTCGTTTGACAGTGTTCTTGTTCAATCTGTCCTCTTAAAACACTGAGGCGTGACGACGGATCATCAAGAAGCATGTTGATGAATTGCGCGTTTTCTTCACCATCGACGTAGACAGCGGCCTGAGTTCCTTCCTTACTCTCTGTCTCAATTTTGACAGAGGCACTATTGCTATTGGTTTTCTGAAAGACTCGCGATTCACTTGCAGAAGCAGAAAGAGCAATAAGAAACGGAAGGAAAAGACCAAGAACCTTGTTCATACACGAACTCCTATTCGATTTTGCGGGCAAAAGAGCCTCTTTTTTATGCAAAGGCTTCTATCAAAGAAGTAGAGTGCTGGCTTTATAAATAATTAAAATGTACCTTAAATTATTGAAATCAAAGGGAAAAGAAGTTTTGAAGAGGGCTTCCTGGAAAGTCCCGCAAATTCCTCTAAACCCCTAAAAAAGCTTGATTTTACCCCCTAATCGACCTAAAACGATGAGTCCGTAATTATGACTGTCTAAGGCAATGGTTAAGAGCTGTCCCTATCGGGAGAGACGCCTTATCGGTGGAAGGTATTACTATGAAAATGCGCACACACTCAGGCGCTAAAAAACGTTTGAAAGTTCTTTCAAGCGGCAAAGTTAAGAAAAAAAGCACTCGCATGCGTCACTTGAACTCACACATGAGCTCAAAAACGAAAAGACAACTAGGTAAAACATCATACGTTGAAGATGCAAACATGCTTCAAGTTCGTCGTTGTTTGGTATTCTAGGATTTAATTTAAAATTTAATGTCTTTTCCGTACGTACTTCGGCAGAAGCTCGAAGATGTACACTAAATTTGAGGTAGAAAATGGCTCGTGTAAAAAGTGGTAAAACAAATCGTGCTCGTCACAAAAAAGTTCTTAAAAGAGCAAAAGGTTACTATTCAGCTGGTTCTCGCGCGTACATCCACGCGGTAGAGAAAAATGACCGTGGTATGGCGTTCGCTTACCGCGATCGTAAAGTTAACAAACGTAACTTCCGTACATTGTGGAATCAACGTATCAATGCAGCAGCTCGTTTGAACGGGACTACATACTCTCGTTTGATCGGTGGTTTGATTAAAGCTGGCATCCAAGTAGATCGTAAAATCTTGGCTGACCTTGCTATCAACGATGCAGCGGCATTCACTGCACTTTGCAAACACGCGTTGGCGTAAGACAACGCCAGATTAACTGTTTGGCGTAGGCCAAAGCTCTGTTTGAAGGAGCCGCCGAGTGAACGAGTCTAATTCCCAGTTTGAACAAAGAAAGCGCGATCATATCAGGATCGCGCTGGATCCAAGGTCTCAGACCGATGGACAAAATGGATTGGACTCGATCGAATTGATTCATGAGGCTTTGCCTGATCTGGATTTTAAAGAGGTCGATATTTCGACCTCTTTTGTTTTTAATGGGGATGCAATCCCTCTTTCTTCTCCGATTTTCATTTCATCTATGACTGCGGGCCATGAGAAGGGCCGTGAAATCAATGAAGCTTTAGCAAGACTCAGCGACCGTCGCCAAATTTTGATGGGTGTCGGATCACAACGTCGCGAACTGGATGATTCCAATGCGGCCGAAGAGTGGACTCGCGTGCGCAAACAAGCACCGAAGGCACGACTCCTTGGCAATATTGGAATCGCTCAGCTCATTAAATCTCCGATTGATAAGGTTCGTCGTCTTGTCGAATCTACCGAAGCTGTGGCATTGTTTGTTCACCTCAATCCACTTCAGGAGGCTTTGCAACCTGAAGGAACTCGCGATTTTAAAAATGGTCTGAACGCCATTGAAAATCTTGTGAAGATGGTGAATGTGCCAGTGATTGTGAAAGAGGTCGGTTGTGGGTTTTCAAAAGAAACTCTGAAACGACTGGAAAACACCGGCATCTTTGCGGTGGACGTGAGTGGCAAAGGCGGAACTCACTGGGGCCGAGTGGAAGGCTACCGCTCTCAGGAAAATGAGATGCTTTACAAAGTAGCTCAGACGTTTTCGGATTGGGGTATTAGCACTGTACAGTCGATGCTCAATGCGAAGGAAGCTCGTGTGCCTTATGAAATCTGGGCTTCTGGTGGCGTAAGAAATGGTTTAGAAATTGGTAAGTTATGTGCTCTCGGAGCTGCGAAAGTAGGGGTTGCAAAACCTTTCTTGGAAGCGGCTCTCACTGGGGATGGAGCTTTGGAAGAGCTTCTTAATAAACTGGAACTTGAACTTAAGATCACGATGTTCTGTACGGGTTCAAGAACTCTTAAAGACCTTCAAACAAAGAGGGTGATGTAATGACAAAACAGCTCCAAGACATCTTCAAAGGTTTCTCAAAACTTTCCCGCGAGGAAAGACTTAAAGCCCTGATGGAAGTGGGTGTTCTTCATGACTCCGACGCTGATTATATCGCGAAGGGCGGATTGCGTGACACAGCTTTAGGTGAAAAGTTTATCGAGAACGTCATTGGCTATTTTCAACTCCCTTTGGGAGTTGCAACGAACTTCCGTATCGACGGCAAAGACTTTGTGATTCCTATGGCCGTGGAAGAAACTTCTATCGTGGCCGCTGTTTGTAAGTCAGCAAAGTGGATTCGTGAATCAGGCTCTATCACAACAGAGGTGGTAGGTAACGAGATCATCGGACAAATCCAATGCGCAAAAATCAAAGACTTCACAGCTTTTGAAAAACAAATTCTTGCGCAGAAAAACTATCTCATTGAAATCTCAAATCGTGAAGTGGCTTTCGGACTTGTTCGTCGTGGTGGCGGAGTTCGTGATATCCAAGTTCGTCGTGTTCCCCGTGGAGACGGTACGGACATGGCAGTCGTTCACGTTTTGATGGACCCATGTGATGCGATGGGTGCCAATATCATGAATCAAGTTTGCGAATATCTGAAAGAACCGATTGAGCAGTTCACGGGTGAAAAGGTCACGATGTGCATCCTTTCAAACCTTGTGGATTCTAAAATCACTCGTGCCACGGTTCACATCAAAGATATTGATCCTGAACTTGCCGAAAAAATTGAAGAAGCTTCTTTATTCGCGCAACAAGATCCTTACCGTGCAGCGACCAATAACAAAGGTGTGCTCAATGGGATTGATCCTATTTTGATTGCGACTGGAAATGACTGGCGCGCGGTTGAAGCGGGTATTCACGCTTATGCGGCTCGTGACGGTCAATATCGTTCTATCACTCGTTGGTTCCGTGACGGTGAAGGCGGACTTAAAGGGATCTTTGAGGCGCCACTGATCGTAGGCACTGTGGGTGGGGTAACGACTCTTCATCCAACAGCGATGATGTGTATGAAAATGCTGGGCACGACTTCAGCGAATGAACTTTCGCGCGTGATTGCGGCTGTGGGCCTTGTGCAAAACTTAGGCGCTTTGAAAGCTTTAACCACTGTCGGAATCATCGAAGGCCACATGAAACTTCATACGAAGAATCTGGCTTTGGGTGCGGGTGCGGAAGAAAAAGAAATCCCACTTGTGCAAAAGAAACTCGAAGAGATCTTGGCTGTTCGTAAACGCATTTCTTTAAGTAACGCGATTGACGTCTTAAAAGAGCTTCGTTCAACACAAAGAGCTTCTTCGACGCCGCAACATCACTCCTAAGAGGTGTGGTATGGCTTTGGTCTTCACAATTCCTGGAAAAACATTTCTTGCCGGTGAATACTTGGCCCTTCATGGAGGGCCGGCGCTGGTTTTTCTTTCTCAACCTTGTTTTGAGTTAGAGGTTATCAAAGGCACGGGCAATAGAGGGGTCATTCACAAAGACTCACCTGCGGGTCTTTTTATGCAAAAGCATGAAGACTATTTTTCGCAATTTGATCTTAACTTTTTAGATCCTTATATGGGCCGCGGAGGCTTCGGAGCTTCGACGGCGCAGTTTTTAGCGGTCTATGCCTTGTGGCTTAATAAAGAAGCTCATCACCAGGATATGGAAAAGCTTCTCGACTTTAAACACATGTTAGAGGCCTATTACGAAGTGGCCTGGAGTGGAGTGGGCCGTCGTCCCAGTGGAGCCGACTTAGTCGGGCAGCTTAAAGGCGCTTTGACTTTCTTTGAAAAACGCCAAGGTTTGATTTCTGTAAAAAGCTGGCCCTTTGAGAATTTGGAATTTTTCTTAATCCACACGGGTAATAAACTTGCAACTCACGAACATCTTAAGAATCTGGCTGATTTTGATTCCGCTTCTTTAGAGAAAAGTTTTGCCGTGATTCGTGAGTCCTTTGAAAAACAACAAAGTGATCTTTTTGTGCAAGGTGTTCAGTCTTATGCCGAAGCTCTTAAAGACTTGGGCTTTACTCTGCCAGAGACTTTAGATCTTTTGACAAAAGTAACTGCTTTAAAAGGTGTGAAAGCAGCTAAGGGCTGTGGCGCCCTGGGAGCTGATGTGGTTTTGGCGGTCACCGCTAAAGGTGAAAGCCAGGACTTGAAGGACTACTGCCTGCAACACTCTCTATCTATTTTATCTTCTTCTGGGAAAATCTCTTCAGGACTTCAGGTTCGAGGCTCGTTATGAATCAAGTTTTAGTTTCTGCTCCGTCGAATATTGCTTTAATCAAGTATATGGGAAAGATTGAAGGCACGGGAAATAAACCGACCAATGCTTCTTTGTCTTACACTCTTGAGAATTTAAAGACTTTTGTTCGTCTGACTGAAATCGACGGAAATCAAGATCAATGGAAGCCTTTAGTGCGTGAAGATCTTGAGAAGATCGAACTTTCTGAAAAAGGGCAGCAGCGTTTTATCAAGCATCTGCAAAACCTTAAAGAAAAATGGGGAGTGAATAAAAGCTTCCTGATTGAATCCGCTAACAACTTTCCTTCAGACTGCGGTCTTGCCAGCTCTGCTTCGAGTTTTGCCGCATTGACATTGGCGGCGGCTGAGATGTTTCAAAAGATCAACCCGCAACCTTGGGGTGCAGATAAGAAGGTTTTGTCGGAACTTTCTAGACAGGGTTCAGGTTCTTCATGTCGTTCTCTTTTTGCTCCTTGGGCTTTGTGGAAAGAAGAATACGCACAACCTATGAGTTTGCCTTTGACGCATCTTCATCACATTGTTGTGGTGGTTGAAGATTCGAAAAAAGAAGTGTCTAGTTCTGACGCTCATAAACTTGTAACGACAAGTCCAAGATTCCATGGACGTCCGGAAAGAGCAGAATTGCGTCTTGCGGATTTATCACAAGCTTTGCAATTCAATGACTGGCACATGGCTCGCCAAATTGTCTGGGATGAGTTTATCGATATGCACCGTTTGTTTGAAACAAGTCAGCCTGCATTTAGCTATATGACGACAGGATCAAAAGCGGTCCTCGAAGACTGTCAGAAGCTTTGGAATAAGTGGCAAGACGGTCCATTGGTAACAATGGATGCCGGTGCTAACGTGCATATGCTCTTTAGGTATGATCAGAAAAAATCTTTTGAAGAATATCGTGAGCACTTTAAAAAGAACTTTAAGATCCTTGCTTTTGAAGGCGTAAAAGAAAATGTCCACTAGTTTTACGTGCAAAGCTTTTGGGAAGTGGATTCTGGCTGGGGAACACGCGGTTTTGCGTGGTGTTCCGGCATTGGTGTTTCCTATTCAATCGCGCAATTTAGAACTTAGTTATTCTCAAGGAGACAATCCCTTAGAGCTGCGTCTTATTGGTGATCATGGTAAAGATTTGCAGCTTTTGGTTTGGGGTGTTTTGGAAAAAGCCTGCGAAATTAAAAAAATCTCGCGCACAGATTTAAAAGGGACTCTTTTATTGGAGTCTTCTATTCCTGTGGGTGCAGGTATGGGGGCTTCGGCAGCTCTTTGTGTTGCTTTGACTCGCTGGTTGGGATTTTTGGGCTATGTGAAAGAAGACGAATACTACGAGTTCGCACGGAACTTGGAAAATCTTTTTCACGGCGAAAGCAGTGGTGTGGATATTGCCGTGGCTCTTTCGGGCGAAGGTCTTTACTTCATTCGTAATGGCGAGCGTAAGTCGTTGCAAACAACGTGGAAGCCGCACTGGTATATTTCTTATTCCGGCAAAAGAGGCGTCACCGTTGATGCCGTTAATAAAGTGAAAGACTTGATCCTTAAAAATCCAAGTCTGGGTGAAAAAATCGATTCCAAGATGGGGAAGGCGGTGGATATCGCCGAGCGCGCTCTGAAAATGGACGCAAAGGAAGGTCTTCCGGTGTTGGCGGAAGCTATTGATCTTGCGGGTCAGTGTTTTGAACAATGGAGTCTTAATGAAGGAGCTCCAGCAAAGCATATCGAGTGGCTTCGTGAACACGGTGCCTTGGCCGTGAAACCCACAGGTTCCGGTGGTGGCGGTTATGTTCTTTCTTTGTGGGATCGCGAACCGTCCCAAGACGTTTTAGAAAAACTCATTCCTTGTTAAGGAAAAAGCGAACTGATACGCTTTTTCCATGCTTAAAGAAATTCAAAAAGACATTCGTAAGCTAGCAAACTCAACGCGCTCTAAAAATCTCCAAAGATTTTTTAAAACCGGTCCCGGCGAGTACGGGGCAGACGATGTCTTTATTGGTCTTAGTGTGCCGCAGTCGCGGGCATTTGCTAAAAAATATTTCTCTGAGCCGCTTAAGGATATTGAAGCCCTTTTGAAATCAAAGATTCACGAAGAGCGGCTGATCGCCCTGATCATTCTTGCCAATCGTTTTGGAAAAGCGGACGAAAAAGAACAGACAAAGATCTATAAAATCTATTTGAAAAATACAAAGTACGTGAACAACTGGGATTTGGTGGATACGTCGGCAGAATATATTGTCGGCGCGTATCTTTATGAGCGAGATCGCACGGTCCTTCAAAAACTCGCCAAATCCGAAAGCCTGTGGGAGCGACGAATCGCGATGCTTTCAACTTTTCATTTTATCAAAAAGGGTGAGTCCAAAGACACTCTTCGAATTGCCAAGATCTTATTAAACGACGAACACGATCTCATTCATAAGGCGTCAGGTTGGATGCTAAGAGAAATGGGAAAACGCGTGAGCGAGAAAGAATTGCGTAGATTCCTAGATAAATATGCTTCAAAAATGCCAAGGACAATGCTTCGCTACTCTTTAGAGAAGCTTTCTACAAAGGATCGCCAGTATTATTTAGATCTGAAGTGATTTTTTTGGTGACACCCTAAAGGCTCTGCAATAGGCCTCTTTATAGAGGGGGAGTAATGAGGGGACTCTTTTTTATTCTTTTATGGAGCATGCAATCCTTTGCACTCACGAATGCCATTCCAGCTGAGACCGCAGAGCTTGAATCCGTCGTCTTTTATAGTTCGACCCAATATGATTCTGAAGCCCAGGAAGAGGTTTCAGGGTTTTGTAATGGGAACTTGATTTCAGATCGTGTGATGGTTACTGCAGCTCACTGCGTGTATGTCGCTGAAGCACGCAAGTCCCGTGAAATTGATATTCAGGTCGGGGAGTATCGCTACGTTAACACCCCGACAGGTGAAAAACGCCGCGTTGGTTATGCTCCGATTGTTCGTGAAAGAATCATGGCGCAGTTTTTCTTTACGCAAGATTTAAAACGTCGTTTGGATTCCGCAGGAATGCGCTTAAGAATTGGTCCCGCGGAAGACGTGGCGGTCGTGATCTTTGAAAAAGCTTTGCCGCTTAAAGAAGGTTTCAGCTTTACTTCTGTCGTCTCTGCCAAAGAACTTGCGGGTGTTCTGCCCCAAGTTTTGAATTACTGGCCTACGGTTGTGACAATCAACCCATTTGAAGAGATCATAACGAACGACACCAAAAGAATGGCAAAGCTTGATAAGCTCTCTAGAGGCTCCGGTAATTTAGAATCCAAATCGAAATCTCGCGTTCAGGCGGGAGATAGTGGCGCGCCACTTTTTGTGAGAATTGGAACTCAGTGGAAACAACTCGGTGTTGTGAAAGGTCGCGCCGATACGCTTTTCTCTAGTTGGGATGTTTACGGACTTGTGGATCAAAAGATGTGCGATATTGCAAAGCAAGTGTCTGAGGATGATGTCAAATCCTTGCTGTGCAAATAGTTATTTTAAAGAAGACGCATAGCTAAAAAGAGCAATACTGGCAGCCACGGTCGCATTGAGTGATTCAACGCCTTGAGTTTGAACTGAAAGTCTTTTAAGACCTTTGAGTCCGCTAAAACCAGGGCCTTCTTCGCCAATAGCTAGGCGCACGTTCTTAGGCCATTTGAAAGTGGCGACATTTTCGCCCTTCATGTCGAGAGCGTAAACCTCTTCGTCGCCAGCAACAAATTCTGCGAATTTACCGACTTTAAAAAGAGGAAGCTTTAACAAGGCTCCCGCCGAAGACTTGATCGCTTTAGGATGATAGGGATTGCAGCTTTCTTCCGTCAAAATCATTTTGCTAGCACCAAAAGCCAAAGCCGAACGAGCAAGAGCTCCCAGATTAGAAGGATCACCTAAAGGGGAAACAACTTCCAAGCCTTGGGGGTTTTCAGAAGATAAGGCACTGATCTCTTTAGGTTCTAAAACCAAAAGATTGTAGTGAGTGCCCACAATATCGATTTCGTTAAAAAGAGCTTTCGGTAATTTAAAAACAGGAATTCTCTGCCCGCGTAAAGCAGGTGCCGTCAAAGTCAGGGATTTTAGATCCTCATGAACGATTTCACCTTTGATTTTGAAATTAGGATTTTCCAAAAACTCTTCAATCAGTTTTTCCCCCATAAGGATAAACTCATTGTGCTTCTTAATGCCGCGAGCGGAAGCTAAATCCGCCCAGCGTCTGAAGTGGTCATTCGTTTTGGAACTGATTTCAATCACGTGCCTAGATCCTTATTTCGTGCGGTAAAGTTTAAGATCCAGATAGCGACCGTTGCCTTTAGCCAGGCGAAGTTTCGTTCCTTCGACATCTTTGAAGATCACGAAAGCCGAACGGTGGGTTGCATCCATTGTCAACTCACCCCAGAAGATTCTATCCGCAGACATCAACCATCCTGCCGCCTGGCGAGTGAAAAGAGCTGCAGACTTAATTTCAATCGTCGAACGCTCTGGCTCCATGTCTGTTTGCGCAATGTTGATGAACCAGACTGAGTTGTGCGCGTAAGCCACCCATTCGCCTTGAATGTCTTCAATGCAAATAGCTTCACGAACGACACTGGTTGGCCAGGGAACGATAGGGCCGTCACCGGGACCTGCAAAAGCAAAGGAAGTAAAAAGAATTAAAAGAAGAGAGGTTAGGAATTTCATAGAGATGCTTCCTCCAAGTTCTTAAATTGCACAACGGACTGTGGATTAAAATAATAACCTTTGCGGTCTCGCAAAATATAACGAGGACTTTCAAGATCAGGCTCGATCAAAGTACGCAGACGTTTGATCGAGACATAAATCAAATTGTCATGAAGATCTGGATCGTAAATTTGCCCCCAGATTTTTGCGACCAAATCCTCTTTGGAATAGCGCTGACCTGGATTTTTTATGAACAACAAAGCCAGATCAAAAAGGATGTGCTGATTTTTAAAATCAATCGGTCCTTTGACTTTCTCTTGAACCAGGCGAGAGGCCTCATCAATTTGGAAGTCGTACTGAGGGCGCAAACTTTCAATACCTTTTGGACATACTTGCGAGATCAATTTATACAGGCGCGGAGACTTTGTCTGGTCGATCCCTTTAAGGGCCAATTCTGCATAAATCTTGTATTGCTCTTCGTGCTTTTGATCGCGATAGACTCGAGCTAATTGCGCTAAGATGCTTGAAACGGAAAGATGAAAGCCATGCAGTTTTGCTTGCTCATAGGCTTCCCAAAGAATACCCAAAGCACGGTCGTACTGAGCTTTTTGGGTATAGATATAGCCACGCAAGGTTTTGGCGTTCAATTGGATCTCGGGATTTTCTATTTCTGCTAAGATCACATCCACTTTATCAAACTGCTGAAGAGCCAATCCCTGATTTGCAGGATCAAAAGAGAGAGCCAAGCCTAAGATCACAAGAGCTCGAGCTAAGGTATTCAAATCGCGCGCTTGCGTGGCTTTGGCAATGGCGGAGTGGATATAGCCTTGGGCTTCTTCCATTTTTCCTTGAGCTAAAAGCCAAGAGCCAATCAAGGTTTCCGCTTGGGCTTGATGAATCTCTTCAGGGCCTGAACGCAGAAATTGGCAGACTTCATCCATAACTGGTTGAGCCATGTTGATTTCTTCCAATTCCTGGCTGCATTGGAAAAACAAACGAGCCGCTTCCAACCATTGCGTGCGATCTTGCAAAAGCAAAGCATCTTGAAGAGCTTCTTCCGCAGAAAGGCGTGCATCATGCAAATCTCCCTTACGGAGTTGCAGGCGGGCAATAGTTAAAGAAGGTAAAAGGGAAGAGCTCACTTGTATTGGCTCCATCTTCTTTTCTCATCACCAGAAAGTTCGTCAAACAAAAGTTCTTCGCCTTCGTCTTCCTCAGGCAAAGGCATGTTTTTGATTTTTTCATAAACAACCAGGCGGCGTTCATGAGGCGTGTTGGGAAGAGTGTAAGCCGTATCTTCGACGAGCTTATAGTATTCGCCCCATTCTTTTTTCGCGGCGGCGATTTCAGGATCAACGCCAGGACCTTTCATAAAGTAAACGCGGCCACCGAGTTGCAGGCAGCTCATGACGTTGCTCAATGTATTGCCGATATCTTCAACCGCCCGAGTGATGGCGCCATTGACGGGATACACGCAGTGTTTATTGATATTCCGTCCCAGAATGTCCAAGTTTTTAAGATTCATTTCAGAGCGCACGTGTTTTAGGAATTCCACGCGACGTTGCACGCCTTCACCCAAAAGAATCTGTTCATCAGGGTTCATGATTTTCAGAGGGATTCCCGGAAATCCAGGCCCCGTACCCACGTCCAAAAGAGGAAACTGAAGTTTGGTGTACTTCATGATGATGATGCTATCGATAAAGTGTTTGATAGCAATATCACGAAGTTTTAGCAGGCGAGTGAAGTTCTCTTTTTCTTGATTGAGCATCAAGAGGCGGTAGAAATGCGCCAGTTGCAGGCGTTGGTCGTGATTCACCATCGTGAAATCGTGATTGCGGAAGACATCCGCAAGACGATCATTGGCCTCATTCAGGTCATAAATAAGTTCAGGCTTTTTATGGCGCCCCATTTGCGGCCCTGTTTGCAAGGTCGTGCCGCCCAGGCCTTTTTGGCGCTGTTCTTGGCGGGCTTTATAGGGGCTGTAGTTGGTCTTATTCTTATGAGCCATAGAGTCGGGGGAAGATAGAGCTAAAGTCCCACAACCTCAAGCCTTTTTTGCGCTGTGTGAAAAAGCTAAACGCTTGAAAATACGTGGTTCTGGGGTGATTATACGGGACTATGTCGACGACCAAACTTGATTCCATCAAAGATAGCGCTCTGGCAGCATTTAAAGCGGCTTCCAGCTCCAAAGACCTCTATGACCTCAAAGTTCAATACTTGGGGAAAAGCGGATCTCTCACTGAGATCATGAAAGAAATGGCTTCTTTGCCGAAAGAGGAAAAGCCTCTTTTTGGTAAAAAAGTGAATGAAGTAAAGCAACTTCTTGAAGTCGCTTATACGGAAGCCGAAGAAAATCTCAAAAAGAAAGAGATCTCAGCCAAGATGGCGGCGGAAGAAATCGACATGACTCTTCCGGCTTTCACCCAAGCCAAAGGAACTCAACATCCGGTGCATATCGTGACGGAAGAGATCTTCACAGTGATGGCGCGTTTGGGTTACAGCGTGCGCACGGGTCCTCTTATCGAGAAAGACTATTATAACTTTGAAGCCTTGAATATTCCGGCAGATCATCCTGCTCGTGATATGCAAGACACTTTCTTTATCGACAAGACCCATGTGTTAAGAACACACACGTCGCCGATTCAAATTCACTCTTTGGAAACTGAAAAGCTTCCATTGCGCGTGATCGGGACAGGGCCGGTGTTCCGTTGTGATAGCGATATTTCCCATCTTCCGAACTTCCATCAAATTGAAGCGTTGTGCGTGGATGAGAAAATTTCTATGGCGGATCTTAAGGGCACGATCAGCTTCTTTGTTCGTGAGTTCTTTGGTCCGGGTTTGAAAACACGTTTCCGTCCAAGCTTCTTCCCATTCACAGAACCGTCTGCGGAAGTGGATTGCTCTTGCCCGATTTGTAAAGGCAAAGGTTGCAGTCTTTGTAAGCAGACAGGTTGGATTGAAATCGGTGGTTGTGGTCTTGTGAACCCGAAAGTGTTCCAAGCGGCGAAAATCGAATATCCAAAATGGCAAGGCTTTGCATTTGGTTTTGGTATCGAGCGTATGGCGATTATTAAATATGGCATCGAAGACATTCGTTTGTTCCCTGAAAATGACGTGAGATTCTTAAGGCAGTTTGTAAAATGAAGATCAGTTTAAAATGGCTCCAAGATTATGTAGATGTGGCAGAGTTTTTCCAAAAACCGGAAGAGCTTGCTGAAGCTTTAACTCGCGCTGGCCTTGAGGTGGAAGAGATCACCAATCGCGCCAAAGACTTTAATCACGTTGTGATTGGTCATATCCTTGAAAAAGACAAACATCCCAATGCGGATAAATTGTCTTTGTGCCGCGTTTCAACAGGCGAGGGTGTGGTTCACCAGATCGTGTGTGGCGCGCAAAATCACAAAGCCGGTGACCGTGTGATCGTGGCTTTGCCGGGAGCGGTTCTTCCAGGGAATTTCGCCATTAAAAAATCGGCGGTTCGCGGTGTGGATTCTGCGGGCATGCTTTGCTCTTTAAAAGAGTTGGGCCTTGCAAAAGAATCTGACGGTATTGCGATCTTGCCTCCCGATGCTCCTGTAGGAAAATCCTATGCAGAGTACGGTGGCTACGATGATATCACTTTTGAACTGAAGGTGACTCCGAACCGTGCGGACTGCCTGAGTCACTATGGTTTGGCTCGTGAAGTGGCTTGTCTTTTCGGTAAAGAATTGAAAGCTCCGAATGCAGAACCAAAAACGAATTCTGAGTCGACAAAATCTGAAATCGCTCTTGAGGTGAAAGCTTTTGATTTGTGTCCTCGTTATACAGGACGCTTTATCAAAGGTGTTAAAGTAGGTCCTTCTCCAGAATGGCTCAAAAAACGTATTGAGAGTGTGGGTTTAAATTCGATCAATAATATCGTCGATGTGACGAACTATGTGATGATGGAACTAGGTCAGCCTTTGCATGCGTTTGATGCGGCTTTCATTGGTGGTAAAAAAATCATAGTAGATCGTGCAACGGCAGGCGAAAAGTTCATCACTTTGGATGGTTCTGAGATTGCATTGACAGGTGAAGAGTTGACGATCCGTGATGCTTCTCATCCTGTGTGTTTGGCAGGTGTTGTTGGTGGTAAAAACTCTGGCGTTAGTGAGACAACAGCCAACGTTTTCTTAGAGGCTGCTTACTTCTTGCCAATGAGCGCTCGTAAAACATCTCGTACTCACGGTATTGATACGGACTCAGCTTACAGATTCTCTCGTGGCGTCGATCCAGATGGAGCGCTTCGTGGTTTGAATCGTGCAACGGCTTTGATTTTAGAAGTGGCTGGTGGGGAAGCGTATGGCGATCACCATGATTTCTATCCAAATCCAGTGAAGAAAGCTCCGGTTTCTATTTCTGTGCAAACAGTTTCAGACCGTTTGGGTTATGAAGCGGAAGAACACAAGTTTGTTGATTTCATGAAGCGCTTGGGATGCGAAGTGGAAAAAGCAGGAAGTGCTTACAAAGTTCTTCCGCCGACCTTCCGCTTTGACCTCGAGCAAGACATGGATTTGGTAGAAGAGTATGCACGCCTGAATGGTTATGAGCACATCCCTGAAGCTTTGCCAGTTTTTGCGTCAGCGCCTTCTCACCACGACAAAGCCTTTATGCTCAATCGCATGACAAGTGAATTGATGCGCGGGGAAGGCTTCCAGCAAGCCTTCAACTTTGCGTTTGTGGGTTCTAAAGGTGAAAAAGCTTTCTTGGGTTCTTTAGAAACAATGAAAGCCGCAGGCCTGGCTTCTTCTGAAAAAGAGATTCGTATTATGAATCCTTTAAATGAAGAAATGGACGTGATGAGATCTTCTTTGAGTTACGGTCTTTTCAAAAACTTGAACACGAATTTCCATTACGGAAATATGCAAGGCCGTTTGTTTGAAATCGGAAACACTTTTGCGGTGAAAGACGATGGCTCTTATGGTGAAAGCAGCCGTTTAGGTTTGGCGCTTTGGGGGCAATCTTCCAATCTTTGGAATAAAGCTTTGGAATACCCCATCGTGTTTGAACTTAAAGCAGCGGTTGAAGTGTTGTTAAAATCTTTGAATATCTCCTCTTACACGTGGGTTACGCCTGCTAATAAAGCAGAAGTTCCTGCATTCATGCACCAAGGGCAATATGCTCAACTTTTGGTTGAAGGTAAGAAGGTTGGTTTCATCGGAACTCTTCATCCGGTTCTTTTGGATGACAATAAGATCCGTGTACCAGCGGCGTTGGCAGAGCTAGATCTTGATCAGCTATATAAAGGCCAACCTCGTCCGTACCGTATTCAAAGTGTTTCTAAATTCCCAGTGGTCGAGCGTGATTTTGCTTTCGTGATGCCAAAGACTTTGAAAGTCGGCGATGTCTTGAAGGATATCCGCAAAGCCGCTGCCGGATTGTTAGTGAATGTGGATGTCTTCGATCTTTATGAAGGAGAGAAGATGGAAGCAGGTAAGAAATCCGTCGCCATCCGTTTATGGCTTCAGGATGAGAATGCCACGCTGCAAGAAACACAAATCAACGAGGTCACTACGAAGGTGTTAGAGAGCCTCAAAAAGAATTTTGATCTTTCTGTGAGATAAATTCTTGATTGTTTTCAGTTAGTTGTTAGGCTCAAGGTAAGTAATTAATGGAGTTGTTATAATTATGGCAGGCCAGAACTTAGGTAAATCAACGGTGACTAAGGCCGATATCGTCGAGAACGTTTATCAAAAGATCGGCTTCTCGAAGAAGGAAGCTTCTGAACTTGTTGAATTGTGCTTCGATACCTTGAAAGATGTTTTGCAAAACGGCGAAAAGGTTAAGATTTCGGGTTTTGGCAACTTCGTCGTTCGCGGTAAAAATGAAAGAATCGGTCGCAATCCGCAAACAGGTGAGCAGATCAAGATTTCCGCACGTCGCGTTCTTACGTTCCGTCCGTCTCAAGTTTTGAAGGCGATGTTGAACGGTGAAGAGTATGCTCACTTAAAAGATGAGGACGATGATGATGACGACGACTATGATGACAACGAATAGTCCTGAAAGCCTTGAGATGGAAGTTTCCGAACTTTCTCTCGGGGATCAACAGTTGGAATTTATCGAAGAAGCTGAACAGACTTCCGGTCCCATCACTGCATCCGCGCCGATTTCTATTCCGGCGATGCTTTGTGATGAAAAACTTCTAGAAGAGATCAACGCGATTCCAGATAAAATGGCTTTTAAGATCGGTGATGTTGCTGAGATCTTGGGGATCAAACAATACGTTCTTCGTTACTGGGAAACAGAGTTTGAAATCCTTCGCCCGAAAAAAGCTTCCAACAATCAACGTATGTACACGCGTAAAGATGTTGAGAACGCTCTTTTGATTCGTAAGCTTTTGCATCGTGATCGTTTCTCGATTGAAGGTGCAAGAAACGCTATGAAAGAACTCAAAGCCCATGTTCGCAAAGAAAAAGACATGAGCCAGGTTTTCCATAAACTAGAAAACTTCAACGAGAGAGTTGAAGATCTTATTCTAGATATCCGTAAAGTTCGTCAGATTTTCAAATAAAGCAGTCTCCCTTAGCGGGAGGCTGAATTTTTCTCGATAGAATAAGCCCACTCTAAAATAGCAGCAACGCGGTCGCCGAGTAGCAGTTTTGCATCTTTATAATTCACCCAACGATATTCTTGATGCTCGGGTCGACCTAGCTCCTCGTTGACTCCCAAGGTTACGTTTTTAGTTTTCACTTCTCCGATGTAATACCTGGCAATCTTTCCTTGGCTGTAAGGTGGTGTCTCTTTATAGATTTCTCCAAAGTGAAATTGCACTTTATCAATTCCAGTCTCTTCTTGAAGTTCGCGACGAGCAGCGATGAAGGGATCTTCGTTTTTTTCAACTTCACCTTTAGGAAAATCCCAATAGTTGTATGAGCGCAGAAGTAAAAATAAAATTTCGTGATCGCTTTTGTATATAGGAACAATGCCGGATGAAAAACGTTTTGCTATTTGGGTGCTCATAAAATGCCCCCATTTTGGAGAGTGGTCTGCGCGACTGGATTTGAACCAGCGACCTCTTGCACCCCAAGCAAGTGCTCTACCAAGCTGAGCCACGCGCAGACTGATTGCATCTCAATTTTATTAATTGAGATTTTCTTTGTGCAAGTGGCACTGTGTCGAAGGTGGTAACCCCAAAGCCTTCTGACTATGCTTTCACTATGAAAATATCTTTGTTGTTTGTCTTGTTGTGTTTTTTTGCGAGTCCCTCATATAGCTCTATCAAAGTAGCCATCACTGTGGACGATCTTCCCACGCATCAGGATCTGCCTCCGGGAGTGACGCGAGAAATGGTCGCAAAGAAAATGACTGAGGTTCTTCGTAAACACAAAGTGCCGGAAGTCTATGGCTTTATCAACGCCGGAAAAGTGGAAAAGAAAAACGAATCTCTCGAAGTTCTGAATATCTGGAAGAAGGCGGGGTATCCCTTTGCCAATCACACGTATCTTCATGAAGATATCAATAAAGTTTCTATTGAAGATTATAAAAAGGCCATCGAACTTAACGAACCAATGTTGAAGAAACTCAATGGGGGACTTGATTGGAAGTACTTCCGGTATCCTTACTTGCGTGAAGGGGAGTCCCTGGAAACACGCAACGCCATCCGCAGTTATCTCAAGGAGCAGGGCTATAAAATTGCTCAAGTCACTATTGATTTTGAAGACTGGAGTTGGAATGGGCCTTACGCTCGATGTTCTGCGAAGAAAGATACAAAATCCATTCAGTGGTTGAAAGACACGTACATTCAAAATGCCACGGATATGTTGGATCGGGCAGAGGCACTTTCTCAATCCCTCTTTAAGCGCAGTATTCCTCACATCTTGTTGCTTCACATCGGTGCTTTTGATGCTGAGATGATTGATAAATTGCTGACGGAGTATAAAAACAAAGGCGTTGTCTTTGTTCCTCTTTCTGAAGCGCAACGTGATGATGTCTACTCCCAAGATCCAGGAGTCGCGGCAAAACGGGGTTCGGAACTCACATATCAAGTGATGAAGGCGAGAAATTTAAGTCTCAGCGACGTGGGGCTTAAAAAATACGAGTTGTATCCTGCCGAGCAACTTGAAAAGATATGCCTCTGAGGTTCTGATAAATGAGCACTGAAAAATCAATTGTCGCCGACGTCCGCCGTCTTTCCCAGGCCACCGTTATTGGTGAAGATCACAATAAATTTAAACTCGGATCTTTTTGGGAAAAAGGACCGGCGATATTTATTTTCTTAAGACACTTTGCCTGCATGGCTTGTCGAGCCCATGCTTTGGATGTGTGGTCGCAAAGAGAAAAGTTTGAAAAAGCGGGAGCACAGTTGTACTTCATCGGTAACGGTGCTCCTTCGATGTTGAAGGCTTTCAAAGAAGATCTGGGACTGCAAGATGCGTGGATATTTACGGATCCCCACTTAGAAGCGTTTCATGCGGCAGGATTTAAAAGAGGCGTGATGGCGGCTTTTGGTCCGCGCAGTTTATTCAGTCTTGGTAAACTCAAAGCACAGGGCTTTTCACCGAAGCCTTGGAGCGAAGAGCAAGGGGATCGCCTGCAATTGGGCGGAGTTCTCGCCATGAAGCCGGGTGGAGTGATCACTTATCAATACATGAGTGAATACCAAGGCGATTTTGAAGATGCTGAGCCCAGTGAAATGATTGAGTCGGGAAAACCAAAGTGACCTCGCTCATTTTGCGAGAGCTGACCGACAAGGATGAACAAGCTTTTCTTCGTGGTATGGAAGATTGGCAAGGGCAGGATCTTAGCTGGTACACCTTTGAGTGGAAACCGGGAATGTCCCATGCTGAGCACTTACTCATTCTAAAAAATGCCAAAGACAGAAATAAAATTCCTGCGAACAGAGTTCCCTCGACAATGCTCTATGGATTTGTTGATGGAGAAATCGTGGGGCGTCTTAGCATCCGTCATGAGTTGAATGATTTTCTTAAAGAGCGGGGAGGGCATGTTGGCTACTCTGTCAGTCCTCGTCATCGGCAAAAAGGTTATGCGACTGAAATTTTTAAACAAGGTCTTCAGTATTGTAAAACTCTGGGGCTTTCAAAAATTTTGGTAACATGTTCGGACAACAATGTACCTTCCTGGAAGATCATCGAAAAGTTTGGCGGCTCTTTAGAGAATCGAATTTTCGATACAGAAAAAAATGAGTTTGTCCGACGGTACTGGGTTGAGATTGAAATGGCTCTCAAGGGGAATATCAAAGCCAAAGACAAGGCTGTGGCTTATATCACTCGCGTGAAGGACGGAAAGACCCAACTCTTGGTTTTTGATCATGATGAAAAATATGCTGATGCAGGAACGCAAGTTCCCGCTGGCACTGTAGATCCCGGAGAAGACCCGGCGCAGACAGTTCTTAGAGAAACTTTCGAAGAAAGTGGTCTGCAGAATTTAAAAATAGAATCTAAAATCGACGAGTATCAATTCTTCGGCGACTATGCGAAGGCATTTTTGCATCGTCATGTTTTTCATCTCACAAGTTCTGAAGCCATTGCGGACCGGTGGACTCACAAGGTGCAGGGCAGTGGAGATGATGAAGGGCATAACTTCCACTATTTTTGGATCGATTTAGCAGACGCAAAAGGCCGTCTTTCGGGACGCTTTGACGACTCCATCGATATATTGATTTTTAAATCAAAAACCTAGACCAATCATTATACATACACATTATTTACATATTCGTTTGACATGATTCCTGGGCCTTTATATCGTAATTGAAGGCTCTTTCTAGAGTTAACAAATCCCAAAGTGCTTATATTTGTCTATATATAAATAGATTTTAAATATCTAAAGGTCTATCTATATATAGACGATATGATATTATAAGTCTATATATAGATAGACCTATAAAGCATGAAGGTGGCTATGGGAAATAAAACGGCAAAGCTCCGCAGAAATCAGCTCGATAGATATTTTAACGAGCACAAGACTCTTCTTCTGGGGAAAGTTCCTAAGAACGGATGGGTTAAAGAGATCCGCCAGGCTCTCGGGATGACGATGCAAGATCTGGGTGAACGACTCGGCGTCATCAAGCAACGCGTGGAGCGTATTGAAAAAGATGAAGTGTCGGGAAAGCTGACTTTGCAAACCTTGCAGGAGACAGCCGAGGCTTTGAATTGTGATTTTGTGTATTTCTTTGTTCCGAAAGGGGAGGGTTTGCAAAAATCTCTTGAGGAGCAGGCTCGTAAAGCCGCCCGAGAAATCGTGCGCAGTACGGAATACACGATGCAGTTGGAGTTGCAAGATACTTCAAGACAGTCACAGCAGCAGTTGATTGAAAATATTGTGCAGGAACTTTTGTTAAAAGAGGATCGTAGAATATGGAGAGCGAAAAGTGAAAATTCAAAGTCCTCCAGGGGCCACACCTCTCGACGATGAAACTTTGCAAGGGCTCATCCCCGGACTCACCACGCAAGGGGAGTTGGATGAGTTTGAAGCAGCAGGAATTGCCAGAGCCCTTCTGTGGGCTTTCAATAGCCGAACTTTAAAAAAAGATCTTCTCAGTGCTTCGGGACTTTGTCTTTTGCACAAAAAAATGTTCGAAGAAACCTGGGAGTGGGCCGGGCAGTTCCGCAAAAAAGAAACCAATATCGGTGTTTCACCGGAAGTCATTCAAAACAATCTGGCCATTCTTTTGGGAGATGTCAGATATTGGTTAGAGCATCACACTTTTTCCCTGGAAGAAATCGCAGCCCGCTTTCATCATCGTCTTGTGTGGATTCATCCTTTTCCCAATGGAAATGGGCGTTTTTCAAGGCTCGCGGCGGATCTCTTAATGAAGCAATATGAGGGCACGACTTTTTCGTGGGGCCAAGAACATTTGGGGCGCATGGGAGAGAAAAGGGATTCTTATATTAAGGCTCTTAAGATCGCCGACCAGCATCACGACTATGATCCTTTAATAAGATTTATGAAAAGCTAACGAACTTTTTGTGCACCCTTTGTGTTATGATGGGTTTTTAACTTCAAAGGAGACATGATGAAACTTGAGGGCGGCATTAATTTTCGAGATCTAGGTGGATACCTCACGTCTGACGGCCGTCGAGTTAAAAAAGGTCATTTCTTTCGTTCGGGTTCGTTGTCAGGTTTGACGACAAAAGACTGCGAACATCTTCAATCTCTTTCAGTAAAGCACATCATCGATTATCGCGATCTTCATGAGTCGGACAGTGACAAAGATATTTTATGGCAGGGTGTGCATTATGAATGCTGTCCCGCGAATCCGGAGAGCCATGCAACGACAGCGGGCAGTGGAGATTTCTTTACTTCCGAACGACTTGAGTCTTTGCCTTCTGATTTTATGGAAACCTTGTATCAAAGACTGCCTTTCGCAAATCCGGCTTATCAGCGTCTTTTTCAAAAAGTTGAAGGGCTGCACGAAGGCTCTTTAGTGCAACACTGTGCTGTGGGAAAAGATCGCACAGGTGTTGGCTCAGCCCTTTTGCTTTTGTCTTTAGGAGTTCCGAAACACACGGTGGTTCAGGATTACCTTTTAACGGAAGAAACTTTAAAGCCATTTCGAGTGAAAATTCTTAATCAAATTGAGCATCGCTTGAGCCCCGAAGCACTGAAGAGATTTCACTACATGATGTCGGCGAGCGAACAATTTCTTTCGGCGGCCTTCGGGGAAATTGAACAGCGCTATGGAAGTATGGAAGCCTATTTCGCGAATGAATTCTCGCTTTCTACGGATAAACGCAAGCTTTTACAAACAAGGTTCTTAGAGTAGAAAAAGAGTGTCTCACATTGAGATAACGCCTCCAGGTTTACTGGGCGCTGCCGATAAGTGAGACATGGACACGAAGTTCACTCCGGACGATTACGTTGCAGTTTCCAGGGACGAATTTATTGCGGGCACACAGGTGCCGGTGGATATCTTCCTTAAACTTTCCGAAACAAATTATGTGATGATTTTAAAAGAGGGCGCCAAAGTCCACTTTGATCAAATGCATTTCCCGGAAAAAGCAGAGTGGCTCTACGTTCGTCGCTCCGACTATCACAAGTGCGTTGGGCAAACTTTGACCGTGGCTGGAATTATCATCGACAGCGATAAAATCAGTGAAGAAAAAAAGACGGTCTTTCTTTCTAAAGCCGCCGATTCCATTTTTAAAGAGATCGAACATTTAGGTTTTGATCATCAAGCCTTAGAACATTCAAAAATCGTCAGTAAATCCATTCAAACTCTGGTTGAAAACAAACCTGATATCGCGGCCGTCATCACGATGATGTCCAATCTGAATGATGAACTTATCCGTCATGCGATGATGGTTTCTGCTATTTCTGTGATTATCGCTAAATCCATGAAGTGGACGCTGGCGCAAAATTTAGAGAAATTAGCCTTGGGAGCTTTACTTCACGACGTGGGAATGAAAGAGCTTCCCGATGAAATCATCACGATGCCAAGGCACGCAATGTCTCGTGATCAAGCCGCTATCTACGAGTCCCACGTTCATCGGGGCGTGGATATTCTAAGAAGCATGCCTTCGATCTCGGACGACATTATCTCCATTGTTTTAGAGCATCACGAGAATGCTCCAGGGCAGGGATATCCTCGTCGTATCCGCGATATTAAAATGAATCCGTTTGCGAGAGTGGTGGCTTTGGCCGATAGCTTTTCAGAAATTGTGATGGAGTCGCCGAACAACCCTCATCCGAAAACAGCGCCGGCGGCGTTGCAGTTTATTGAGATCACTTTGGGGCAGCCGTTTCACAAACCGGCCTTCTTGGCTTTGAAGCAAGCCCTGCAAGGGCCTGCTCCAATCTCTGTCAAAAAAATCGTGTAGGACTTAGTGACGAACCAGCTCGGGAGCTGTTTCGTTAGCAAGGTCGTTTAAGCAATCCACAAAGAATTTGCAGATGATGAACAAGTGAACTTGCTCATTGGCTTCAAGTGCCGGCTCAAGTTCCGGTGACATGAACAACTCTTCGATAATGTAGTTCAAAATTTCCGGTTGTCCTTCGTTCATTGATTTTTCCTGAAGGTCCGCGATGATGTCATCGTTGATCTGCAAGTACTTCTCAAATTCAGCTTCATTTTTTTCGAAGCGCTCAATCACTTCTTCTTCGTTCATTTTGCGAAGATTCGTGTATTGCTCTTCAAAAGATCTGTTCAAGATCAGCGCCATCATAAAACCCAGATCCTGAGCGCCTTCGCTCATATCTTCGATGAATTCCATAAAGAAGCCTGCAAGATCCGGTTGCACCTCAAAAAGATGTTGAGAGGCTTTTTCGAGATCACTTTCTTCAGTGATGCTGCAGATTTTATCAATCGAATTTTGCACAGTTTGAAAAGGAATTTTTTCCATGCGGGGCCTCTTTTTTATCTTTTTAAACGTTACTTTGTCTTTCCCATAATCAAGAAAGAGTTTTATATTTGCAGAATACACGGGGAGTGCAGGGATATGCAATTTATTAAGGCGACGATGCTTTGTTTTATTTCAGTTCTGATGATGAGCGTCTCAAATGCAGAAGAACCTGCTCTGGATTTCTACTCTCATAAAGTACAACCGATTTTTGACAATCGCTGTCTTGCTTGCCATAGCTGCTTTAATGCCCCCTGCCAGCTTAATTTGCAGAATTATGAGGCCTTTCAAAGGGGTGCAAGCAAACTCAATATCTACGATGGCACTCGTACAAAAAGTGTAGAACCCTCACGAATTTGGATCGATGCCCACGGTGCTGCGGCCTGGAGAAAAAAGGGCTTTTACGACGTGAATTCATCGACCCAGCCCGAAACAAATCTTTTCTTGAGCTTTCTGAATTTAAGAATCGCGCAGCCAGTGAAGACGATTGAAAAACAAGTCGCGGACACGCAGGTGTGTGCTGCGACGATGCAAGATTATGAACTCATAGCCAAGAATTCTCCGCAACTTGGAATGCCCTATGGGCTGCCCCCACTCAGTGCTTCAGAGATGGCGACTTTGGAAACTTGGATCAAAAAAGGCGCGCCAGGTCCTTCCGAAGCAGTTCAAAAAGAATTGGCAAAAAATCCTGTTGAAATACAAAAACAGGTCGAAGATTGGGAAAAGTTTTTGAACGAAAAGAGCCTCACGCAACGACTGGTCAGTCGTTATTTGTACGAGCATCTCTTCTTAGCCCATATTTATTTTCCTGAAAAAAAGAACGAGTTCTTCCGTTTGGTGCGCTCTAAAACTCCTTGCTCAGAGGGGATTCAAGAAATTGCCACACGCCGTCCGAATGATGATCCGGGCGTAAAACGTTTTTCATACTGCCTAAGAAAATTTCCGGGCTCTGTGGTGATGAAAACCCATATTCCCTATGAGTGGAGTCCCGCGAAACTTTCCCGCTACAAAAAGATTTTTTGGGAAAAGGAGTGGGAGGCGAAGTCGCTTCCAAGTTATGAACCCGGAGTTGCAGAAAATCCGTTCATTGCCTTTAACCAAATTCCCGTAAAAGCCCGTTATCAGTTTTTACTCGATGATGCTCAATACCAGGTCAGCACTTTTATCAAAGGCCCGGTCTGCAACGGCAGCATGGCAGTGAATTCGATTCAAGAGCAGTTCTACGTCTTTTTCTTAACTCCAGAATCTGACAATATGCTTCGCTCGAAAGAATACGAAGATCAGGCGCAAAGTCTTTTGATGATGCCAGGGGTGTGGGGGAGTGATGTTGAAATTAAGGAAACGCCTTTATTCTTAAAACAACTTGTCGATCACCGTGAAAAGTATCGCGGCTTGCGCACGGAGTGGCTGAAGAAACTAAAACCGGAGGGCTATGTTCTGAACGACATCTGGGATGGTGATAAGGAAAATCCTAACGCGGTTTTAACAGTGTTTCGTCATGACGATAATGCCGTTGTTTTAAAGGGCGCCGTCGGAGATTTGTCGAAAACAGTGTTCGTCCTAGATTATCCGCTTTTGGAACGTCTCGTTTACAACTTGGTTGTTAACTTCGACGTCTTCGGAAATGTCAGTCATCAACTTTTGACTCGTGTTTATATGGATATGATTCGTATGGAAGCTGAAGAGTTGTTCCTGATGTTCCTTCCTCCCGAACAGCGCCTTGAGTATCGCAGAAAGTGGTATCAGGGTCTTTTAGCTCAAGCAAAAATGACCTATGTTTTTCCAACTGTTGGATCTGCGGAGCCAACGGGAGTGCGTTTTACGGAAGACAAGACGACGAAGAAGCAAATGGTTGAAAAAATCTTATTCTATCGTCTTTCGGAAAAAGTGAGGGGCTCTTTAGACACTGTGAATTGGAAAAATTTAGAAACTCCGGACAGCATGAAGAAACTTTGGAAGGTTCACGGAGTTGAAAAGCAGCTTAGAAAAATTTCGTCTGTGAAGGCTGAAGATGAAACTCCTTTTGCCCGATATTTTCCAGATCTTGCTTATTTAAAAATGCAGACGAAAAAAGGGGATATCCGCGTGTTCTCGATCATTCACAATAAAGAGCACGAAAACATTTCGTGGATTTTGGGTGAATCCCTGCGCATGTCTCCGAAAGAAGATTCCTTATCCATTCAAGAAGGATATTGGGGATCTTATCCCAATATGATTTTTGATGTGAAAGAAAAGGACCTGGCGACTTTTGCAATGGCAGTAAAAAATATCAAGTCAGAGAAAGACTATCAGGCTTTAGTGACGACGTTTGGTGTGCGTCGCACGCAAGATTCGTTTTGGAATCACTATGACGAAATCACGGCCCACTTCCGCCGCACAGATCCGGTTCAGTTTGGTTTCTTGGATTTAACTCGTTACGAATTAAAATAAGAACGTAAAATCTTGAGACTCCTCATCCCACTGCACTTTGTAAACGACGCAGTTGGGAGTGGGGAGTATTTCAGTCAAATCGGGACGAAGTGTGTGCAGGAATCGTCTCATCACAAATCCATGCGTGGAAAGACCGGCACTGAGAAAGTCATGCTCCATGCAAAACTTTTTTAGAGTCGACGCAAAACGGTCTATGGCCTCGCGGGCACTTTCTGCTTGCGGAAAACGAAAGTCGATATTTCGCGGATCAATTGAAGTCCATTTTAACCAAGCGTCCATACCAAATTGGGAGTGGACTTCTTCTTGAGTCATGCCTTCAAGAACCCCCAGGGAAACTTCACGAAACTCGGGAGATAAGACAACGGGACGAGCGAGCTGCGTGTTCGCAATACGAGCCGTTTCTTGAGCGCGAAGTAAATCACTGCAGAAAATAACATCAACAGGATTTTCCTGAAAGTAAGACTGCAAGGTGAGGGCTTGTTTGCGTCCCTCTTCATTCAGAGGAATGTCAGTGTGTCCTTGCATGCGGCGATTGTTATTCCAGTCCGTTTGGCCATGTCGGAAAATGTGTATGATTCTTGGCATAGTGTCCCTATTGAAGCACTTGCCAGAGCTAACGGAAAGCGAAAAGATCTAAATATGAATGCCATTTTAAAAGCTTTTCAGCAGGCCTTTGAATCTCTTCTGCGTCTTAAGATGTTTTTATTTATTTTGCTGCCACCGTTTGTTTCGGTCACGGGGCTCTTTCTTCTCTTCGTGTTTTTTTGGGAAGCCTGGACGGCGGGCCTCACGTCGTTTTTTGGAGGCATGACGGTCTTTCAATGGCTGCAAACTCTCACGGGACTTGAACAGTTTTCCGCTTGGACTGCGGTTATTTTTTTAATTTTGATATTTATTCCAATGGCGTACTTAGGAGCCGTTCTTTTGACGTCTTTTTTTATCATGCCTTTGGTGTTAGCTCGTATTGCCAATGCGGATTTTAAACATCTTGAGAAAAAACGGGGAGGATCTTTCGTTGGCAGTTTGTGGAATACGCTGGCTGCGACCGTGGTTTTCGTTTTTTTATTTTTTATCACTCTGCCGATGTGGTTGATCCCTGGATGCCAGATTATTGTTCCTCTGCTTTTAACGGCCTGGATTAATAAAAAAATCTTCCTCTATGATGTGCTTCAAGATTTCGCGAGTTTAGAAGAGCGCAAAGGTATCGAGAGGGAAGAGTCAGGTCGTTTATATGGCATGGGGCTTTTATTAGGACTCCTCTCATATATTCCTCTGGCGATCTTCTTTGTTCCGGTTTTATCAGCTCTTTCATATACTTATTACGGGCTTAATGCCTTGGTAGAGCGCCGTAGAAGCGAAACCTAGTGGATTTTTAGGGGCGATTGGTGTATCTATTGACTCATGACCAAGTGCGGCCACGAGCGAAAAAACATCGATATTGATTCTCTAAACGAGAGAGTGCGCAAAGCCGGGATGAAGTTAACATCCCAGCGCAGTCAATTGCTAAAGATTTTGCTCAATCATCCGGAGCCGATTTCTGCCGACGAGATTTTCAAAAAATTTGATAACAAGTCTGACGGAATGGACTTGGTCACAATCTATCGTATCTTGAAAAAATTTGAAGAGGCAGACCTGGTATCGCGCCTGGAATTTGGCGACGGTGTGGCGCGCTTTGAATTGGCGCTAGAGTCAGGTCATCACCATCACCACGTGATTTGCCGCCTTTGCCAACGAGTTGAGCCTTTGCATATCTGCGATTTAGATCAACACATCAAAATGGTAGAGACCATGGGTTACAAACAGGTCTCTCATCGTCTCGATTTCTTCGGCGTCTGTTCACGCTGTCAGTAATTCAGAGCCTCGTCGTTCTGCCACTTTGGTAAATGAATCACAAAAGTCGTGTTCGGTGCGTCTCTCTTTAAGGTCAAAGCTCCTTTATGCGCACGCATGATTCCCGCGGAAATACTTAAGCCCAATCCTGTGCCTTTTCCAACTTCCTTCGTCGTAAAGAAGGGGAGCATGATCTGGTCGGCAACGTCAGAGGCAATGCCGGGACCAGCGTCTGTCACCGTGATCTCGACCGCATCGACAAGTTCCTTGACGCTAATACGAATCCACTTGTGCTCAAGGTGTTGAACGGCATCAAAAGAATTATTCAATAAATTGAGTAAGACTTGTTCGATTTGAATCAAACGACATTCCACTTCCAACTCGGTATCAATGGGACCGACTTCGATCTCCATTCCATGGTTGTAAAAGCGCGTGAGACAAAACTCCAACGTTTCCTCGATGATTTGTTTTAGCGAAACAACTTCGAAGGGATCGTAAGTCCCCTCACGGGCAAAGGAGCGCAGGGATTTAATAATGCGCGCAATTTTCTCTGCCGTGCGACTGATGCTTTCGGCGGCTTGTTTTACTTTCGCAGGGTCCAATTTATCAAGCTCTACCATTTGTGAAAGTTGAAAGGCGCGAGCTTGAATCACAGTCAGTGGATTATTAATCTCATGGGCAATCCCGCCAGACATTTCACCAAGAGCGGCCATTTTTGTCGAAGAGATCAATTTGGCTTTGGCTTCTGCGATCTGTTGCTCTGTGAGAATTTCTTCCGTCGAATCCCAGGCCACACCGTACATGCGAGGTGTGGCTGCTTGAAACATAAATTTTCCATAGCAGCGGATGTGATGCACTTCCTGATTGTCGTAAGTCACTCGGTAGGTGACATAGAAGTCCTGCTGTTTTTCGGCAGCTTCTTGAACCTTGAGGTTTACGATTTCCATATCTTCCCGCGCGGATCGTTTCCAGATCTCGTCAAGAGGAGAAAGATTTTCTGGGATGCCGTGGATTTCATACATGCGACGATCCCAAAGCAATTGATTTTTTTCAATGTCCCATTCCCACGTACCCATCTTGGCAGCGGATAAAGAAAGATTCAATTTCTCGATGGTTTTCCTTTGAGTTTCTTCGATTTGCTTGCGGTCATTGACGTCGGTGGCAACTCCAAGTACAGCGGTCACCTCACCCTGGGCATTGCGGGAAAAAACCGTCACGCGGTCATTATGCCAATGATAATTTCCCTGTGTGTCTTTAAAGCGATACTCGACCGAAATGACCTCGCCATCTTTCAGATTTCTGGATCTGGCAACGGCCTCTTGAAGTGTGGCAAGATCGTCGGGATGCATTGTTCGCGCGTAGTACTCTGGGCCCATTTGGCGGATCTCTTCCAGAGTGTAGCCATAGAGCTCCTGACCTCGTTTATTGAGCCAGACAAGGTTTTGTTCGGTCAGGTCGAAGATATAAATGCTATCGGAAATGGCATTATTGATCTTCTCGAGGATCACGGATTGGTCTTGGAGTTGTTTTTTATCCATAATTCTGTTTAGTTTACACAAATCTTGGCTGACGCGAAACGGCTAAATCATAATAAAACCCTAACAATACAAGGCCCGTATATTGGTGCTAGATCTTTTAGGCATACAGGAGAGTCTATGTTTAAGAATATTATTCTGTCTTTGTCTTTCGTTATGGGTGCTTCTGCGGCTCACGCTCAAGTTCCGGTTATCAAAATTGACGGTTCAAGCACAGTGTTTCCTATTACGGAAGCGATGGCTGAAGAGTTCCAAACGGCGCAAAAAGGAAAAGTTCGCGTGACTGTAGGTATCTCGGGAACGGGTGGCGGATTTAAAAAGTTCTGCCGTGGCGAAACGGACATCCAAGATGCTTCTCGTCCTATTCAAACTTCTGAAATGGAAGCGTGCCGCGCAGCCGGTGTGAAATTCCTAGAAATCCCAGTGGCTTATGATGCAACTGCGGTTGTTGTGAATCCTAAAAACACATGGTTGAAATCAATCTCTGTTGCTGAACTTAAAAAAATGTGGGAACCAGGTGCTCAAGGTAAAATCACCAAATGGAGCGACGTCAACCCGGCTTGGCCTAAAGAGAACTTGAAACTTTACGGCGCGGGTTCTGACTCTGGAACATTTGATTACTTCACTGAAGCTATTGTAGGTAAATCAAAATCTTCTCGTGGCGATTACACGGCAAGTGAAGATGACAACACTCTGGTAACGGGTGTTTCTAACGATCAGTATGCATTGGGTTACGTTCCATTGGCTTACTACGAAGAAAACAAAGGCAAACTTAAAGTGGTAGCTATTGTTGGTGGCGACAAAGCTCCTGCGAAAAATACAGCAGTTCTTCCTTCTCGTGAAACTGTTGAAAAGGGAACATACTTCCCATTGTCTCGTCCGATCTTCATCTACGTTAGTGAAGCTTCTATGAAGAAAACGGAAGTGAAAGACTTCGTAAACTTCTACTTGAGCAATTCAGCGAAAATCGTTCCTCAAGTAAAATACGTAGCTCTTCCAGCAAAAGCTTACGAAACAGGCAAAGAACACGTTAAAAAAGGCAAGTTGGGAACTGTTTTCGGAGGTCACTCTGAAGTAGGTCTTAAAATTGATGACTTGATGAAACGTGAAGGTTCGTTGTAGTTTAATCCTGTGAGTAAAAGCCAACTCAAAAAACTATCTGAGTTTACATCCGCCGACCATCCAGTTCGGCGGATGCGTCGTTTAAGAGAACGCGCGATTGAAACCGTGCTTTTCTTGGCGGCAGCATCGTCTGTCCTTGTGACTGCCGGAATTGTTGGCATTTTGGTGGTTGAAAGTCTTCCGTTCTTTGAACATGTGACACTCAAACAATTCTTAACGGATACGCAATGGACGCCTCTTTTTGAAAATGCCCATTACGGTATTTTGCCTCTTCTATGCGGGACATTCTTATCAACGATTATCGCTTTGACTGTGGCTATTCCACTGGGAACCGTGGCGGCAGCTTTTTTAAGTGAATACATCCGTCCTTCCTTGCGTGAAGTTTTAAAACCTCTTCTTGAACTTTTGGCGGCGGTTCCAACGGTTGTTTACGGCTATTTTGCTTTGTTATTTGTGACACCGCTTTTGCAAAAACTAATTCCTTCTTTGGGAGGATTTAACGTTCTCAGTGCCGGTATTGTGATCGGTGTGATGATTGTTCCTTATGTGAGCAGTCTCAGTGAAGATGCGATGCGCTCGGTTCCGGGGCATTTGCGCGAAGCCTCTTTCGCGGTCGGTGCGTCTCGCATGCAGACGGCTTTTCGAGTTGTGATCCCAGCGGCCTTCTCGGGAATTTCTTCAGCTTATATTCTGGGTATTTCACGCGCTTTAGGTGAAACCATGGTTGTGGCGATTGCCGCTGGTATGCAACCGAATTTGACTTTAAATCCGACAGAGCCTGCGGCGACGATCACGGCCTTTATCGTGCAAGTCAGTTTAGGTGATTTGCCCCATGGCTCCATTGGCTATCAGTCCATTTATGTAGCGGGTTTAAGTCTTCTTCTTCTTACTTTGTGTTTTAATATCGTGGGCCTTTGGCTTCGTAAGAAATTTCAGGAGAAAGAGTGATGGAATTGTCACAATCTCAGCAGATTTCAAAAGAAAGAGTGCTCGATACGAAAGAAGATATTTTAGCAAATATCAAACGTCGTCAGATGTGGGACTTTGTCTTTGCGATTTTAGGTTTGATGTCGTTGCTTTTTGCTTTGGTGACATTGCTGACGTTGATCGTAGATCTTGCTCTCACTGGTGTTCCTCGTATCAATTTTGAATTTTTCACGAACTTTCCGTCGCGCTTTGCTGAAAAGGCGGGGATCTTGTCGGCCTGGGTGGGATCTTTCTGTATCATGTTGACCACGGCATTTTGTGCCATTCCTTTGGGAGTGGCTGCCGGTGTTTATTTGGAAGAGTACTCTAAGAAAAATTGGGTTTCTCAACTCATTGAACTGAATATCATCAATTTGGCAGGTATTCCCTCCATCACCTATGGATTGATGGCTTTGGGTCTTTTTGTTTACAAATTGAAATTGGGACAAAGTATTTTAACGGCAGGATTGACACTGGGACTTCTGGTGTTGCCGATCATCATTGTTACAACTCGTGAAGCCATTCGCTCTATCCCTAACACCATTCGTGAGGCGAGTTACGCCATGGGTGCAAGTAAATGGCAAACCATCCGCTATCATATTTTGCCATACTCTTCCGGTGGTATCTTAACGGGTGTCATTATCTCCTTGTCTCGCGCGATCGGGGAGACAGCTCCACTGATCACGATCGGTGCATTAACATTTATCGCATTTCTTCCAACGCCTCCGGTAGAGGGGCATTTTCCGTTTGTTAATTTTAAATGGCTCATGGATCCGTTTACCGTGATGCCGATTCAGATGTTTAACTGGTTGTCGCGTCCTCAGCCTGAGTTTCACGTAAATGCGGCGGCAACCGGGGTCATTCTTTTAGTGATGACTCTGATTATGAACGGAGGCGCGATTTACTTGCGTCTTCGCTTCCGTAAAAAGATGAAATGGTAATGACTATGGAACTACAGCTCCGTGCCGAAGTTAAAAATTTGCTTTTCTCTTACGGGGATAAAAAAGTCCTTAACGGCGTGACTTTGCCTGTTTATGAAAATCGCGTGACAGCTTTGATCGGGCCGTCAGGTTGCGGAAAAACCACGCTGCTTCGTTGTTTTAACCGTATGCATGACCTTTATCCGAATGCGAACTACCAAGGTGAAATCCTTCTTCACCCGGATCGTCGTAATATTTTGGGTAGAGAGATCGATCCCATGGAAGTGCGCATGCGCATCGGAATGGTTTTCCAAAAACCAAATCCGTTTCCTAAAAGTATTTACGACAACGTTGCTTACGGTCTTAAAGTTCGTGGCGTTAAAAAGAAAAGCTTCATTGAAGAAAGAGTCGAGCGCTCTCTTCAGCAAGCCGGTTTGTGGAATGAAGTAAAGGATCGTTTGGCTTCGTCAGCGACAGCTTTGTCGGGCGGGCAGCAGCAGCGTCTTTGCATTGCTCGTGCTCTTGCAACTGAGCCAGAGATCTTGCTTCTTGATGAGCCAACATCAGCTCTGGATCCTATTTCCACTCGTCACATCGAGGAATTGATTCAGGAGCTTCGTAAGGACGTCACAATTGCCATTGTGACTCACAGTCTGCATCAGGCCGCCCGTGTTTCTGATTTCACAGCGTTTATGTACTTGGGAGATTTGATTGAGTTTGGTGCGAGCGACCAGATCTTTACAAACCCCAAAGATCCTCGCACCGAGAACTATATCACAGGTCGTTTCGGCTAAAAGGTACGGACTTACTTTTGGTGGCGCAGGTGCGTAAGGTAAGTCTCTGTAATGACTCGGCTTTGAGGTTCTTGTTTTTGATAGTATCAAATGATACTATCAGATAATGGAAAAACCTCCATTTCAAATCACTCCGAATATCTTAAATTTGACCTCTTCCATTCAGGAAATAGTTGGAGAATTGAAGGGCTATTCGTTAACCAAGCCCTCCGTAAAACTTCGAAAAGAAAATAAAATACGAACTATTCACCATAGCTTGGCAATTGAAGGTAACAGTCTTTCAGAAGAACAGATTACGGCCATTTTGGAAAACAAACGAGTACTTGGCTCGAAAACCCAGATCCTTGAAGTAAAGAACGCTTTGGTTCTTTATGATGATCTTGGATTCTATAGTCCCACGAATGAAAAAGATCTATTAAAGGCTCATAAAGTTCTTATGAATGGACTCGTGGACAAGCCGGGAAAATATCGTTCCAGGCAAGTAGGAGTCTTTAATGGAGCGAAGGTGGCCCATATGGCACCTTCTGCAAAGCTGGTTCCTTCTTTGATGAAAAATCTTTTTGATTTTATAAAGAAAGATAAAGAAACTCCGTGGCTTTTGAAAGCTTGTATTTTTCACTATGAACTCGAATTTATTCATCCGTTCGAAGATGGCAATGGTCGTATGGGGCGGCTATGGCAGCAATTGTTGCTGATGAAACATTCTCCGATTTTTGAGTATCTTTCGGCAGAAAGTTTAATTCATAAGCGGCAGAAAGAGTATTATCGAGTGCTTGAACAGTGTGATGCCAAAGGGGACTCCACTCTTTTTATCGAATTCTCCCTTGAGAATATCCTTCATAGTCTCACCGATTTTCAGAAAGATTTTCGCCCAATGAAAGCAACGAGCGACGAACGTATCCAGTATGCGCTACGCCACTTTGGCAAAGGGGCCTTTTCGCGCAAGGACTACATGGAACTTCACAAAGGCTTGTCCTCGGCCACAGCAAGTCGGGATCTTGCACAGGCGGTAAGCCAAGGTTTTTTACGGAAAAGTGGTGATAAAGCTCTCGCCGTGTATACCGCTTAGGCCGGATTCAAAAATCCAACAATCTTTTTGTCGATGAAATCCGGCTCCATTTTGCTTGAGCATTTTTTGCAAGGCACTTCCGGAGCTGCGAATTTTTCTTTTTCGCCATTTTGTGCGTATTCGAATTCCGTTCCGCGTCGGAAGAGCATATTTGCTTCAGCACCGCAGTCGCAGATGTAAGGAGCAAAGAAGGATTGCACGCGAGCGCTCTTCGGCAAGAAACCATGAACCATCGTGATTTGATTGATGATGACAAAAGGGCATTTCGTTAATTCGATTTTGCAACCGGTAGGAACTTTGTTGGTCCAAAGAATCCAGTTTTTAACTCCGATAGAGTTAATGAATGTGACCTTCTCCATGTCGACGACAACTTCTGTCGCATTTTTGATGTTGTAGTCGTAGATACCCGTTTTTTCGCTGATCGGGCCTTCTAAGAAAAATTCAAAGCGTGTTCCTGTGGTTTTGACCTGCATTCGCAACTCCTTCTCACTATCCTAGGAGTTTTTATTAAAGCTGCCAAATTACTTTATTAAGACTCTACCAAAAGCTGATTCGCCGGATTTTTTTTGAGGAACACTCTAAAGTAGAAACCGTAAAGAGACTTTACCGTAAAAAGCGTTACCGATCTCGACAGGGTTGTCCGGGTTGGTTGTGTAATTCTCATCAACGAAGAAGGCGCGATCAAAGGCATGCCCCATTTCAAGCTCTGCAAAAACGGATTTGGAGAGAGGAGATTTAACTCCCAAGAAGACTTTCTTTTCGTCATAAAACAAACGATCGTTTCTGTTTTGACGGCCGTATAAGTAATAGGTGACTTGGGAGAAGTCGACTCCAGTATAAATTCGAGCATACTCGTTGAGTTTGTAATTTACGGAAGCTTTAAAGATCCACGGAACGAGAGTGAATACTTCCATGCCCCATTTCTCTGCGTAGTCCCAGTTTAATGAGACAAAGGGCACGCCGAAAACTCCACGGAAAGTTTTTGAAGGTGCGTAGAAGTAAGCAAAACCAGGAAGTGGGATCTCATTTAAAATCGGGCGATTGTTGGAATAGTCTAGGAGCAAGAGCCAGCGACTGGTCTCGTCACTCGGATAAGAGTAAAAAGCCGTGACCCCTAGGGTTGTGACTGTGGAATCTTCAAAGGGCTTATCACTCGCAGAGCCATAACGAGCAGAAACGGACCAAAGGCGTTTGTCATCCAAAGCCTTCGTGTAACCTAAACCCACTTGTAAATCGTAAAGCTCTGACAAGTTACCTTGTCCAGGTTTCACGGCAAGTTGGGTTCCACTGAGAGACAGGGAAACAGCCTCAGTCTCTGTTTTATAAACAGGAGCGACAAAGTTCATCGTTTGATAGGAAGTTGAAGCTCGTTCTTGGGGAAAATCTGATTTATCGTAAAAAAGCCCGGAGTAACTCAGCATCACTTTTTGCTGGCTAGGAGGAGTGAGTCCTGCTGCTAACTCAAAGGCATAAGTGGGAAGTGAGAAAAACAGAGTCGCAAAAAATATTTGAGAGACTTTCATCCCTAAATGATAGGAGGCTTTTGTGAATCTACACAAGTCGTATTATCTTTAGTGGTCCGATCTATTTTCTATCCATGCGAACTACGCGAGCGCAACTTTGACAGATCTCTGAAATAGGCCATTGCAGCTCTGCGGGTTTCACGTGAACTTCAGTCTGGCAATGGGGGCAGCGAGTTTCTCCACCCAATACACGGCCTTCACTTTTATAACTTCGCTGCGCAAAAAAGAGTCCCAGAAGGAAAAAAAGAGGAACCGTCACGAAGTGAAAAACGGGAATAAGAACCGAGACCAGGGCTATCCCCCAGAAAAGGCCTAGCTTCTTTAAAGCCTGAGTTATTCTTTCTGGCGGAGAGAAATGTTTTATATAAACAAAACCTTCGCTGCGACGTTCGTCGCTGACGTTGGCAAGTATTAGAACTTTTTCTCCTTGAACCGCTTCCATAAAAAACTCCCTCTTGGCAGGCCTATATTGGGAGCCAATAGGGAGATGGGTCAAGACTCGGCGCTTCGATGCGCAGAGTTAGATTTTTTCAGACATAATATTCAATATGCGTTCGCAGGCTTTTCCATCACCGAATGGATTCTTCGCCTGGGACATTTTTGCATAGATCTCTGGGGTATCGAGAATTTCCTCAGCCGTCTTTAAGAACGCTTTCTCTTCTAGAGGAATTAATTTCGATGTCCCCGCAGCAATAGCTTCCGGTCTTTCCGTTTTTTCACGAGCTACCAGAATAGGTTTTCCTAAAGAAGGAGCTTCTTCTTGAACACCGCCTGAGTCCGTGATGATTAAATGAGCGCGGTCCATCAGGTAAACGAAAGGCACGTAGTCTGCGGGCTCACACAGCCAAATTTTACTTTGGCCGGTTTTCACAGGACGTCCTTTATCAATCCAAGTAGCCTCGTTTCCGAAAATCTTTTCGGCTGAAGCACGCACTTGCGGATTCATATGAAGAGGAATTAAAAGCTCCACATCGTCACGCTTAGAAAGAGCGACAAGTCCCTTCATCACTTCTTCCATAGGCTCACCGAAAGATTCACGGCGATGAACAGTAACAAGGACTAATTTTTTCTTTTTATCTAAGAAAGAATATTTCTCGTCGAACTCTTTTTGCATTTGTGAGTTCTCAGAAAGTTTTTTCTTCACAGCGAAAAGAGCATCGATGCCGGTGTTGCCCGTAACGAAAATATCTTCATCATTATAATGCTCTCTAAGAAGATTTTCCCGAGCAGGTTCTGTGGGGGCCAGATGAAGAGCGGCCACAAGGCCCGTCGCTTTACGATTAAACTCTTCTGGATACGGTGAGTAAATATCACCCGAACGGAGGCCGGCCTCCACGTGTACAACGGGGACTTTATGGTAAAAGGCAACAAGGCTGCCGATGAAACAACTTGTGGTATCTCCCTGAACAATAACGGCATCAATTCGCTGCTTGTTTAGAATCTCATGCATTCCCTTCATGACGCCCATAGAAATATCCACAAGTGTCTGCCCAGGTTTCATTAAATCTAAATCATAGTCAGGAGTGATTTCAAAAAAGTTTAAAAGAGGCTTAAGCATTTCGCGATGTTGTCCGGTTGAACAAACATAGGTTTTAAAGCGCGAATCCTTTTTTGCTTGAAGCACAAAGGGTGCAAGTTTGATAGCTTCGGGTCGGGTTCCAAATACGACAAGGATGTTTTTCATAAACTCCAAATTAGTAGCTCGATTATTCGTTGGCAACCTTAATATTCTTACACCACTTTAATTACTCTTAAACCAAATACTCTTTTAGCGTTTATCAAACTTTTCGTGGGTGAAGTTTATGAAAATGTCGTGGGGTCTTCGGTTGTACGTTACGGGCTGTTTAGTTTTATTACCCTCCTTGGGGTATTCGACTACAAACTCCTCTGTACTTCGTGAAAAGAAATTTTATCAAGAACTGTATTCTGAGAGCACGTTCTATCAGAAGTACGATCTCGTCACGGAAAGCCGAGTGCGCTCTTATTTACCTTTGTGGAGTGGAAACAATTGGCGGATTGAGCCATATCTTGGTGTCTCGTTGCAGTATCAATCCTCAGGTGCTGAAGCAAAGTACTTTGATAACACGGCGACTCCCGCACTCGGAATTCTGGTTCGATTTTTTGAAAAAGTCACTTTGCAAGCTCAAGGTGGTGTTCGCACTGTTGTCGGGGAAAAAGAGAATAAGTCTGAGTGGGATCCCAAAACCGTTTTTAGCGCTGGAGATTTTTGGACTTGGCAGTCTTTGGGATTCTCCTCTGTTTTTACGGAGGCTTATAGTGAAAGTGCTTATCTCCCACGTGTCTCTGAGACACCGGTTTCAATTCTCTGGATAAAACAGGGTTACCGGTTCAAAGCGGCATCTCATTTATATATTGATCCTTATGCAGAGTTCTTTGCACGTGAAAGTCGCAGCCCTGATCTGGGACCCTCAACGACTCAAGGGCGGGCCGGAGTCCGCACCATGTGGCAAAACAATTCGTGGACAGTCGCAGCCCTTGTTTATCGGAACTTTAAACAACATGAATCTTCTTCGTCGGTGGAAGGTCTCTTTGTTGTGGGAGGGAACTTTTAATGGAACACGTGATCTTTGGTCTTGAAAATCTCTTCGTCAATCTAACTTACTTCGTTGTTCTCGCGACCTTCCTCTTTACTTTGGATGATCTTTTTATTGATGCAGTTGCATTTGTCAAAGGATTGAGACCTCGTCGCTTCACTTTAAAAGATGTCTATGAGATGGAGGAAACTCCGCAGAAAAATATCGCAATTATGATAGCGAACTGGAAAGAAGCGGAAGTTATTGCGCCTATGATTCGCGGAAATATTCGCGGATTGAATTATAATAAGTATACATTTTTTTTGGGAGTTTACCCTAACGACACAGCCACTTGGGCGGAAGCTAGTAGACTTGAAAAGCTCAATCCCGGTCGAGTGGTTGTCGTCGTAAACTCCTTGCCGGGTCCTACATCTAAGGGGCAGATGCTTAATGAAATTGCGCGAAAGATTTTAGAATCTGAAGAGCGATCTGGGTTCCATTATGATCTTTTCCTGATGCAAGACTCGGAGGATGTTCTACATCCCTATTCTTTAACACTCCTAAATCACTTTAGCGGTGAATCTGATTTTATCCAGATCCCTGTGTTCTCCTTTGATGTGCAAAAGCGTTCTTTGGTGGCAGGAGTTTATATTGATGAATTTAGCGAGTCCCACACCAAGGATCTTTTGGTGCGAGAAGCCCTGGGGGCTGCGGTTCCGTCGGCAGGCGTGGGCACCTTGTTGTCGCGTCAGTTGATACTCACCTCCATGCTTCGTCAAGGCGGACAGTTCTTAAAAGAAGATACTCTGACAGAAGACTATCACTTGGGAATCATGACCAAAGTGATGGGATTTCGCAGTCAGTTTTTATGCGCGCAAATCGTTTTACCTAACGGGAAAAGTGAATTTATAGCCACTCGTGAGTATTTTCCTTCAAACTTTTTTGCGAGCATTCGACAAAAATCCCGTTGGACTTTGGGAATTGCTTATCAGGGACTTAAAAATATTCAATGGCAAGGGGATTGGGTCGACAGATATTTCTTAGTTCGTGATCGCAAGGGGCCTATCAATAGTCTTTTGATCATCCTTGCCATCATTGTTCTTCTTGGTTTGATCGGTTATCGAACTGCCGCGGGAAGGCTTCCCGAAATGTTGGATAATCCGTTCTTCGACGTATTAGTAGCTCTCAATACTATCAACATGTGTCTGCGTATCGTGCAAAGAATGAAAGCGGTGAAGTTAGTGAACGGAATGAAGCACGCTTGGATGGTGCCCGTGCGTTGGCTTGTTGCCAATGTCATTAATGTGGCGGCTACCGTGAAAGCTCACCGCACTTATCGTCATAGTGTCAAGACCGGGCAGAGACCTGCCTGGGTAAAAACAGATCATCGTCTTCCTGCCAATTTTGGTAAGGAAGTGGAGGTACAAATACAATGAGAATCAAGGATGTTTCCATTGCAATAGGCACAATGGCCACTCTGTCATTGGCCACGATACTAGGATTTACGAGTCAGCAGGAAGTTTCATGCGTCAACGTGTACTATGACCAAACCGATAAGCCGGATTATTGGATGGGCAAAAGTTATTCGGTGATGTTGCAAAACCTGTTGGGTCATTTTCCTGAATACCAACAAATTGTCAGCCCCATTGAAACCTACAAAGCAGGTGACCTGGATAAGTGTGCTGCCAGTATTTATATTGGCTCGTACTTTGACAATAAGTTACCAAAAGCTTTCTTGGACGACTATGCGAAAACAGAAAAAAATGTTGCGTGGGTCGGGTATAATATTTGGCAACTGGGTGATCAGTTAGAAAAAACCATGGGGCTGCGTTATGTGCGTTTGACGACTTTAGATACGCATCTCCTGGATCAAAACAAACACCCTACATTCTTTAAAGACATTCTTTATAAAGGGGAAACTTTTTCCAAGTTTGCAGAGTGGAGTCGCAAAGACCCAAAACAATTTATTGCGCCTTACGAGCAAACCGAACTTCTTCCTGCCGATTTAAACAAATTTGAAATGGTGGCAGAAGCCCGCCATTCGGGAACAAAGGAAGTTATTCCTTATATCGTGCGAGCTAAGAACCGTTTCTTTGTTGCCGATGTTCCACTGGCCTATATTCACGAGGCAGACCGCTATTTGGTTTTTGCTGATGTGCTGTTTGATATTTTAGGTGCTCAACCACGCCATAACGGGAAATACGCTTTCGTACGGGTTGAAGACATTCATCCGGTGTCAAATTTGGGATTTCTGTATGGCTTGATCAATGTTCTTAAAGAGGAAAAAGTTCCTATCAATATTTCTTTGATACCGATCTTTTACGATCCTCACTATCGCTACGGGCGCGCTGACAATGAAGAGTTTGTGCCGATGGAGCGCAAGAAATCATTCATGACTTTCATCGACGAGATGAAAGCGGCGAATGCAAACTTCATCATGCACGGGATTACTCATCAGTATCAAAAACATGTGAATCCTTTTAATGGCGCATCGGGGGAAGATTTTGAGTTTTGGGATGCAGTGAAAAATGCTCCGATTGCTGAAGACAGCGTTGATTATGTTCTCAATCGTTTTGAAGACGGTTGGTATTCAATGCGCAAGGCAGGAGTGAGTACGCGCATGTGGTTGACTCCGCATTATCAGGCAAGCCCTCTGGATTATATTATTTTTGGCAAAATTTTTCCGTGGAACGTTGGGCGGGTTATTTACTACAACCATAAAGCCACGGGTCTTAGGGACTCTTTGTTAAGGCCGGATCCACTGACGGGCGATGATGCGCGTTTGTTTTATGGAACAAACTCTCCGGATGGTAAGGCTTTGCGTGAAGAGTACTTTAAAGATCTTCAAGTTCAGTATTTGGCTGATAAGTGGAGTGGGCAGTTCTTCCCTTATGAAATCTATGGGGATGTGCACGGACAGCGCTTAATCCCAGAGTGCTTGGGAAATCCACAAAACTATTTAACTGAACAAGTTCTAAGAACAAGATCGGCAAAACAAATCATCGAAGATGCAAAACGCAATCGCGTTCTTCGTGATGTGTGGGCATCCTTCTTCTTCCATACTTATTTATTAGATATTCCAGGCAATGATGGTCGAGGTCATCAACCGGGTGATCCTCGTGAAATCCGCTACCTCGTTCAGGAAATCAAAAAATTGGGATACACATTTATTGAAATCAATAAATTCTTAGACGCAAACACAAGGACAATTCGTCCAGAACCGATCTACACGGAGGTAGTGCAATGACGTTTCTGAAGATTTCTCTTTTGTCTCTATTCCTTTTACCCAGTCTTTCCTGGGCAAGCCTTGGGCTTCCACCTGCGGAAGAATTGATGACCAAAGCTTCGCAGGGGCGAACGGAACTTCGTGAGGTGATTTTGGACATGGATAACAATATCCAAGAGATGGGTTATCCCGAAGTTTTTGATTCTTATTTCTACTTGCTAGATGATTTGAAGGAACTCGCCATTCTCTTTAATCTGGACGAAATTTATCCAGGAGCCGTGGAGGAGCTTGGCACTCACATGGTGGATAGTGGTATTCGTTGGTTGAATATCTCTGAAGCGAAAACCGATCGCATTCTTTACTATCACAAGTGGATGAATGTCGATGTCACGATTCGTTATATGGATCAGGTCGAAGTTGAAATTGGCGCTTTAAAGAATATGGATAAAGTTAAAGACGCCAGTGAAAATGTCGAAGTTATTCTTAGTTATGTTGAAGCAAGATTTCCGCGCTACTACCATTTAAAGGCGGGCTATCGTCGCATCTTGTCTAACATTGCTTTGAAGTTTTTGCGAGAACCCGGTCACACAAACGAAGACATCGCGCACTGGATTGGCAAGCTTCGCAGTCCCGCCGCCTACATGGACTATCTGATTCTTCTTTCCGGCGAAATTTACTCGTTGAAAGATGATAGCAAGGACATGGCTCATGTTTATGCGAACCGTTTGAAAGTTCTTTATGAAACAATTCAGAATGACGGGAGTGAAGTTCCTGAATCTGTTCAGAAGAATATTGGTGAAGCCGCTGAAGATTTGATCTTACGAATCTTGCGCTTGGAAGTCGCTTTCAATGCGGGCGAGTTGCGCAGTCTTTTGGATCTCTTGAGTGTGGGACAACTTCATGATCTCGCAAATCAATGGGATTCCTTTAAGCAGATGCCTTCTGATTTGTATATCCAAAACTATTTTGATGCTTCTCGCGACTTTGTTGCGAAACTCCGTGAGATTGGCATGGCAAAAGAAGTCGCCGATATCAACTCATGGGTGGGTGCGATGGGAGCTCCGGCGATGGCCCGACTTTTAGGTATTGAGGGTCGCTACGAATTAACTGACGGCAAAGGAACGAAGTGGCAATTGCTGATCGTGAAGGCTCGCGAAATGCAATTGGAAGCTTTGATGTGGAAATCCGCGGAGACTCAAGGAAAACTTTATCAAACAATCCGTTGGGATTTTGAAAAGTCGACTTTTGTGGCTTCTGAAAGAATGATGGATCTCACTGATTTTGCAGCTCCTTCCTTGGTGAAATTTAAACCAGTTGCGGGCGCGATGGAGTTCTTTGATCCATTTGCCAATGCAGACACCCAAAACATGAGCGGTCCGTTGGTCGAGAAGTTTACGGATCTTATGAAAGACGTTAAAGACACTGTGAATTTTGAAGGCTACTACAAAGGCTCTGTGACTTTTGCTGACGGCAAAGAAATTGCGGTGCAACTTACAGTGAGTGCCCTTGGTGGTCACTACATGGGACGAATCATGGGTGAAGGCATTGAAACGTCTTTCGAAGTGGGCTCACAAACCGACAGCGGAGTTTTGTACCTTACGTCTTCTCGCGATGGAACACTGAAAGAGTTCTCACACTTACGCGTGAAACTCGACGGCCCCGACGTGAAAGGCTCCCTCATCACCGCCGATCGCGGCACAGGCATCCTAAAGTTCGTGAAATAAAAGGTGCCTGCTTCTTTTTTCGGTCTACAGTGCAGCAAATTAACAGAGCCATCCCAAGGGGTGGCTTTGTTCTTTCGGGATGTTGTTTTTTGTATGTGCATATATTGTATGTACATTTACCAAGAAAGAGGGTATGAAAGGCATTGAAACGAATCAGTATTTTGCGAGGTGATTGTGAGAAAAGAGTATGATTTTAGTAAGGCTAAGAAGAGTCCTTATGCAAAAAAATTGAAAACTCGCACCACAATTCGTCTAGATGATGACGTCATTGAGTATTTTCAAGGTTTGTCAGAAGAGACTGAGATTCCATATCAGACGCTTATTAATTTGTTTTTGAAGGATTGTGTTCGACAGAATCTCCAGCCAGATCTGAGCTGGGCAAAGAAGAAGAAATAAATTGCCCTAGCGATGCGTCAAGATGGTGGAAAAAGGTACCAGCGACCATTTTCCGCCGTTACGCTTTTAAGTATGAAATCACTCCACGCAGACAAATATTTTATCCGTGAATCTCTATTTAATCTTGTTGAACTTTCTTTATTGGCTCGTCTTTATGAGGAGCACTGCATTCCATCAGCAAGCAGTGGAGTTTTGAATCAAGCTTCTTTAGCTCAGACATTGCTTAAGATGAAAGCGACTGAAGGTAAAGGCGAGCTTCGTGTTGCCATCTATGAATCAGACCCGATTGGTTTTTACTGGAAGTTTGAAAATCAGGTTCTTGCACACTGGGTTCATCCGGAGCATCGCGGGCAAGGTGTTGAGCAAAGTTTATTAGGTTCTTAAGTGGAAAGTTTGCCGTCGTCTTCATTCTGGCAGGGGAAACGAGTCTTTTTGACTTACCCCACAAGTTTTTTGGGGGCGTGGACAGCGCTGTGTTTGCAACATCTCGGTGCACAGGTTTTTGGTTTCTCGGAGACGGCCGGAAAAAATCCCAATCTTTTTGATCTCACGAATCTTGCGCAAAGTATCTCGATGACCTATGGAGACTTGCGAGATGAAGAATCCTTTCGTCAGGTTTTACAATTTGCTCAAGCCGACGTAGTTTTACATCTTGGAGAAACGGGTTTATTAACCGAGGCTGAGAAAAAGCCTCTGGATATCATTGCTAAATCTGTTATGGGAACTGCAACTTTGCTGGAATTATTGCGAGAGACAGCGTCAGTGCGTTCCGTTGTTGTTGTGAGTTCCGATAAAGTCTACGAAAGAAATCCAGAGAACAAAGCTCTTGTTGAAACTGACAAAGTGGGAGCGGGAGATCTTCTACCGACTTCTAAACTTTGCTCAGAACTGATTGCGCTGTCTTACCGTCAGACTTTTTTTAATCCCGATAAATATAATAAACACAAAATCGCAGTGGCCTCCGCTCGCTTGGGTGCTGGTATTGGTGGCGGTGACTTTTCTGAAACATCTTTGATTCCCCAAGCGGTACAAAGTTTTCTTAATAAAAAAAATTTTGAAATTCGCAATCCAAACTCAGTAAGGCCATGGATTCACGTTTTAGATCAAGTGAGTGGCATTTTAAAACTTGCTGAGGCCTTGTACGTGAAAGGTCCGAAGTTGTCTCCAACTTACAATTTGGGTGCGGCCGAATATGAAAGTGTTGGAGAAGTTATGAAGGAGTTCAGTCAGATTTGGGGGACGACGTGGTCGTCGGTCTCTGAGAGTGCGGGGAAAGGTTCATTGTCTTTGCATGGCCAGATGAGCAGTGAGTTGGCTGCGAAGGACTTGGGTTGGAAACCGCAGTGGGATTTGACGAAGGCTTTGGCGGAGACGGCAAAGTGGTATCAAGGGTACTATTCGGGACGGTCTTCGGTGGGTGAGTTGACGTCGGTGATGCGGGGATATTTTTAGCCATTGGCGACCAGCGAGTCAGAGGCTGAAGAAATGTCAAGTGCTTCAAGTTTCATCGACGACTGAAAACTCTTAATCAATGTAACCTCGATATTAAATTTACTTTTTTCTTGTTCTAAAATTTGGTTAACAGCCATTATCCGAAATGCTTTTTCTTGTTCAGTCGTGAATCCAGTGAAATCGGTTCCTTTATTCTCCCAGGATCTAAGGGTTGATGCGGGAACATGAATTTTAGAGAAAACTTCATCGAACGACATTTTTAGATATGTTCGTAAGAACTTCAGTTGATGACCTGTCAGGCGCTGTTTACTAACTAATAATGCCTTGGCAGTGTTAGTCTTCAATTCATTTAAATTAATATCGGGATACTCTTCTCCATCGATAGACTTTATGACAACATTTCTGAGGAGGACATCAAAGCCGAATCCTTTAAACGTGTACGTTTTTAAAATTTTACCCATTAGTCCTCCTTTTTATTTTTATCAATGGCAGTTACGATAATGGTTTTTGGATCCGCGAATACTACAATAATTCGAAGATCTTTGTCGCCTTTGTCGTTGAGTCCTCGAAGAGCATATTTCCAGTCCTTTTTATCATTGGTCAGACTATCCTTAGCTTCTTCTCTGCGTGCTCGGTAGATCATTTCCTCTATATCGCTCATTTGGATGTCACGTTTTTGCATTTGTTCTTGAGCGTGGCTTGAAGGAATAAGCTGTCCTGACTCTAGAGCTTCAATTACTTCTTGTATTACGTTGGATCTTTTTTTAATCGACATAATACACGTTCATTTTACTATATTGCTTAGTATCGAGCAATATGAATATAAAAATTAAGTAAAAACAATAGGTTAATAACTCCGAATGCTTAAATATGGGTTTTAAATCTGATTTTGACACAACCAAATGAGCCATTAAAAATCTCCAACATAGATCTCCAATTTCTCTCTGCAAATTGCGGGATAGGACAGAGCCTGAGGAGGTGATGTTTTGGATCTAGGGACTTCCGATAATCGGTTTTAGAACGTTGGATATTGGGCTGGTGTCTGTTGATCAAAGCAAAGCGGCTTTTAAGTCGAATTGTATTTGTTCATATTCGACAGTAGGTGTTTTTACCATTCTTCCGTGAATTCGAGTTTCTGTAAGTTTAATCGCTCCAATGTCTTCGAAGAAGAGAATGATTTTATTCAAATTGGAAACATCCTTGTGGACGATTTTTGACAGCTCATAAATAGACTTCGGCTTATAGATAAGAATGGTCGATAAAACACCAATGTTTTTAACAAACTTATCGAAATCTTTTTTGTTATCAAAGGATATTTCATAGTGATCTTTTTTAAGTTTACCTTTTCTTGCCAATTGCAGGGTCTGCTTGAAATCAACAAGAGCTTCATTGGAACTTTTCATCGAGATTATTAATTTTTTCATAATTTAACCCCTAGTTATTTTGGGCAGATGGCCTATATATAGGTAAAACTATACCAATATTTAAAAACATTGACGATGAAAGTCTCTAATCCGGCTCCAAGCCTTATGACGCACATCGATATTAATGCGGTTCGAGATCTAAATAGACAAATACTTTGCCCTACATTATTCCAGAGCAATGCTTTTTAATTCCTATCCATTTCTGCTCCTGTTTTTGCCAATAACTCTGCTGGGTTACTACCTTATTACGAAGAAGAATCTGCAGCTGTGGTTCCTGTTCTTATCAAGCGTATTTTTCTATGCTTACTGGAGCAAAACTTTTGTCTTTCTTCTTCTCTTTACGGTCGTTTTAGATTTCTACATCGCGAAGAATATTTACTACGCAAAAACGCAGAGGATGCGAAAAGCACTTTTGCTGACCTCCATCATTTCGAACCTCTCAGTTTTAGGCTTTTTTAAATACTACAATTTCTTTGCAGACTCTTTGAATGGACTCTTCCACGTTGGCGGAGGTTCTGGAGAATTGCTTCCTGTTCTAAATCTCATTTTACCGATTGGTATTTCTTTTTATACATTCCAGTCGATGTCTTACGTCATTGATGTGTATCGCAGGGTTTCGGATGCCCACGCGCATCTCTTGGAGTTTGCGGGCTACGTGACGTTGTTCCCGCATCAAATCTCGGGACCGTTGGTTCGACACAATCAGATTGTTCCTCAACTAGAAAGTTCCAACACTTATATTTTTCACTCTGATAATTTTTGGAGGGGTTGCTATTTCTTCGTCTTCGGTCTTGCGAAAAAGATGTTGATCGCAGATCGAATCGCCATCGTTGTCGATCCCTTGATTGGAAATATCGCCTCGGTTTCAAATGCTGAAGCGTGGCTTGCGATGCTGGGTTACACCATGCAGTTGTACTTCGACTTTAGCGGATACTCGGACATGGCGGTTGGTTTGGGCTTGATGATGAATATCAAGTTCCCGCCAAACTTCAATTCGCCCTATAAGTCACTGTCGGTTACGGAGTTCTGGCAAAAATGGCATATGACTTTATCGTCATGGCTTCGCGATTATTTATATATCTCTCTTGGCGGAAATCGTGAGGGAAAACTAAAAACTTACCGCAATTTGCTACTCACAATGGCTATCGGGGGACTGTGGCATGGGGCGAACTGGACGTATGTGGTTTGGGGTGTGTTGCACGGGGGAGCCTTAGCTGTTGAGCGCTATTTTAAAGATAGAGATTGGGATTTGTTCCGATTCAAATATATCAAATGGGTCGTTACTTTCTTATTTGTGTGCTTAGCATGGGTGTTTTTCCGAGCGCCTAATTTTGATGTCGCTTCCATTTGGCTGCAGAAAGTTTTCCTGATGAACCCAGATATTTCCTGGGATATCGTCCTTATTCCAACTCGTCATAAGGATCGTTTCTTCTTGGCTTTGGGTGTTGCATTGATTGCGGCATTTAGTACGAAAAATACTTGGGAAAGAAAGTTTAAACCGAGTTTTGTGAATGCTTTTATTTTGGCTCTGTTGTTTGTTCTATGCCTTTCCTATATGGGAGAGGAATCACCATTTTTATATTTCCAATTCTAAGGAGGGGATGTGAATTCATTAAAGTCCCTTTTTGTTTTGGCTGGAAGTATTTTGGTTCTTCTTGTTGGCATTGCGGTGTTTAACTATCAAGTCGATCCGCAATGTTATTATGGGTGTAAAGAAATTGATCCTAATAGAGCGACGCTGAATACTTACTATCAGGTAGCTCAAAGAATTCTAGCTTTTCCTAAAACGGAAGTTGTTATTCTTGGATCATCTCGCGGAGAAAATACTCCACCACTATGGATTGAAGAAAAGACGGGCCTAAAAACTTTGAATCTGTCTGCGTCGGGAGCTGAGCTCGGTACTAAGTTAGCTTTCTTGACGATTGCCAAAGAGAATACACAGCTAAAAAAGGTTATTTGGCTTGCTGACTACTTTGAGTTAATTAGCGAGAACGCTGACGCAAAAATCAAGAATACTCCGGCTCTTCGGAAGTATATAGATGGTGGTGGTATTGCTGAAGGCGAACTTAAGCAAAAGCTGCACGATATTCAAGGCCTCATAGATCACAATACCTTGGAAGCCTCTATTTACTTTCTGAACAATAAAGATAAAACCAAGCTCACTCAAGGGGCTGGTAGCGATATCGATTATCGTTTTTGTGAGAGTTCAGAATTTAAGGGAAAAGAAACGACTGAGAGTTTAAAAAAAGAAGTCGATTTACTTTATCAAAGCTACACATCGGCAGTTATCAAACCATTGCAAAACAAAAAAGCCTGGAATAATTTCGCAAACGAACTTGCTTTAGTGGCGCAAAAAAGTGTCGACGTGTATGTCGTAATAACTCCTTATCATCCGGAGTTTCTACGTAGACTTAAAGCTGAACATAAAGACATCTATGAAAACCATCTTAAGTGGATAGAAAATATCCAAGGCTTAGCTTCTCAAGGTATAAGGGTTTTAAATTATTTTGATGGAATTTCTAATACGGATGCATCTCCAACTTATTGGAACGATGGTGTTCATTTCACATGCCGATCGTCCATGTTGATGTTGGAAGATATTGTACAGTCGTGGAATCAGCGAAGCGAGAAGAAGTGAAATACATCGTAGCATTTGGCGTTCTATCGCTGCTCATTTTGACGGGAATCGCGGGTTTTAACTACTCCGTTGATCCCATGTGCTATTATCATTGTTCGGAAGTAGACCTTAGTAAAAGAACTCAAAATGTTTATTATCAAACGGCACAAACTGCAGTGGCTAATGCCGATGCAGAGATTCTAATCCTAGGCTCATCTCGTGGCGAGACAACGCCTCCTGTGTGGATACAAGAGGTGACGGGAAAAAAGACCATCAATTTGTCTCAGGCGGGCGGAGACTTGCTATTAAAAATTGCGGTTTTGAATTCAGCCTTAGATAAGGGTGCCAAAGTTAAAACCGTGATCTGGCTTGCCGACTATTTTGAATTGGTCAGATCATCTACGGATATCAAAGTAAGGATTACGCCAGCCTTACAAAAGCATTTGCTTCGAGAAGGGAAAGAAAATGTTTTGTCTTTCTACTTGGACCATTTGCAAAGACTCATTGATCACAACAGTACGGAAGCGTCTTTAGAACATTTGAAAGATAGGCAAGATTCATATTTTCCTAAACTAGGGACAGGCGGAAGCATAGATTACAAGTCTTGTCTAAGTCCAGATTATACCAGCGATACGGCTACAGACGTTTTAGAGAAAAAAATCCTGTCTAGTTATGGAAACTTTTCTACACGCATGGCCTCTGAGCAGGACGAGGACTACTGGAGAATTTTCGAGAATCAAATTAGAATTTTAGATCGTCAGGGCATTAAAGTTTTAATTTTAGTTCCCCCAGTGCATTCGGATTTTCGGGCCAAGTTATACAAGGAATTTCCAGGCTCAAAAGAAAAGACCCAGAAGTGGTTAGAAAGAATGGAAAAACTTTCTACGGATAACATTCGGGTAAAAAGTTTTCTGGACGGAATACCTAGTGACGATCAAAGTCCTTCTTTTTGGACGGATGGCGTTCATATGACATGTAAAAGCATGATGCTAATGCTTCAGGGGACACTTGGTGATTTGTAGGAATGGTATGACGGTTTTAAAAAAGATACGACTTTCCGGATTATGGTTTCTTGTCGTCTTTTTGTATATTGTATACAAGACTTCTGTGAAGACGCAGGTGTCTGCGTTTGATTTCACCTTTATTTCAGTAGCTTCGTTCGTTTTTTCCTGCTCACTGCTATACTCTCTTGTCGAAACGGTTCTTCGGCTTAAAGCTTATGATTGGATAAAGAAAATCTCGTTATCTCTTCTTGTCGCGATGTATGCGATATTGGGATTCTACCACTATAAGACAACACGATATTTTGATTTTTCTATTATTGCCGATCATTGGATGTCGATTTGGCGCCCAGGGTCTTTCTCTGAATCGCTAAAAGTAGCAGATAGTATTTTTGGTCCCGCGGATTATGTAAGAACAGTAGTCGCTGGATTAGTGATGTACTTTCTCGTGCGATACGATCTAAAGCAAAAGCATTCCTTTACTTGGAAATCGGTTTTAATCACAGTCGCGAGTTTTGTGTTTCTATTCTCCCTAACACCCAATCCAGTTGATGAGTTGACAAGTTTTAGCAAGTCAGCGGCGTATCGGGTCCTAGCAATTGAAACTCGCTTTCAGGAAAAGTATAAGCCTAAGGCAGATCAAGAGCTGCCTTTAGTAAGAGACTTTGTATCTAAAAATGGCATTCAAAAGAAACCCAATGTCTTTTTTATTTTTGTTGAATCAGTGAACGCCCGTTTTTTAGAAGCCAAGGCTCCGAATGGACAAGAGTTTACACCGTTCATGAATTCACTCATTAAACAAGGGATGTACTTTGAGCGTTTTTATGCGCAATCCATCCAGACGGGCCGAAGTCATTTTGCAAGCCTTTGTGGGTTAACCCCAAGTATTTATGGCAAAGAGTTTGAAAAGTTTGTTGATCGAAAGTTGAATTGTCTTCCTGAAGTTCTTAAAGAGAATGGATATTATACGGTTTTTTCGAAAGCAAATGAAGACGTTCATTTTGATAATACCTATACATTCACTACAAAGCATGGGTTCAATGTTATGAACACGATGGGTAAGGGATGTCAGAACGAAGATAAAGATATTTGCTGGGGTTGGGGAATTCAAGACGATATTTTTTATCAGCGATTCTTTAAGTATTTAGATGACTCTCACATGAAGGAACCTGTGTTTGGAACTCTGGCTACAATTTCTAGTCATATGCCGTTCAATGAGGTTCCTGAAAATCAACGCTATATCTACAAGAATCCCAAAAATCGTTTGGAGTACTACAGCAACGCATTGCGAGTGACAGATGAATATTTGAAGACGTTTTTTATAGAGCTAAAGAAGAGTCCCTATGCAGATAATTCCATTGTTTTTGTGATGGGCGATCACAGTTTCCCAATGGGTGAGCATAAAAACTTTCAGAATGAAACATTTGCCTTCGAGGAGAACTTTAGAACTCCTTTAATAATTTTGGATTTTAGAAAAGAGAAGGTCATTCCAGTGAAGAGAGTGAAGGAGGCTTATTCCCAGGTGAACTTGCCTGCCACAGTCTTAGATCTTGTCGGTGTGTCTACGAAAGTGCATTTTCAGGGGGATTCATTGTTAGGGGCTCCGCCACCCTATGTCCATCTTGTGCAGCCTTATGGTGGTGTATATTTCTCGGTTATCAAATACCCGTATAAGTATGTTTTGTATGATCGCTCTGAAAAAGAGTATATTTTCGACTTGGAAAAGGATCCTGAAGAAAATCTTAACTTGAGGGAATCTTGGCAAGATGAAAATCTGCTTGAGAGCTTCCGACATGAAGTGGGAAGAATTTGGTTTAATTACGATATGCTGACGCAGGATAGGGTGTGGCGCTAATGCCGAGCGCCTAATTGTCTATCGGAAGAATAAGGGAAATGATAGGATTTATTTTTCGATATTTGAGGTTGTGAGTGAAATTGAAGTTACCAAAAAAAAATGAAAACTTATACGGCCTTTTGTTTTTAAGCTTTTTGAGCCTCGGTGTTCAATCCTATCTTTTTCATTTTATCTTGCCGACAAAATTGATTTTTCCCTGGGCGCTGTATTTTTCTTGTTTACTCTTTTTAAGACCTTACTTCGCGATGGTGTTTGTGTTTTTGTTAGAATGTCTTTTGTTGAGAATTCATTTTCTTAAGTTGTTATATACGAATTCGGCCTTCGAATCTGCAGATATATTTGCATGGCGACAAGCCTTGTATTTGACGAGTTATACGGACTTGATAATTCCGATGATTATTATTTTGCTGGCCATAGTTTTTTTAAGAGGAATGTCCTTTAAAAAGAGGAAATTAGTATTTTTGCCTGTATTTGTACTTTTGCTAATTTCATGTGTCCGGCAAATACAATCTAAAGAACTAGATAACAGTATCGGTTACGTTATGCGCCTTACTAATGTTACTTATGTCGACTGGAACTTCGCTGTCAACGTTAAAGAAAATGGCATTCTCAATCATTTGTTTTTAACTTTACCGGTACAAAAAATTCCTCGTGGAGGACATTCTTTTAGATATCCTTCTAATGTAACAAATAGGATGGGTAAAGCGTCTCCAGACGTCTTCTTAATTCTTTGCGAGTCTTGTTATTCTAACGCTACTGATTTTGTCACCCCGATAGCCATCTTAGAAAAAATGGGATTCGTGTATTCTTCACTCGTTTCTCCCGTATATGGTGGGTTGACAGCTGAAGCTGAGTTTGAGGCATTGACGGGCCTACCGAGCCAACGTTTTAAGGGGGTCGATTATCAATATTTTGCAGAGAGATTTTCGAAACGGGCATTGGCATTGCCCCGAGTTTTCCATGAGAGCGGTTACAATACCAATTCATTCCACAACAACATTGGATCTTTTTGGCGAAGAAATGTAGTTCATCCAAGATTTGGGTTTAATCAATCCTTTTTTATTGAGGACATGAACTGGCATGGAAATATTAATGAATCTTTTCCAGAGGATGACATTCTTTTTAAAAAAGCTCTGGAAGAGTATAAAAAGAATTTAGAAGCGGATAAAAAAACATTTTCATTCTTAATTACTATTCATACCCATGGACCCTATAGAGAAGTTAATGATGATGGAGGTGAAGGTGACTATGCTGCGAAAATGAAAACGTCAGTGAATCAGTTTATCACTTTTCACAATCGGGTTCTTGAGTTAGCCAAAACAAAAAAACGTCCTGTGATTTTTTTGATTTTTGGTGATCATAAGCCAGCAATGACGATTTCATTTTATAAAAGGCATATTTTTAATGATGATTTTTTTGTCTCGGTAGATGGTGAAAAGGACAGTTTTCAATTCGCGTCTTTAAATGGTTCACAACGAGTCATATACGGTAGAGTGCCTTTGTATATTAAATCAACGGGACTAAAAAATTCTGATTTGGCTGTTCGTTTTGGTGAACAGATTAAAGACAGGCCTATCTATTGTCTTCCGGGTATTATCGGTAAGCATGTCTCTCTTAACAGTCAGTTTTATGGGTATTTGAGTGAGATTTGCGAGCGCTTACCTGCGGAATTGGTCGATAAGAATGTTATCAAATTAGTCTTTAAAGAAGAGCTATACGGGAATATTCTTTTTCGATAGATTTTTGAAAATTTAGTTGAACCACTTTTTAGTGACTGCCTCTGTTTGAGTGAAGGGGTGCATGCGCTGCAGAATAACAGTCTTTCCAAGTCTTGACTAAAGAATCAAAGGATGAAAACTTTAAATGCTCAGATTAAGGAAGTTCGCGTGCAAGAAATCGGAAAAGAATATTTAAAGAAAACCGATTATGTTGGTTTTGCTGTTCAACTTTTCCGAAAGTATGGATGGAAGGCAATTTATAAGCAATTTCGCTTTGAAGTTGCCCGCCCTTTTTCCAAGGGGTTGATTAAAAAATATGCTCCAGACGGAATAGGAATTGAAATTGGCGTTGGCAAGCACACAATTGCTCCGATGAGTCGGACAGTTCTTACTGATGCATATCTAGAGCATGCGGCAGATAAGACATCTGCCAAATTCTTTTGTCGTGGTGATGAGATCCCATTTGCTGATGAAACATTTGCATTTGTTTTTAGTGAACACATGCTGGAGCATACGGCAAATCCTATTAAAGTATTATTGGAGTGGAAGCGAATTTTAAAAAGAGGCGGGACTTTGTTTCTCTTCCTTCCTCATAAAGAAAGAACCTTTGACCGCAACCGCCCTCGCACCACTCTTCAGCATCATATTGATGATTATGAAGGGAATGTATCATCTTATGATCAGACTCATTTGAATGAATGGATGGAAATGGTGATCAACCGTGGATTAGCTCCCCATTACGCGAAATATACTCCAGAAGTGATGATCAAAAATGGTCTTATTCATCATCATGTTTGGATTACGGAAGATATGCTTGCTCTTGTAAAGCATATGAGTCTGGAGGTTCTATTTTCTCTGGACGAGGTTCCGGATCGTCGTGATTCCTTTGTTATAGTTGCAAGAAAGCCTTAGTGCTCTTCTATAAATATCCGAATCTATTTTTAAATCTAGTCCAACGTCTTTCCCAACGTGCTTGAAGTGTTTTCTCCACGTCAGAAAAGTTAAATCCCCATTTTTCAAAAAATTTAGCGCGACTTTCTTGTTCGTAGGTTGAGACAATGTTTTTTGTATCACTACGAGTTCCCATGGAGTGGTGCCAAATAAAACAGCTTCCAACCATGCGGTATTTAAGATCTTCTTTGTCCATTCTAACTCTTAGATCGGTGTCTTCGTAGCAGACAAAAAAGCGCTCATCAAATCCCTGAAGTTGATCAAAGGCTGATTTTCTAAAGAACATGAGGACCCCTGTAAAAGTATGACGCTGGCGTTCTCTATTTTTTTGTTCAAAGCGAGTGCCCTTTTGAATAAGTGTTGCCTTGTCGAAGGGGTGGGTTTCGTCAATGTAGGGGAATACCAATTGAAGCTCGGGGTGAGTGTCGAGCGCCTTTGACAAGTTAAGATCCCAATTCGGCAGTAACCAAGTATCGTTATTTAATAAGCAAAGATATTCGCCGGAGCTCAATTTTGCACCTTGATTCATAGCGCGGCCGAAGCCTACGTTTTTTTCGTTGACGACGATATTAAAAATCCATCTTGCAGCTTCAAATTTTTTCTTCCACTCATTTAGTATTGTCGGCGTTTCATCAGTCGAGTTGTTATCTATGATTGTAATCTGATGAGGTGAGCTGGAATGTTGCAACAAGGAGTCCAAGCAACGGTCTGTCAGGTGATGTTTATTAAAAACCGGAATGACAATGGATAGGGTGGTCATGGAGCTTCCTTTCGAGCGGCTTTAAAGATTTGCTTTTGATATAGAATTAAACCCCAGGCGAATAACAGATAATACTTTGCTGGAAGCAATTCGAAATTAGTGTCGGTGAGCCCTGCAATCACAAAAGATACCAATATCAAAAAAAGCGTTAGTGCTAAATTCTGATCAAAAGTGTTTGGGGAAGCATTTTTATAGTTTTTCCAACTGAAGTATAAAAACGTGCCCATTAGGAATAAATAGGCGAGGGTACCAACTAAACCAGTACCTGCAAGGAGGTTTAAATACTGGTTATGGGCATGAGCTTGTAGTGTGTCCGCAGGTAAATTCCATTTATCATAATAAGATCTTAAGTGTTTTTGGTTGTGGTGATAGCCAACGCCAAAAATAGGATTGTCTAAAAAAACAGCCCAGTTTCCCTGAATTACATGAATTCGTTGAGTGTCATAGGTTTTTGCGGGAGTGAGGCTGAAACTAATTCTGTTGCCCATCCATAGAAAATTTGTCGCGTATGAAACTGCTAAGAAAGCTGTTATGACAACTATCAGTGAGATTAAATATTTTCTACCCAGATGAAAGCAAAGTATGATTGTGCCAATAGCGCAAGCCAGTTGAACAGATCTGGTATAGCTTAAAAGCAAGTTCGTCGTTAATATCGTTGTGATAAATACATCAATCGAAAATTGCGCCACGCTGCGATTTTTATCCGGGAGTAACAAAAAGCACAAAGAGAGCATAAATGGAAAGAGCAATGTGTGCCCAAAGTCGGTGGGGCTTGCATAAAAGCCTGTCAGGCGACTTGGGTATCCAAGCACTCCCGGAATCGGCGGATGGAGAAAATATTTTATGAAAAAATAGAGATTCATCAAGCTTATGATGAGTAAAAAGATGCGTAAGCCAGAACGCTTAACTCCCGTAAATAAGAGTGCCGCAACTAGAGGGTAAATTCCCAACATCCAGCGATACTCTCCGATCTCACTTATTTCGGATTCATTTAAGTTTCTATTGATTAGGTGGCTCGCTATTATTGCAAAAATCCAAATCGTAAATTGCCATTCGATATTGAGTCGGGAAAATATATTTTTTAGCTGCAAATCTTCCTTTTTAATAAGTGTACTCAAGGCAATGACTGCGAGAATAAAAATAATAAAGCTGTACTCGGTAGCTGTACGCGAAATGAGGTTCAAGGTGGCGATTGCAATGAGAAATACAGATAAAAATAATTTGGTTCGAGATTCACTTGCTGGTTGCATGATTGCGCATTTTTCCCACGTCAGAATTTATTTAGAATACACCATATTTTGAAGGCTATGATCAGATTGTCTATTAAAATTCATTGCATGATGGGGTGCGCGAGTGGGAATATGACTTTTTTAGATCACTTTTTAAGGAGTAAACTGTGAAGGGTATCATTCTAGCAGGTGGTTCGGGAACTCGGCTCTACCCGGCAACTATGGCGGTCAGTAAACAGCTTTTGCCGGTTTATGATAAGCCCATGATCTACTATCCACTGACAACTCTGATGTTGGCTGGAATTCGTGATATTTTGGTCATCTCAACTCCCCAAGACACGCCTCTTTTCCAAGCTTTGTTAGGAGATGGAGAGCGTTGGGGAATTCAGATTTCTTACGCTGTGCAGCCTTCACCAGATGGATTAGCGCAAGCTTTTATCATAGGTGAAAAATTTATTGGTAACGATCGTTGCGCATTGGTGCTTGGAGATAATATTTATTACGGTCAAGGTTTCAGCACGTTGCTGCAAAAGGCTGTAGGATTGATGGAGGGTGCTAGTGTTTTTGCTTATCAGGTTCAAGATCCTGAACGTTATGGGGTTGTTGAATTTGATGGTCAGGGCATGGCGATTTCGATCGAAGAAAAACCGTTAAAGCCTAAATCTAACTTTGCAGTCACAGGTTTGTATTTTTATGACAATAAAGTTGTTGAGTATGCGAAATCCATCAAACCCTCAAGTCGTGGTGAACTTGAAATCACGGATTTGAACCGTATTTATCTTGAGAACGGTTATTTGAAAGTGCACACGTTGGGGCGGGGCTTTGCTTGGCTTGATACGGGAACCCATGACAGTCTTTTAGAAGCGAGCTCGTTCATTCAAACTATTGAAAAGCGTCAAGGAATGAAAATCGCATCGCCTGAGGAAGTCGCCTTCCGAATGGGGTTCATTTCCAAATCTGATCTACTTGAGCTGGCTAAGAAATTTAATAAAAATCGTTACGGACACTATCTTGTTCAGGTCGCAGAGGAAAAATGAGGTTAGAGGCAACGTCTTTAAAAGATTGCTATATTCTTCACCCTAAAGTTTTTGGGGATGCACGAGGATTTTTTTTCGAAAGTTTTAATCAAAAAGTGTTTTCGGAACTAACAGGTGTCGAAGAACTGTTTGTGCAAGATAATCATTCGCGTTCATCTATGGGCGTTTTAAGGGGCTTGCATTATCAGTTAACCAAGCCGCAAGGAAAATTGGTGCGAGTTCTCCAAGGGCGCATCTATGATGTCGTAGTGGATTTGCGAAAAAAATCGCCGACATTTGGAAGGCATTTTGGCACCTTTTTGTCTGCTGAGGAAAAGCAACAAATTTGGGTGCCACCTGGGTTTGCCCATGGGTTTGTTGTATTGGATGGGATTGCAGAGGTAGCTTACAAAACCACAGAATATTATGCGCCAGAAGATGAAAAATGCATCCTTTGGAACGATCCCGTTCTAGATATTGATTGGAGAACCTCTGGCGATGTCATCCTATCTGCTAAAGATCAGCAAGGTTTGCTTTTCAAGGATGCTCCTTGTTATGGGTAAAAAGATCCTTCTTTTCGGAGAGAAAGGTCAGGTGGCCTGGGAGCTTCGCCGGAGTTTGAGTCCCATGGGAGCAATTCATGTTTTAGGTTCCCGGGATTGCGATTTTCGAGATAGCTCATCCATTTGCAAGGTTATCCGTGATGTCAAACCGGAAATTATTGTAAACGCCTCAGCTTATACAAATGTGGAAAAAGCTGAAAGCGAGGAGTCGACGGCTGCTCAGGTAAATGGGTATGCGTTAGGTGTCATCGGTGAAGAGGCTGCGCGAATTAATGCTCTCGTGGTACACTATTCTACAGATTATGTTTTTGATGGAACGAAGGCAGAACCTTACGTTGAGGAAGATATTTCTTCTCCGCTGAATGCTTACGGAAGAAGTAAGCTTAATGGAGAAGAAAATTTAAAGTCTAGCGGCGCCAAATTTTTAAATTTACGCGTGAGTTGGATCTATGGAAACAGAGGAAATAATTTCTATCTGACGATGCTTCGACTTGCTAAAGAGCGAGACGAGTTGCGAGTCGTTAATGATCAAATTGGAGCACCCACAAGTTGCAGATATATTGCAGATGTAACAGCGCAAATTATTAGAGACTCTTCACTTTTAGATAAGTGTGGGACATATCACATTTCAACTCAAGGAGAGGCTTCTTGGCATTTATTTGCAAGTGAAATAATTAGCCAGGCTCGTGAGATTCATCCGAATCTTCATTTTGCAGTAAAGGAGATAAAGCCCATTTCGTCGGCTGAGTTTGGATCCAAAGTGTCGAGACCAGCGAACTCCCGTTTGAATCATGAAAAAGTGAAAAAGGCGTTCGGCATTCATGCAGTTGAGTGGCAAGAGTGCCTAAAAAGGACTCTAGAAGATGCAATTTTCCTTAAATTTTAAGTTTAAAGTTATTTCTTTCTACTGAAAATGATTCTTTTAGATGTATTTAGGGTTTCTAAAAGTCCCCCTCCGGTTAGAATATTTCTTGCCAATGCTGGCTAGCAAAATGAAGTCACACTTTGTATAAACTAAATTTCCTTGTTATTAATAAATCTGGGAACCTAAATGAACAATCTTACAAAAAAAGTTCAGAAAAACGGTTTTTTTTAAATTGATAATTTTTTCTCCACTGAAGAAACTCTTGAAGCCAAGAAAGAACTTAACTACATTTTAGACGCCGATATAAAACATCGAAAAAATATCAGTTACTGCAATGCTGATTTAAATGACGCTTATTTTAATTCTTCTTACACGGACTTCATGCATACGGTATTATTTCCTGCTTGGAAAAGCCCGAAATTAAGATCCATGATAAACACAATTATTTCAAATCCTGAAATCAATGATTGCTTAGATCAAATTGTGGGTACCGAATATCGGCTGAGGGTGGATTTAGTTCGGCGTTCAAGTGGGGTGGGTGATACTGTTGACTCATTTCAGCTTCCCCACAATTGGCATCGCGATACCCCCGGGGAGTTTACCTTCGGAATTTTTTTGATGATATGTCAAAACCCTATAGCGGTGGCACGGCTGTAATTCCCGGCACACATTATCTGCCATTTAATCCTATTTGGGACTTCGTCTTTGGAAGCCAGGTCGCGGTTTCACTTAAAGCTTACTTGGAAAATAAAAAAGTTTATATGAACCCTTTTGCAATTAATATTTGCCTTTTAAATAAGTGATTAAAGCATAAACTCAGAGGAAAATCTCACGAAATTACGGGTGATGTCGGTGATATCTACTTTTTTTAAATGATACTTGGCATGGGCGAGCTCCGAATATCCAAAATAGTCAGTTCATGACGGTGAGATTTGGAGGTTTTGGGGGAGACTTTAAATTTAAAGACGACTTAAAGTTACCGGATTCTTTAAATGGATTTCCAGAAAAATTAGCGAAGCACTACAATTCGCTTCAAAATCAAGTTTCTGATCAAAAATCCTTTTACAGTCAATTACGAAAAAAAAGGAACATGAAAATAAATCTCTTTGCTTTGTCTGCAGCCGAAAAAAAATAGTTGCATACTTTTCGCGACGATGGAGAAGCTAATAAGGTCGAAAGCGCCCTTATTACTTTAACCGTTAAAGTAAGAGCATTAAGGGTTAATTATTAAACGTAACGGTGAAGGCTGTTTATCGTGACATCAGATGTTGGTTATAAAACCATTAAATCTGAATCACTTGAGTGAATTGATAGCTGTTCTTTGACCATGCTGTCACATCGGTTAAGACCGTAATAAAAGACAATAAAAATTTTTTTCATTTTTTCTCCCTGTTTAAGATTTAGATCTATCTGATTTGATGGTGGTGGTTACCGGTGGATCTGCACCTTTTAACTTAGGCAACCTTTAAGGTATATTGTGGTGGTATAAATAAGGAATTGTCTATGGAAAAAAGGAAGTACAGCCCATAACGGGTCATTCATATTTTGAGAAATATCGAAATAGAACAAGGCAACGGCGTGATCCAGGAGGAAGCTGTTAAAAAATCTGGCGGCTTAAAAACCGATCAAGCTCCTCGTCTTAAGGATCTCGAAAATGAAAATATGCGCCAGCATTGCATCAAAACTCGTCGAATTTTATCAGGCTTTACTTTTGTGTCTGTGAGAGATTAGTATCACTAAAAAATTAAGGAATGTATGAACTCTTTGACGCATCTTATTAAGGAAAAAAAGGCGACAATTGGCGTTGTTGGGCTAGGTTATGTTGGTTTGCCTTTGGCGCTTTGTTACTCCCAAAATGGATACAAAGTGATCGGATTCGATATTGATCAGCGAAAAGTTGATAATATTAATAATGGTCTTAGTTACATTGAGCATATTAAGCCTTCGAAAATAGCTGACGCCAATAGAAGTGGTTTGGTAGCTACGACAAATTTTGAAAAAATTGAGTCGGTTGATGCTATCATTTTATGTGTCCCCACGCCGCTAAATAAGTTTCGTGAGCCAGATCTAAGTTTTGTTACAGACACGGTCGACACGATCAGTAAGTACATTCGTAAAGGGCAAGTAATTTCATTGGAAAGTACAACCTATCCAGGCACAACAGACGAAGAGTTGCTGCCAAGAATTGAGAAGTCGGGTCTAAAAGTAGGTCAGGATGTTTTTTTAGTTTTCTCTCCAGAGAGAGAAGATCCGGGTAATACAGAGTTTTCCACGGCAACGATTCCGAAAGTCGTTGGAGGTGTCACCTCAGCTTGTTTGGAGGTCGGGGTGGCTCTATATGAAAAAATTATTCAAAAAGTAGTTCCTGTAAGTTCGGCCAAAGCGGCAGAAATGACGAAGCTGCTAGAGAATATTCATCGCGCAGTAAATATTGGCTTGGTCAATGAAATGAAAATTGTGGCCGATAAAATGGGTATCGATATTCACGAAGTAATTGATGCAGCCTCTACGAAACCATTTGGATTTGTCCCTTATCGTCCAGGACCGGGAATTGGTGGTCATTGTATTCCTATCGACCCTTTTTATTTGACATGGAAGGCACGTGAGTTTGGTTTGCACACGCGATTTATTGAACTGGCTGGTGAAGTGAACCATGCAATGCCTGAATATGTGTATGGAAAAATAGTTCAAGCTCTTAATGAGTCCAAGAAATCGGTCAACGGTTCAAAATTTTTAGTTTTGGGTATAGCGTACAAAAAAAATGTTGATGATATGAGAGAGTCTCCATCTGTAAATCTTATGGAGATCATAAGAGAAGCCGGCGGAATTGTGGAATATTCTGATCCCCATGTTCCGGTGTTTCCGAAAATGCGAGAACATAATTTTGATCTGAAATCGGTTACTTTAAGTCCGGAGGCTTTTGCTGCTTTTGACTGCGTTGTTTTAACGACGGACCACGACAAATTTGATTATCAAATGATTCTGAACTCTTCAAAAATACTTGTTGATACTCGAGGCAAGTATCGCCAGAAAAAAGAGAATTTAGTAAAGGCATAGTGTATGGATTTTGCTGTAATCGGCGTTGGTGGGTATATTGCTCCTCGGCACTTAGAAGCTATTAAAGATTTGGGCCATAATCTTGTAGCGGCTTATGATAGGAACGATTCGGTCGGGATACTAGATCGGTATTTTCCGGATTGCCAGTTTTTTACGGATTTTGAGAAGTTCGCGGAGTTTGTTGAGGCTCGGCAGAAAACCTCAAAAGCTATTGATTACATTTCTATTTGCTCACCCAATTACATGCACAAGACCCATATTAAATTTGCTTTATCACGGGGCTGCCATGTTATTTGTGAAAAGCCGTTAGTGCTTACCGAAAGCGAGTTGGATGACTTGAAAAAAGCTGAGGTTGAATGTAGTAAGAAGGTGCATACCATTCTCCAGCTTCGCCTACATCCAGAAATTTTGAAACTACAGAAAAAGATTTTAGCAATCGGCAATCGAAGATTCAAAGTTGACTTAGATTACATTACGTCAAGAGGTCATTGGTACTTTCAGTCTTGGAAAGCCGATGTGAATAAATCTGGCGGATTAAGTACTAATATTGGTGTTCATTTTTTTGATATGCTTACTTGGATATTTGGTGAGTGTACAAAGCTAGTAGTCGATGAGCGAACCATGACACTTGAAAAAGGTAGTTTAGAGCTTGAAAAAGCCGATGTTTCTTGGATCTTAAGTGTGGATCGCAATAAGCTTCCGCTTGAAGCTAGCAGCAAGGGAAAATCCACTTTTCGGTCCTTACGAATTGATGGCGAAGAGTTTGAGTTTTCAGAAGGATTTACCGATCTCCATAAAAAAGTCTATTCAGAGATTTTAAACTCTGGAGGCTTTGGTATTGAAGACTCTCGACCTGGAATCAGACTGGTCGAAATGATTCGGAGTTATAAATGAGCGTATTTTTGCATGAGACGGCAGTAGTGGACGATGGCGCTCAAATTGGAAATGGAAGTAAAGTTTGGCATTTTTCGCATGTTTGCGCAAAAGCCAAAATCGGTGATAATTGTTCGTTGGGCCAAAATGTTTATGTGGGAAACGATGTTATTATCGGAACTGGTTGTAAAATCCAAAATAACGTGTCGATTTACGACAATGTTTATCTTGAAGATTATGTCTTTTGTGGACCTAGTATGGTTTTTACCAACGTCACCAATCCCCGAGCGGAAGTAAGCCGCAAGGACGAATATAAAAAAACGACTGTCCGTAGGGGATCTAGCATTGGTGCTAATGCAACAATCATTAGTGGTGTTACCCTCGGGAAGTATTCGTTTGTAGCGGCTGGTGCGGTCGTGACAAAAGATGTTAAAGATTTTGCGATGGTTGCGGGAGTGCCTGCGAAGCAAATCGGTTGGATGAGTGCCTTTGGTGAGAAAATCCCGTTACCCCTTGAAGGCATCGGTGAATGGAAATGTTCACAAAGTAGAAAAGTGTATAAATTAAACGTCGACATTCTTGTGGAGAATCCATGAATCCATTTATTCACGAAACGGCGATAATTGAAGATGGCGTTTTAATTGGCGAAAATACAAAAATTTGGCATTTTTCCCATGTTCGTAGAGGTGCAAGAATTTCTGAAGATTGTTCAGTTGGAAGAGACTGCTACGTCGATTCTAAAGTGATTATTGGAAAGGGAAGTCGAGTTCAAAACGGTGTTTCTATTTATAATGGTGTATCACTTGCTGAATCCACGTTCGTTGGTCCCCATGTTGTTTTTACAAATGATATGTTTCCCCGTGCTGGTTCAAAAAAATGGGATGTCAGTGAAACTTATCTGGAGACTGGTTGCTCGTTAGGTGCTGGTGCCATTATTAGATGTGGTATTCGTATTGGAAGTTTTAGTATGGTCGGGGCAGGAGCGTTGGTCACTAAGTCTATTCCGCCTTTTACGTTGGCGACGGGGTTTCCTGCAAAGCCAATCAGAAGAATTTGTGCTTGTGGCCGTACTCAAAGTGATTTGCTGGATAGAAAATGGATTCCGGTAAACAATTGCTGTCATGAGTATCTGACTGATCATGTGTTGGAGCTAGCTAAAGCCGCAGGAGAAAGGCTGATCTCTTAGTAGAGTGAGTAATATATCTTTAAAAGTTTTTCACTCACTGATTTTCGAGAAAAATGAGCAACCGTCCACATTCGACTTTTTTCACCTATATCGCGGGCTAAATCTGGGTTTAGAAATAAGTTTGATAGGTGATTAACAATTTCTGAAGAGTCATTAGAAATTAGGACTGGGCATTCCTTGTATTCAGAATGCCCTTTTAAATAACAAATTGTCGGAAGTCCCATACCCATAGCTTCTATTTCCGACATTCCTAATGCACCTATTTTTTGTTGTCCTACTACTATTGAGTAATTTGCTAGCAGTGCCGGGATCTCTTCGGGCGATACCGGTGCCACAAATTGAAATCTTTCGTCATTGGCTCTATCAAGCAAGCTTCCCATTTTTAGAAACGTGATTTCCGCTCTCGGAAATTTATTTAAGAATGCCGTACTTGCTTCAATCAAATGGAGAGCCCCCTTATTTTCATTTAGGGCTGCAAACACCAATATCTTTCCATGCTGAGTTGACGGTCTCAAATTTCTGTCAATGCGGAGAGGATTGGGGAGATAAATTGCTTTTTTAGAGAGTAGTTGCGCTGATTCGCAAAGATCGGGAGTTGAGTAAATAACAATGTCGGCAAACTTAGCTATTAGCTTATTCACCAAAAATCTGAACTTGTTCAGCGGCATGCGAATATCGGTGCCGTGAGCGTGGACTACAAGTTTATGCCGAGTAAAAATAAAAAAAAGCGCAGAGCTAAAGTAATGGATATGAAGAATTACGTTCTTCTCTTTGCGCAAAGACCAAAGAATTTTCAGGGCAGAGGCCAGTCTGAGCGGTAATCCCAAGAGTTTGGTGCAGATGATTTTCCGTGCAAACGGACGTTGCAGATGAATGAGTTCCGCATTAACTCCCATTTCTTGCAGTGTTTGAACAAGGGTGTTGGAAACATTAGCTACGTCATTTATATGAACGACTTTAAAGTTATTCATCGATCAGTTCGCCGAGAAAACCAACTTTTTCATCATAGTCAGTGGTGATTGTTGGCGGGGGAGCCATATGCAGTTCGTTTAAGTACTTGGCAACAGCTTCTTTAGGCGAACCAAAATAGAGTTGATTACCCTTAGAAATCAGTAATGCTTTTGTACATTTTTTTTCAACAATTTGAATACTATGAGTCACTAGCAGAACGAGCTTGGCCTTTTTTAGAAGCTCATCCATTCTGTTTGCTGCTTTTTGCTGAAACTTTATATCACCTGCTCCTAAAATTTCATCAAGCATAAGAATTTCTGGTGCAATGCTTGTTGCGATAGAGAACACCAAGCGGCTCTTCATGCCATCTGAATAGTACTTGTACGGCATGTGAATTTTTTCGCCCAGCTCGGAAAAATCTAAAATCTCTGCGTAAAGCTGATCCGTTTGTGTGGGAGTTAATCCCATGTAGCAGCATGCAAGATAAATATTCTCTCTGCCGGAAAGTTCCGGACGCATGCCGAGCCCGGGGCTCAATAGAATATGATGACCTCGAATGATTATTTCTCCTCGAGATATATCTAATAAACCAGCAATGGCTTTCAAAAGAGTCGACTTACCAGCACCGTTAGCGCCAAGGATTCCAATAATATCTCCGGGATACGCTTTGAAGTTAACATCACGAAGAGCGACGTATTCGTCCTTGGATCTATTTCTAAATAAATTTAATAAAGAAAATTGCTTATGCGCGTTTTTATTAAATTTAATAGAAAGATCATTAACCTCAACGATAGGTGTGGGAATAACGATGTTGAGGTTTTTTAGAATCTGCTCCTGAAATTCGACATCAAAATAAATTGATAACTCATGAACTAGCCATGCATCATTCGGAAAAAATTGCATGTGTTTAGAGATCATATTTTCAATTTTTGATTTAAAGGGCCTTAATGCTTCTTTTGGCGTCGATTGAACCTTGAGAAATCCAATTAGGCCCATAAAATCCTGCTTTTGAATCAGGTGAGTAAGCTCTCGCTGATTCCAGTCATCCAATTGACTCAAAAGTTCGGATTGTCCGGATTTAATGGCACTTAAATCCAATTTGATAAGTCCAGCCTCTAGGTCTGCAGAGTCGCTGAGAAGTTGCAAATATATTGAAGAAATATTTACTTGGTTAACGATTGTTCGTTTTAACTGGGGTCTGCCATCTAAAAATAACTGCCATTCGTTGTTAGTAACGGCAATCTCAATTTGTAGGGCGTTTGGATTTCCGACCTCAAAAAATAGGGCCTCTTTGCAATATACCACACCTTCTTTCGTTAGACGAAAAAGAATTGATTCGTCTGCATTCGTAAGACCAACATAAAAGTTGTTACTGGAATTCGTAGATAGATCCACAGTGAGATCTAACAGGAAATTATTTTTAATATCTAAAGTATTCACTGAAAGACTGCAGTTGTTGCCTAAAGCTACAAATGAGATTTTTTTATCATCTTTACGAATCACGCCTTGAGTATTAATGATGTTGGCGTACTGGTCGATACTATCTGTAGATATCGATATTTTGCGTTCTAGATTTAGGTTTTTTGTGAGCGGATTTAAAATCATTTAAATATAACTATATAAGCGTCTGAGTAGGAGACGGAACACATTTGCCTGAACTAACAAAGCAATGATTGAGATAATAAAAATTAAAACCAAACTAATGGGGAAGAGTTCGCCTTTCTCAAAAAAGATATACCGGTAGGCTTCAAACAGCGACGAAAAAGGATTTAGGTCATAAATCCATCTGAATGCTTCGGGTACTTTTTCTCTGTTGTAGATTCCTGGCGACAGGTAAAACCAAATGCCCAACAAAGGCGCCAAAACTGAGGTTATATCCTTGAAATAAGCACCGAGTATCGCAACTGGAAATGACAGTGCGGCAGTCATCGCAAACTGAATTAGAATTAAAACCGGAATAAGAACCCATCTTGCATTTGGCAGGACGCCGTTTAAAAGTAAAAATCCTAACAAAACTCCGAAACTAATAAACCAAAGGATAAATTCCAGGCTAAAGAATGAGAAAAACACGATCCTCAGAGGGAAGTTGGTCTGTTTAATAATTCCAGAGTTTGCGCCAAGTGCAGAGCCTGCATTTAATAGAGGTTTGGAAAACAACTGCCAAAAAACAACAGTTACATAGAGACTTAAAAAGCTGGTCTCGATGGCACCCCTAAAAATGTAGGCAGTTAGGAAAAAATAAGTAATGGCCTGGAAAATAGGGTCGATAGCCAAGGTGAATATTCCAAAGCTTTTACCAAAAATTCTACTTTTCAACTCAGATTTATTAAGGAAGTAGGACGTATGAAGTTCATTGAAAACCTGCTTAACGGCTTCCGACGAACTTTTTTTAGCCGAATGAATTTTGCCTGGAACTATTCGGACAACATAGTTCTCAGTGCTAATATTACTCATGGGTGACCTTTAAGGTAAAATTATCCATATCTTTTAGGAATGGAAACGTACTTCTAATTTCACTGATGCTATTCTTTTCTAAAGTAACTTTGAACAGACCTTCAATATTTCCACATTGCAGAATTTCGTTTCCAAGAGGGTCAATAATAATAGAGTCACCTGTGTATGTTAGCCCTGCAGCATCCCTGCCGATCCGATTTACACCGACGGAATAAGCCTGATTTTCGATTGCGCGAGCTCGAATTAGTGTTTTCCATGCGTCTCTTCGAGTCGTCGGCCAGTTGGCTACGTTTATTAAGACATCATAATTTGTTGTATTTCGAGCCCAAACTGGAAATCTTAAATCATAACAAATCTGTGGAAGAATCTTCCAGTTACTCAGATGAAAGACATTGATTTCATCTCCAGCTTTCAGATTTTCACGTTCTGCGGACAGAGGAAACAGGTGTCTTTTGTCATAGTGTTGCGTCTCGCCATCCGGAGCAACTAAGAATAATCTGTTTCTGATTAGGTTATTTTGATCTCGGAATTTAAGACTGCCCATGAAATGAATTTTTTGGGAGCGGGCAAACTCTTTTATCCAGTTCAGAGATTTTTGGCTGTTTTCCTGTGAAATATCCACGTTTTCACAAGAGAACCCTGTTAAAAACATCTCAGGAAGAACAACTAAATCCAGCTTGCACTTATTTTGGGATAAAATTTCTTCGATCTTTTTTTGATTTTCTTCTGGATTTTCCCATTTGGTATCGAGTTGAATGATACCAACATCAAGCGTATTCATGTTGCGTGCCTTCATGTAATTTCAACTTTTGTTCAGCGCAAAGTTAGTGGAATAAATTTATTTCTGCATCAAAAAAAATGGTGTTTATATATCTTTTTAAAGAAGACCTGGCTCGGCGCATACCTGTTTCGTATTAAAAAATAAGTAATGGCGCCATTCGTCAAGTCCGTGCTTTCAATGGACTGTTTTCATTTAAGGGAATAGTGTTTTGCACTCCTATCATGAGGTGTAAGTTGTCAAAAAAGGTACTCGTAACTGGTGCGGATGGTTTTATTGGTTCTCATCTTACGGAAATGCTTATTGAGCAAGGGTATGACGTAAGAGCGCTAGCTCAATATAACTCGTTTAACAATTGGGGATGGCTTGAAGATTCGCCTTATAAAGGAAAGTTTGAAGTTATCAGTGGCGATGTTAGAGATCCGTTTTTCTGCAAGGAGGCTGTTAAAGGTGTAGATACCGTTTTTCATCTTGCAGCGTTAATTGCTATTCCTTTTTCGTACGTGGCCCCACAAAGTTATGTTGAAACTAATATTACCGGAACGCTCAATATCTGCAAGGCTGCACTTGAATCGGGTGTGCCACGAGTGATTCATACATCTACGAGTGAAGTTTATGGAACAGCTGTTTATGTGCCGATTGATGAAAAGCATCCTCTGCAGCCCCAATCCCCTTACAGTGCATCAAAAATTTCTGCGGATGCGATGGCCATGAGTTTTCATAATTCGTTCGGTCTTCCATTAACAATTGCTCGTCCATTTAATACCTATGGTCCTCGTCAATCCGCAAGAGCTGTGATTCCTACGATCATTTCTCAAATTGCTTCAGGGAAAAGGGTCTTGAAGCTAGGTGATGTGTCTCCGACGCGTGACTTTAACTATGTTGCTGACACGTGCCGAGGTTTCCTGGCTTTGGCGAACAGCGCAGCTGCAATTGGGAAGACCGTTAATATTGGTTCAAATTATGAAATTTCAATTAAGGATACGCTATCATTAATCGGAAAGATAATGAACGCTGAGGTCGACTATCAGCGCGATGAAGTACGCATTCGACCTGAAAAGTCGGAAGTACATCGTCTATGGTGTGATAACTCTTTGATTAAATCTCTTACCGGTTTTGAACCAAAGTATACGATTGAAGTGGGTCTTAGAAATACTGTTGAGTGGTTTCTAAATCCCGAGAATTTAAAAAAGTATAAGGCTGATATCTACAATGTTTAATGACGTTATCGGATTTATCAAAAACCTTTACGGGGAAAGATCCTTTATTGGGCTTCATGAGCCCATCTTTGGCGGTAATGAACGTAAATATGTAAATGAGGCTATAGACTCCACGTTTGTTTCTTCCGTTGGTAAGTTTGTTGATCAGTTCGAATCGAAATTTGCAGAGTATATTGGTGGTGGCCATGCGATTGTTACCTCCAATGGGACGTCCGCTCTTCACGCGGCTCTTCATCTGTTAGATGTTGGTCCCGGCGATGAAGTTATTACGCAAGCTCTCACATTTGTAGCGACTGCCAATGCAATTGCCTATTGTGGCGCGCATCCTGTTTTTCTTGATAGTGATATTAAAAATCTAGGACTCTCTTCGTTGGTTTTGGAAGAGTTTCTTACGCAAAACGCGGAGGTACGTGACGGTGTTTGCCGCAACAAAAATACAGGCAGAATCATCAAAGCTTGTGTGCCGATGCATGTTTTTGGACATCCAGTAAATATTGAAGAAATTGTATCGATCTGTGGTCGTTTTCATATTGCTGTTCTTGAAGATGCAGCTGAGTCAGTGGGAAGTCTATATAAAGGCGTCCATACTGGATTATTTGGAAAAATGGGCGTTTACAGCTTCAATGGCAATAAAATTATAACTGCCGGTGGTGGGGGATTGATTGTCACCCGTGATGCTGCTCTGGGAAAGCGCGCAAAGCATGTGACAACCACCGCTAAAGTGCCCCACGCATGGGATTTTTATCATGACGAAGTTGGATTTAATTATCGAATGCCAAACCTTAACGCTGCGCTTGCCCTTGGGCAGCTTGAACGTATACCAGAATTTGTTTCTTCAAAAAGAGCAATCGCGGAAGAATACGGAGCGTTCTTTGATAAAAAAGGTATTCAGTTTGTCAGAGAGCCAGCAGATGCGCGCTCCAATTATTGGCTGAATGCAATTGTCTTGGATAATCGTGAACAGCGCGACTTGTTCTTGAGGGAAACGAATGGGGCGGGGGTTATGACACGGCCGATTTGGCAGTTGATGTCAGAATTGCCAATGTATAAGAATAGTCAGTTTTCTGATCTTCAAGTGGCTAGATATCTTCGTGATCGTATCGTTAATCTTCCAAGTAGTGTGAGGATAGGTTGAAAGATCTATATTTGATTGGGGCGGGAGGGCACTGCGCTTCATGCATTGATGTCATCGAGTCGACTGGTATATTTAATATACGAGGCGTTTTTGATTTACCTGAAAAAGTAGGCGAAAAAATTTTAGGATATACAATTATCGGCAGCGATGAGGATATTTCTAAGTACATCCAAAATAATTCAAGTTTTCTTATTACAATAGGACAGATAAAAAGCGCCTCTCCGAGAATAAAAGTTTTTGAAAGTTTGATTAAATCTGGTGCGGAGTTAGCAATCGTAGTTTCGCCTCGCGCGTACGTGGCCCCCTCGGCTGAGGTAGGTTTGGGTACTATTGTCATGCACGACGCTCTTGTTAACGCCAGGGCAAGAATTGGAATAAACAGTATTATTAATACAAAGTCTCTGATTGAGCATGATGCTGAAATTGGCAACCACTGTCATATTTCGACAGCGGCTGTTGTAAATGGTTCGGCAAGGATAATGGATAAAGCCTTTTTGGGAAGTAATGCGACCGTCAGGGAAAAGGGGCTGGTTTCTGAGGCAGCAGTAATACCTGCTGGGTGTTTCGTAAGGGATAGGTATGATATCTAAAAAAACGGTTATTATAGCTGAGGCTGGGGTCAATCATAACGGTGACTTTGAGACCGCTTGTAGGCTCATTGATGCTGCAGCCGAAGCTGGTGCCGATTATGTGAAGTTTCAAACCTTTAAGGCAGATTCTTTGGTTACTAAAGACGCCAAAATGGCTCAATATCAGATTCAAAATACTGGGGAGCTTGATCAGAGCCAGTATCAGATGTTGAAAAATCTTGAGTTGTCTTTTGAGGCGCATCATGACTTGGTAAATTATTGCTCCAAAAAGGGCATTCGTTTCTTCTCTACTGGTTTTGATTTGGAAAGTCTTCAATTTCTTAAGACACTAGGTATGGGTTTATGGAAAGTTCCGAGTGGGGAGATTACCAATCTTCCATACCTTGAGTTTATCGCCGAGTGTAACGAGCCTGTGATTATTTCAACCGGAATGTCGGATATTTTTGATGTTCGTAATGCTGTTTCAGTTTTCCTAAGCAAAGGCTTATCAAAAGATAAGATTACCATCCTCCACTGCAATACTGAGTATCCCACCCCTTATTCCGACGTGAATTTAAATGCAATGGCGCCACTTGGCCGAGAGTTTGGGGTTGCTTTTGGGTATTCTGATCATACTTTAGGAATTGAAATTCCCATTGCAGCTGTATCTTTGGGAGCTTCGGTGCTTGAAAAGCACTTTACGCTTGATCGTAAGATGAAGGGACCTGATCACAAGTCATCCTTGGAACCACACGAATTGAAGGCGATGATATCTAGTATTCGTCATGTCGAAATGGCTTTAGGTGTCAGTGAAAAAATCGTTTCGCCAAGTGAATTTAAAAATAGAGCAGTGGCGAGAAAGTCGATCGTGGCGAAAAAGCCGATTAAAAAAGGAGAAGAGTTTACTTCTGATAATCTAACCACGCGTCGACCTGGAGATGGTATATCTCCGATGAAGTGGTATGAAATTCTTGGAAAAACTGCGGTCAGAGACTTTTTGGAAAACGAGAAAATTGAACTATGAATGTATGTGTATTTACTAGTACTCGTGCAGATTTCGGCCTTCTCTCTCCGTTAGTTCGGGAGATGTCACACCGACGTCAGTTTAACGTACGCTTGTTCGTAACGGGAACTCATTTGGACGATGCTCATGGATACACGTACACTGAAATACAAAAAATGGGCTGGAAAGCATTTTATGAAGTCCCAATAAGCATGAAGAATCTCGATGGAACTCATCTTTCCACTTTTAGCAAATGTATCGAATCGTTCACTGTGACTTTAGTTAAGAACGTTCCTGACGTTGCAGTGGTTTTGGGTGACCGCTTTGAGGCTCTGGCTTTTGCAATTGTTGCTCATTCCCTTGGGATTCCTTTGTGCCATTTGCACGGGGGAGAAGTGAGTTCGGGAGCTTTGGACGACGAATATCGACACTGTATAACGAAGCTATCTTTCCTTCATTTTCCTTCATCATCAAAGTCAATGAATCGAATCGTCCGGATGGGTGAGAATCCTGAAAGAGTATTCAATGTCGGTGCGTTGGCAATTGATAATATTAAGTCAGTTTCTTTATTGGGGGCCGGAGAACTGTCTAAGGATCTAAAAATAGACACAACATTTCCGTTTATAGTAATGACTTATCATCCGGAAACGGGGACTCCCGAGGCTGATAAGTTGCAGGTTCCCGCAATTCTTAACGTTCTGGATAAATGGATTTCAAAAGGATTTAAAGTTATCGCTACACGTAGTAATGCGGATCAGGGAAATGACTGGGTTCATGAGCAATTGAATTTGTTTGCAGCCGCTCATGAGGACGGATTCTATTATATGCAGTCCCTGGGAATGGTTAGATATCTATCTTTGGTGAGATTGGCAACTGCGGTGGTGGGAAATTCATCCAGCGGTCTGTATGAGGCAGCGCCGTTGGGAACGCCTACTATTAATATCGGTAACCGGCAGCGGGGACGCGAACGAGCCGGATCTGTAATTGATGTCTGGTCAGATACCAGTGTTAATGAAAAAGAATTTGAATTAGCATTGGAAAGCGCTGCGAAAGCTAAAGCCGCTGGCATTGATGTTAAGGATTCACCTTTCGGCAATGGATCGGCAGCAAAAACAATATGCGATATTATGGGTAAAACTTTCTTTAAACCATTTATGAAAAAAGAATTTTATGAATAACTGGGGCCGATTTAAAGTACATCCTGAAGATTCTATTATTAATGCGTTGAAAGTAATTGAGGCGGGAGGACTGAAGTTTTCTGTTGTCGTTGGCGATGATGGCAAGCTCTGTGGCACTCTTACAGATGGTGACATTAGAAGGGGAATTCTTAACGGAATGGCGCTGCAAGAAAAGGTTTCAAAAGTAATGAATGTAAAACCAATAGTCGTGTCTTCCAAAATGAATGACAATGAAACATTAAATTTGCTGAGAAAAAGCCAGATTAATCATCTTCCAAGAATTGACGCAAATGGAAGATTGGTCGGAATCGCATCTATAGATGAACTGCAAGAAGAAAACTCCTTAAGGGAGAATGCAGTTATATTGATGGTAGGCGGTCTCGGCGCCCGATTAGGAGAGCTAACGGCCAACTGTCCTAAGCCGATGCTTAAGGTTGGTGAGAAACCAATCTTAGAAATTATTATCGAAAATTTTAAAAAGGCCGGGTTCAAAAATTTTTTTCTTTCTGTAAATTACATGTCAAACGTAATTGAAGAATACTTTGGAAACGGAGAAAGGTTTGGCATACGCATTCAGTATTTAAGAGAAAAGAGTCGTATGGGTACGGCGGGTTCATTGAGTTTGTATGAACCCATTAATGATTTACCAGTTGTAGTAATGAACGGTGATTTACTTACGCAAGTAGACTTTGTTTCTTTGTTGGATCACCACCTTCAGAACGAGTTTGATGCAATGATGTGTGTGCGCCAGTATGACCATCAAATTCCTTTTGGAGTTGTCCATGTTGATAAAGGCGAAATGTCATATCTTGAAGAGAAGCCTGTTCATTCTTATCTGGTAAATGCCGGGATTTACGCTTTAAAGCCGAGTATTTTAAAGCATATTCCGCCTGACAGTTATTTAGATATGCCTTCTTTCCTGTCGGATCTAAAAATCAGAAATGGGCGAGTTGGTGTTTTTCCAATTCATGAGTATTGGCTAGATATTGGCCGAAAAGACGACTTTATAAAAGCAGAGCTAGAGTATTTAAATAGATTTAAGTAGAGGTTTCTATGGCGGAAAATAATTATAGTGAAAGATTGAATCGCGTTATCCCGGGCGGAGCGCATACTTACAGTCGCGGAGATGACCAGTTTCCTTTAAATGCACCACAAATTTTAGAGAAGGGTAAAGGTGCGTATGTTTGGGATGCGCACTCCAAAAAATATCTAGATTACGGGATGGCTTTGAGGGCTGTAAACTTAGGCTATGCACATGACGAAGTCGATGCAGCGGCTATTAAACAAATTCATTTAGGCAATAATCTCACAAGAGCTTCTTTAATTGAGTTAGAAGCGGCTGAAAAGATCGTGGACTTAATTCCCTCTGTGGAAATGGTTAAATTTGCTAAAAATGGTTCTTCGGTAACAAGTGCGGCAATTAAGCTTGCGCGCGCCTATACAGGAAAAAAAATGATTGCTCGCTGTCTACAGCACCCGTTTTTTTCCTACGATGATTGGTTTATTGGCGACACAACTTTAAAAAGAGGTATTCCTGAAGAAACGTCAGCTCTGACAGTTAATTTCAATTATAATGATATTGCGTCTTTGAATGCGCTTTTTGAAAAATATCCTAATCAAATTGCGGGCGTAATTTTGGAGCCTGCAACTCACGAGGAACCTAAAGATAACTTTTTGCAAAAGGTTCGTGAAACGTGCACTAAAAATAGTGCGGTAATGATCCTGGACGAGATGATCACTGGCTTTCGCTGGCATCTTAAAGGCGCTCAAACATATTACGATGTTAGTCCGGATCTTTCGACTTTCGGTAAAGCCATGGCAAATGGTTTTTCTGTGGCTGCCTTAGGCGGTAAAAAGGAAATCATGGATCTTGGGGGAATTAAAAAAATCGGCCAAGAAAGAGTCTTTTTGATGTCGAGCACCCACGGTGCGGAGATGTGTAGCTTGGGAGCATTTGTTAAGACTATGGAAATTTGTCAACGAGATTCAGTCGTTGACAAATTATGGGATTACGGCTCAAAGCTTATCAATCAAGGTAATAACGTTAGTAAAGAACTGGGATTGTTGGACCACTTTAAGTTTGAAGGAGTTGGTTGCTCACCGGTTTACGTTACTAAAGACAAATCTGGTGCCGTTTCGCTTGAGCTAAGAACACTGTTCTCTCAAGAAATGTTAGAGAGAGGCGTCATGATGCCGTGGATTGCATTGAGTGCAAGTCATGGTGAACGCGAGTTAGAGACTACCATGGAAGCGCTTCGTAGTGCATTGCAAGTGTACTCTCGCGCACTCGAAGGTGATGTGAGAGCTTATTTAAAAGGTTCAGCTATTAAGCCAGTATTTAGAAAGTATAACTAGGTTGACTATGAATTGCGTTGCAATTATTGGGCATGGCTTGATCGGATCAAAGATTCGCGAAGTATTTGAGAAAAACAAGTATAAAGTTCTGATTTTGGATATTGCTAAACCTAGCGGGGATATAGATTTTATTGAAATGAACATTGGCTCTGAAGATTCAGTTCGCTCTGCCATTGTCCAAATCAAAGAAAGAGGACTAAAAATTGGATCGGTTATTAATACCAGTTATCCAAGGACTCCTTCTTATGGAAGAAAACTAGAAGACGTGACCTTGGAATCCTTTAACGAGAATGTCTCAACTCACCTGGGTGGGTACTTTAACGTCATGAAACACTTCGGTGAATACTTAAAGGAAGTGGGCGGGGGGGCAATGATATCTTTTTCATCAGTATACGGAGTTATTGCACCTCGATTCGATATTTATGAAAACATGAAATTTTCAATGCCGATCGAATATGCAGCAGTTAAATCTGCCCTTGTTCATTTGAATCGGTACTTTGCTAAATACTACCGAGGTTCGGACGTTCGATTTAATTCAATTTCTCCAGGTGGTGTTTTTGGGGGCCACGATCCGTCCTTCGTGTCTTCGTATGGCAAATATTCTTTGAGTTCTCGTGGAGGTATGTTGTTGCCCGAAGATTTATGTTCTGCAGTCATGTTTCTGTGTGATGAAGCTTCGAAATACGTCAACGGCCAGAACATCGTTGTGGACGATGGCTGGACCCTTTAGGAAAGTTTTATGAAAACTTTAGCTTTGGTTTTGGCTCGCGGAGGCAGTAAAAGGCTGCCCGGAAAAAACATAATGGAGATTTGTGGTAAGCCTTTATTGGGTTGGACTGTGGAAAGTGCATTGAACAGTCCTTCAATTGATAAGGTTTTAGTTTCTACAGATTCACCATCTATACAGTCCGTTGCCTTGAAATATGGCGCGGAGTGCCCCTTCTTAAGACCTGATTATCTATCTTCAGACACTGCAACATCCGTAGATGCTGCAATTCACGCATTAGATTATGCGGAAGAAAAATGGGGGAAATTTGATTCTCTGATTCTTCTTGAACCAACTTCTCCATTACGAAAAAAAGATGATCTGGAAAATGGAGTTCAGTTGTTGAGAAAGGAATTTAATAAAGCGGATGGAGTTGTGAGTATAGGAAAAATTCAACTCGAGAATCCACTTTATTGTAAAGAAATTAAAAATGGATTTGTTTCTCCGCTGGACGTTCGAGCAGAGGGAAAAGATTTCTATTTCCCGTACGGGGTATTTTACCTGGTTAAAACCTTAGTTTTGCGGGAAAAAAAAGCCTTTTATACCGATCAGATGCTTCCTTACTTTATTGAGCGTTGGCAAAATTACGAAGTTGACGATATGTTTGATTTTAAATGTGTAGAATCTATTTTACAGATGAAGATGAGCGAGGTTTCCAAATGAAATTTTTAGTAGTGGGTTTAGGTTCAATGGGCAAACGAAGAATTCGTTGCCTAAAAGCTCTTGGATTTGCTGATATCGTTGGCTTTGATCCACGCGAAGACAGAGTGGAAGAGGCGAAGAAGCTATATGGTGTTGCAGGTACCACGAATTTAAAGAGTCTTAATATTGGCGAACTCGACGGGATGGTAATTTCAACTCCGCCGGATCTTCATAACCATTACATCAAGATGGCTATCGACAATAATAAGCCTGCTTTTGTTGAAGCCAGCGTTCTTATAGATGGGCTAGAAGAGTTGCAAACTCTTGCCAAGGAGCAGGCAGTATTCATCGCGCCGTCCACAACTCTGCGATTTCATCCGATTGTCAAGGACATCAGAGAGATTATTCAATCAAAGATTTATGGAAAGATCACCAATTTCAGTTACGTTTCCGGTCAATACCTTCCTGATTGGCATCCGTGGGAAGATATTAAAGACTTTTACGTTTCTAAAAAAGAAACAGGTGGTGCTCGTGAAATCGTACCATTTGAAATGACCTGGATGACTGAGGTTTTTGGCTGGCCCAAAAAGGTTCAATGCGTATTTGGAAAAACATTCAACCTGGGTGTGGATATTGACGATACGTATGCATTAAGTATGCAATATGACGGATTCATCGGCCAACTAATGGTAGACGTTGTTGCAAGATTCGCCCAAAGACATCTGATAATCAATTTAGAGCGTGCACAGATCGTTTGGAATTGGAATGACGGTGCATTCAAGGTGTATCAAGCTGACAATCAAAGATTTATTTCTTACGAGCAGCCATCTTCTTCCGCTGCTAGTGGATACAATAAAAATATTGTGGAGCAGATGTACATTGATGAAGTGAAAGCGTTTGTTGCTGGTATCAAGGATTCATCCAAATATCCAAACAGTTTGTCTGAAGACATCAAAGTTTTAAAACTGCTCCTAAACGCTGAGGCAAATTACAAAGCGCTAGTTTAAAGAGGATCTTATGAAAGTATTTATTTCTTCACTAGGGGTTATGGGACGTCGTCATTTTAGTGGTGCGCTTTTGGCAGCCGCAGAGATCATTGCCTTTGACCCTAGTGATGCTTCGATAGAAAAGGCGAGGGAGACACTTCACAAGCCTGAGTTTAAGGATGCTAAGGTTGAGTTTGTTAAAAGTCTTCCAGTAGGTAAAGAGTATGATGTCGCCATTTTTTCTGAGACAGCTGACTATCGAAAGGATAATTTTCTAAATTTTTTAGAAACTAACAAAGTAAAAAGAGTTTTGCTAGAAAAGCCAATTGTTCGATCTGAAAAGGACCTTGCCGAGATCTTCAGCAGATGCAAGGAGCTAATTGCTTCCGGTGTAACGGTAAATGTTAACTTTCCTCGTCGCAGTTGGCCTTTTTATCAAGCGCTAAAAAACGAGCTAAAGAATGAAAAGTTTATTGAAATGACTCTCAATGGCGGTGCCGTTGGACTAGGGTGTAACGGAATTCACTATTTAGATACGTTTTCATTTTTGACTTCGGAATCTGCAGAACCTTTAAAAATTTTATTTTCCCAAGTCACCGACGTTCTTGTCGGAAGTGGGCGAGGAGAGCGGTTTAAGGATTACGGTGGAAAATTTTTAGTTGCCAAAGGATCGAATTCCTTTTTCTTAACAATTAACCCTGAAAGTACTGCAACGCCAATTCTGACAATAAAAGGAAATAATAAAACACTTTGGATAGACGAAAATAATTATACTTATAGAAAGTGGACTAAAGAAGCTGGATTTGAAAAGCCGAATTATCTTTACGGTCAGGATTATAAAATCACTTCCGAGGGATCCGTGGAATATCGGGATTTAATCAGTTTAACCAAGGGATGGTTGCAGGGGGAGATCAGTCTCCCTACACTTGCTGAAGCACAAGAGAGTCATTTAGCTCTTTTTGAGCTGTTGAAAAGTGCAAAAGTTCAAGAGCCTTATTTATTTACGTAAAGGTTGGATATGTCCGTACAAAAACACTCGTGTCTAGTTGTCGGTGCCGGTTGGATGGCGCAGGAATACCTTAGGGCTGGAAAATTTATTCCTAATCTTCAAATGTTTTTTTGGGCCCCATCCGAAAAGAACCGAAATAAAATTGAGGAATTAGGCGGGCATTTTTCTACCGACCTAGATGAGCTGATCGCTAAGTATCAGCCAAAGTTTGGCGTTGTTGCGTCTTCTGTTGAAACGCTGCCCAGAATGAGCATTACTCTTTTGGAAAAGGGCATTCAGAATCTGTTAATTGAAAAGCCTGCTTTTATGAAGCAATCCGACGGATTAATGCTTAAAGAAGAATCTCGTGGTCGTAAAGTGTTTGTTGCTTTTAATAGAAGATTTTATGCGTCAGCCACAATGGCACTTAATATGATTAAGCAAAATAATGAGAAAATGAAATCCGTGCATTTTGAATTTACAGAGTTGGCGGCAGACATTGAGAATAATGCAAAATTCCCTGAGGAAGTTAAAAATCATTGGGCGTTGGCTAACAGCTCACATGTCATTGATTTTGGATTTTTCCCAATAGGTCTACCTAAGGCAGGTGAATGGTGTGCTACTCAAAGCGGAAAGTTACCATGGCATCCGTCAGCCGCTGAAATGGTCGGAAGCGGAGTCTCTATAAAGGGCATACCCTTTAGCTATACGGCGAATTGGTCGGGGGTGGGGCGTTGGTCTGTAGAATGGGTGACTGATAAAACTCGATATATTTTTAGACCGATGGAAAAGCTCCAAGTGCAGCGTTTAGGTTCTTTTTCATATGAAGAAATTTCTTTGAACTGGAAATATGAAGGGGCCAAACATGGTTTGGTTGAACAGCTTGATGGATTTATAAACGGAATTGACAGTGACCGGCTACTGTCAATTGAGGAATCGTTGAAGTTGCATGAAGTAGTTTCAAAAATGGCTAATTATCCGATTTAATGGATGTCGCAGAGTTAATATTTAAAACTAAATTATATTGGGCTCCAGTAATTCACGACTTTGAAAGCTCAGATGAATTACTGCTGAGTCTGACCTATCCTTTTGCTCCGGAAGATACCATTCAAGACTCTCTCAACAAAACAACATGGCGTGAGGTTTTTTTTCTTTTTTGCCGTTTGTTTATACGAATCGTTAAGGGAGTATATGGTTTATATTCGAAAAATCAATTTTTCGAATATAAAGATCAGCTATTTTTAGTTAACACTTCAGTGCATTTACGAGTTGCCCAAAAATGGGGTTACAATCCAACTGCTATTCAGAGAACGGAATTAATGTCTTTGAATGGTCGCGTGGTGGTGATGTCTAAAGCTTTTTTACATTCTTTTGTGCGAATAAACCGGTTGTTGGCACACTTTTTCTACAGACGGCAAAGCCCAAGGGTAAAGGCCTTTTTGTTATTGAATTATATCTGTGAAAGTATAATTGCTTATCTTTGGGGATGTGAGCTTTCGCATCTTTGTAGGCACAAGCTTTATCGGGAAGTGCTCTGTTTTGAATCTGGTGCTGTGTACGTCGCAGTGAAAAATGCATCAGAAGAAAAATCTATATCTTACTGCTATATCCAACACGGCCTCCACGATATTGTTACGGTTCCAGGAAGGTTTAAACACAACTTTCTTTGGGATTTTTGGGACCGAGATTATATTCAGTGTTTTTATAAAACAATAGGAGCCTGTTCATTTTCAAGTTTGCCGCTAAGCCACGAAGTAAAAGACAATTCTGTTAAAGTGTTATTTGTTCTAGAGTACGGAGCAAAAGGAATTGGCGAAAATGAAATGAGAAAATGGTGGCATGAATTAGCAAAGGAATTTTTGAATTTCGGCTATGAAGTGATTTTGAGACCCCATCCAAGGGATGTTTCCGATTGGTTTAAAGAAATTCCCCATACTTCCTTAGATAATGGGACGAAGGATATTGAGCAAACTTTGAGGGAAAATAGAATAGGAATTGTGGTTTCAATTGCCTCTGCAGCTATGATATCCTCTGCTAAGAATGGTATTGCAACTTTTTATAAAATTGATTCAAGAAATCGAACTATTTTTTCACCCTTTAATTGTTACGCATTTCCGATCACGTCCTTTAATGATTTAAAGTGGTTTCTAAATGCCAAGTCGGAAGATCGCCAGGCCCTTGTGGGTGAAAAAGTTAAATTTCTAAAATTAGGTTTGATAGATGGAAAGTCCTAAAACTGTTTTATATTCACCTGCGGCATTTCATTTGTTTATCCCTCCGTTTCTTTCTGTGGCAGCGGATCTTAAAAAATCAAATTCGGACATTCGTCAGGTAATAATTCTAAATTTTATGGATAGAAACTTTTCGGAAGGTGATTTCAAAACTATCAATGAGATTTTGGATAGTGGACTTTTTGAAGTATACGTAGCTTACAGTGGTGCTAGTCAAAAAGGGTTTTCTTCGAGAATTGAACGATGGTATGTAGCCGATTTATCTCGTTCAATTCAATTAGATGTGCCGGTTACTCCCGGAGGAAAACCAGTTTGGTTAATCAGACCCGCTTGGCCTGTAGGATTAGGAAGGAAATTTATTCCTTTTGATGGAATCCGTTGGTCGATTTTGGATTTTTTAAAAACTGTAGTACGCGAGTGGAGGATCTTCAAACAGTACATCAGGTATCAAGCGCCAGCTATTTCCTATATTTTCAAATTTAAACGGTGGGTACATAGAGCTAAAGCTTATAGAGGCAAATACACGATACTCGCTTCGTTTTTAGATAAGTTAAAACCTGATGTAGCTGTTTTTGGCTCTGATCAAGGTGAGACGATCAACCTGTTGCAAATGGAAATTTTAAAAGAATTGAATACCGAGATCGTTGTTTTGTCTGTTTGTGACATAGAAAAAGAAAATAAACTTCTGCGATGGAATCATTCTTTAAGTAATTTTTTCGAGAAACTCGGACGTTTCGGAAGATTTTTAAAAGCTGTTACTTGGAAAGGGAATGTAATCGGCACCTTTGATGATCAATCACTGATTTTTGCTACATCTGCTCAGATGGTAAAGAAGTTAGAATCGGCTGGAATTTCAAAGGATAGGGTAAAGTCGGTCGCATTGCCAATTGTTGGTGCCAATGAGGGGGAAATAAACAGATTGAAGTCTGTGTTAAATTGGAAAGAGGGGGATTTGGTGGTTACTGTTTTTACCGAAAATTTACGCCCTCTTTACGGTTTTGATTATGACAAATCGTTTTTTGAAGGAATTAAGCCAGGTCTGGATGGCATCATTGGCAAGGGTATTAGAGTCTGTTTTAAATTGCATCCGCACGAAAGTGCCGAAACGGAAGCTTTAATTCGGAAAGTCTTTGGTGATCCGCGCTACATTGTAAACCGCGATATAAATTACTTAGCCTTTGTTCAGTTAAGCGAAATTTGTGTTGCTCATTTTTCCAGAGTTCTTGTAGAGGCAATACAAAGGAAGAAACCAATTATTTCTTTTAATATTTTATCTGATACAAGGACTTTTCTTTCCGGCCAGTTTAAGGAGAAATTTGAGCTAACTAGATTTGATAATTTTAAAGCCAGACTCGACAACCTAATATTTGATTTTGATTTTAGAAAGTCATACTTAAAGTCCATTGACGATTTAAGGTGCGAATTAAATGAAGGCCATGGCAAGGCCTCAAGTGAAGTCATTGTTGATTTATTAGCGGAAAGAAAAAATGATGCGAATTTTATACATTAACCATTATGCAGGGTCTTTGTCCCTTGGGATGGAGTTTCGACCTTTCTTGATTTCAAGAGAGTGGAAAAAAATGGGTCATGATGTGAAAATTATTGCGTCTGTATTTTCTCACTTGCGACAGGTCAATCCTAAAGTCGATCGTGATTTGGAGATTACAACTGAAAATGGAATAACATATCAGTGGATTCGGACTCCCCAATATCATGGAAACGGGATCTTAAGATTCATAAATATCTTAGTCTTTGTTGTAAAACTTTTTCTATATAGAAATAGAATTTGCTGTGACTTTGTTCCGGATATCGTAATTGCTTCTTCGACATACCCATTAGATGTCTTGGTGGGATATTTTATTTCAAAAAAGTATAAGGCTAAATTAGTGCATGAAGTACACGATTTATGGCCATTGACGCTTCTGGAACTTGGAAAATTTAAGAAATGGCATCCGTTAATTGTGGCTTTTCAATTTGCCGAGAATTTTTCATGCCGGAATGCTCACAGAGTAGTCAGTATGTTAGAGAATACATTTTCCTATCTGCAGGAGAAGGGGTTAAGTAGGGATAGGTTCGTCTATGTTCCAAATGGAATAGTTAAAGAAGACTTTGGAAACTCAAAATCTGCACCGCCCCAGGAGATGATTTCGCTGTGTGAGGATTTAAAACAAAAAGGTTTTTTTATTTTTGGTTACGCTGGGGCTATTGGTGTAGCGAACGCTATGGAGTTTGTTCTGGAAGCCATGAAGCAGTTGAGAAATGAAAAAATAGCGCTAGTTTTGGTCGGAAAAGGAGAAAAGAAGCTTGGGTTATCGAAATTTGCCGAAGAAGAAAAATTAGAGAACGTCTATTTCTTCGACTCTATACCGAAAAGTCAGGTGGCTGACTTTTTAGGTACAGTGGACGCCGCTTACATTGGATGGCATGCGAGACCAATTTACAGATTTGGTATTAATCCAAACAAAATTTTAGATTATATGATGGCTGGGCGTCCTATTTTTCATTCTGTCACTGCCGGAAATGACTGGGTGCTGGAGGCAAAGGCCGGTATTTCTGTACCTGCCGAAAACGTGGATGCAATTGCGCATGGGCTGCGCGAAATGTCTCAATTACCCAGTTCAAAATTACAAGAAATGGGAGAAAACGGGAAAAATTTTGTTAAAGCTAACCACTTATATGAAAACTTGGCTAAGCGCTTCCTGCGCGGATTATATTAGCTTGCCGGGATGTATTGAGCCTGCTACGCGTAGTCTATGAATGATTTTTTACCGTTTGCGCTTCCTGATATTGGCGATGAAGAGATTGATGAAGTTATTTCGACGCTTAAGTCGGGGTGGGTCACAACAGGTCCGGTGACTAAAAAGTTTGAATCAAATTTTGCTAGCTACCTTGGTGGTGGCGTAGAGGCAATTTCTGTTAATTCTGCAACTGCGGGACTCCATTTGGCCTTAGAAGCTTTAGGGATTGGTCCCGGTGATGAGGTTTTGACAACGGTTTATACCTTTACCGCTACCGCGGAAGTTGTCAGATACCTTGGTGCTCATCCAGTTTTTGTAGATATAGATCCTAAAACTTTGAATATCGATGTAACAAAGATCGAAGAGCGAGTTACAAAGCGAACTAAAGCAATTATTCCAGTGCATTTTGCCGGTTTGCCCTGTAATATGGACGCTATTTTTTCAATCGCAAAAAAACACAATCTTAAAATTGTTGAGGATGCCGCCCATGCATTACCTGCAAGATATAATGGGCAATTGATTGGCACCCTGGCCTCAGATGTGACGGTTTTTTCCTTTTATGCGACTAAAACAATGACCACTGGTGAAGGTGGGATGATTGTTACCCGTGATGCTATGGTTGCCCAACGAATTAAAACTATGCGTCTGCACGGTATAAATAGAGACGCCTTTGATAGATACACTTCTAACAAACCGTCGTGGTTTTATGAAGTTGTAGCTCCTGGTTTTAAGTATAATTTAACCGATATTGCGTCTTCAATTGGTATTCATCAATTAACAAAATTAGAAAATTTCCGCGAAAAACGTGCGAAAATGGCTTTACTATATGATGAAAATTTAAAAAAAATGCCTCTAACACTTCCAGCCAAACCTAACGATAACTTAGCACATGCTTGGCATCTATATACAGTTCGTTTGAATAATATGGATCGCGATCAGTTTGTCGTAAAGATGGCTGAAAAGGGTGTTGGAACAAGTGTCCATTTTATCCCACTGCATCTGCAGCCTTATTGGAGAGATACTTACAAATTATCGAGTCAGATGTTTCCTGTGGCCTCTGAGGTGTTTAGTAATGTGGTAAGTTTGCCGCTTTATACCCGTATGAGTTCTAGTGATCAAATGAGAGTTGTTGATGCAATGTCTGAAATTTTGAGAAAGTCATGTGGTTAGGAAAACGATTTTTCGATTTTATTTTATCGTTTATTGGGCTTCTTTTTTTATCGCCACTTTTTTTACTTTTGAGTTTTTGGATCATTATTGATTCGCGTGGTCCAGTTTTTTTTCGACAAGAACGTGTTGGCTTGAATGGACGTATTTTTAGAATACATAAATTTCGAAGTATGATCCGTGATTCATCGGTAAAGGGCTTACAAATCACTGTTGGCAACGATCAGAGAATAACGAAAGCTGGAAAACTTCTTAGAAAATATAAGCTGGACGAATTGCCACAGCTCATTGATGTTTTATACGGGAAGATGAGCTTTGTTGGACCGCGACCAGAAGTTCCAAAGTATGTAGCTTTCTATAGTGAAGAGGATCGAAACATTTCTCTTGCGGTGCGTCCGGGGATTACAGATTTAGCCTCAGTACACTTTAAGAATGAGAGCGAGATCTTGGCGCTATCTGAGAATCCTGAAAAAGAGTATATTGAGAAAATACTTCCGATGAAACTTAAGTATCATCGACAATATGTGGAATCGGCTTCTTTGTCTGGGGATTTGAAGTTGATAATTCATACTCTTAAGACGATATTTATCGCTCGTTAGAGGTTTTTTATGTTCAGTAAAGTGGCAGGTTTATCTAGAAGAGTTAAAATTCTATTGATGCTCTTTTGTGACACTATTTTGCTACCGGCTGCTTTATGGTCTTCGATTGCATTGCGAATTGGCTCATGGGATCCAGATGTCTCGTCGTATCAATGGTTGTTTTTCGTAATTCCATTTGTGACGGTTCCTATTTTTATTCGTATCGGTCTTTATAGGGCCGTCATTCGCTATCTCAATGACAAAATTATTTACACAGTTTTTTACGGCGTAACTCTTTCTGTTTTGGTGATAGCCATGGTCGTTGTAATGGGTAGAGCAACGGCCTTACCTCGATCTTCAATTTTGATATATTGGTTAATTGCATTCGCATATATCGCGGCCAGTCGTTTTTTCGCGCGTGCTCTGATTATGAAGTTAGAACGAATTCAAGATTTTCGACAGCCAGTGGCTATTTACGGAGCTGGGCGAGCCGGAATGCAGACCGCAGTTGCTTTGATGTCCGGCATGGAGTTCAGGCCAGTTGCTTTTTTTGATGATAACGAAGATCTTCAAGGAACTAACGTCGCCGGAATGAGAGTTTATCATCCTAAGGATGCACTAGATATAATGGCGAAAAAAAAATGCCGACAGCTTTTAATTGCAATGCCGTCTGCAACCCGAAGTAGAAAAAGGGAAATTATTGAGCAGTTTGAAGGCAAAAATCTTATCTTAAAAACTCTTCCGGGAATGGGAGAGTTGGTTGATGGCCGAGTTCATGTTGAAGACATTCGCGAAGTTGGTGTTGAGGACTTATTGGGGCGTGATCCAGTTCCGGCATATGGTGATCTTATGTCCAGTTGCATCAGGGATCGAGGTGTTTTGGTAACTGGTGCCGGAGGATCTATTGGATCTGAGTTATGTAGACAGATTGCTCTGAATTCTCCGCGGTTGTTAATTTTATTCGAACAAAGTGAATATGCTCTTTATAAAATCGAGCAAGAGATTCTAAAGCTTTATCCGCACTTGAAAATTCAAGCTGTTTTAGGTGATGTTCTAAATAAATCTCATTTGCATAAGGTCATGCAGGAGTTCAAGGTTAACACAGTTTATCATGCTGCCGCCTACAAGCATGTTCCCCTGGTTGAAAGTAACATAGTTTCGGGGATAAGAAATAATGTGATTGGAACGTGGAATGCGGCTGCAGTGAGTATAGAGTCGAAGGTAGAAAGCTTCGTATTAGTATCCACCGATAAGGCAGTTCGGCCAACAAATATCATGGGTGCTTCCAAAAGACTGGCAGAGCTTGTTTTACAAGCAATTGCCAAAAATGACCCTGTCTCTACAAAATTTACGATGGTTCGATTTGGAAATGTACTGGGTTCTTCTGGCTCAGTAGTGCCTCTTTTTAAAGAACAAATTCGTGCCGGCGGCCCTATCACAGTTACACATCCTGAAGTGACACGCTTTTTTATGACCATTCCTGAGGCGGCTCAGTTGGTTTTGCAAGCAGGCGCCATGGGAAGAGGCGGTGACGTTTTTGTTCTCGATATGGGTGAGCCAGTTAAAATTACTGATCTTGCGCGCAAGATGGTTGAATTAAGCGGCCTTGAGGTGCGTGATCCAAGGACCGGTATTGGGGATATTTCAATTGAGTATGTCGGACTTCGTCCCGGAGAAAAGTTGTATGAAGAGCTTCTTATCGGTGAAAAAGTCGAGAGAACTTATCACCCTCGAATTTTAAGAGCGGTGGAGGGTATGATAGAGCCAGTTTTGCTATTTTCTAAATTAGAGAGAATGATGAAAGCCTGTGACGAGGAGAATGTACCTTTAGTGATGAGTTATCTTCGAGAGTTAGTTCAGGAATATAATCCGACGAAAGATGGTCAATTTAAATAATATTTAAGCCTCCACGTGTCTAAGTGTGGGTCGTAGGATGGAATAACTTCTTTTATCCAGAAGTGGGGAATTGGAACCAAGGCCTTTTGCGAAATATTCCTAAATCATCGCAAAGTCTATTTCGTATATAGTATATGTTGCACAGTCTCAATCGTCTGACTATATCACGCGTGTGATAATGCTCCTACGACGAAGAGAAGAAGTTAGTTTGAAAATATTGAAAAAAATTGGAACTATGTGGATGCCAAAAATTAGTTTTTATTTAGTTCAACTCGTTTGGCGATTTCTGAAATAAGTTGAGGCATGATTCGTTGTGAGCCTGTTAGCGACAGGTGATTGTCGTCGCGATAAAAAATTAAATCCGATGTGTTGGCGACATACGTTGATGTCTTGCTATCCAGAAGGAGTCCTATGATGTCAATGCAAATGACCTTGGTGCTTTTGCAAACATTGTCAAAGATTTTTCGAGTTTCAGGGGATTGGTTTAGCCATCCCTCCGCAGATAAACTGATACGTTCCTCCTTGTTTGGAAATATCTTTTTCAGTCGGGCTAAAAACAGAGGAGGATTTACGGGCATTTTTGGAACAGGTCCTAGAATGATGACTGTTTTATTGGCACGGATAAGCGAATGGAGCGTCTGTTTCCAAAGATCTAACAACGATGCTGAGGTTTTTGGTTCGACAATTTTGTCATCAAAATAACCAACCCAGAACGCGTGTATAAAAATAATCTGGATTTCCTTTTTAGATACAAGGTACTGCGTTACTAAGTCTGCATTTTGTTCACACTTTCGGTGTACCTTCGTTGTAATTACATGCTGAATGGGTGGACACCCTTCAATAGAGAATTGTAGAGTCGAATATCCATATGAGCCAAGGCCTTCAGCGAAAGGTACAACAATTTGATCAGAGTGGCTGTCTCCCCACAACACTGCTGTCTTTTTGTATTCGGGATGGTATCGGCAGGCCCGAGAAGGATCTAGTATGTTCGAAGTGCGGCATTTTGAGGCTTGTGGGTTGTTGTCGTATCTGAATTCCAGGGCTCTTTTTGCATCTGCATTGAGACTTTTTGAATTTTCATTTCTAAGTTGGTTGAGTGAGGAAAAGTAGAGAAAACCCGCAGCTGCGAAAATCGTAGTATAGGCCCAGACTTTGTAGGTTTCCCTTCGTATAAAAATGGATTCAATAAACCTCCACGAAAAATATGAGAGAATAATGGATAGAAGAATTCCTAATAAGGCTTCCTTGTCATTTAGCTCTCTTCCCATTATCGTGCGAGCGTAAGCCATTACAGGTTGGTGAATGAGGTAAAGGCTGAATGAAATTTTTCCGAGAAAAATTAAGCAGGAATTTTTTAATATATTATAGCTGTTAGCAGAAGTCTTCGAAAGAATGATAAGGGCGGCTCCAAGTGTAGGAGCAAGAGCTGCAGGGCCAGGAAAATTTGATAATGAATTAAAGGTAAAAATGGAAAGCCCAATCAAAATAAGACCGAAATGAGTCCATAGATTTTGCAATCGATCATTAAAACTCCATGGTGCGTAAAAGAATAAACAAATTCCCAAATAGAATTCCCATATTCTTGAAAAGAAAGAAAAATAGTACTCGTGTGGGTGTCGTACAGTAATCAAGAAAGTAGTTGATAGAAGGATTGCCAACAGTACGGTTACAAATTTAATTCCATACCTTGTCTTTGGAGCTCTGAGAAGGGGAATCCCCAATAAGGGGAATGCAAGATAAAATAGTATTTCAATGGATAAACTCCAGAAATGAATAAGTGGACGGTAGGCAGTTGAAATGTCGAAGTAATTCACCGAGTTTGCCCAGGTATGAGAAGTAAGAGTGAGAATACTTTGAACGGAGTTAGAAAGATTTGCTATTTCTTCCGGCAGTAGGACTAGTGTTCCGATAATCCAAGTGACGAGGCAAACAAAGATAGCGGCCGGTGCGAGCCTTTTGAAGCGTCTTACGTAGAAATCTATAATTGCACTGGCTAAGTTTTTTCTACTTGAAAAAAAAGAGGAAGCCACAAGGTAGCCGCTTAGTACAAAGAAGATATCAACTCCTGCATAACCTCCAGAGAAGACGCTGGGGTACGCATGAAAGAACAACACAGCAAGTACCGCGACGCCTCTGAGGCCGTCAAGTTCGGTTCTGTGTCTCTGTTTGTTTTGAAATGATAAGTTATTAAGCACTGGCATACTATCTTTAATTATACCAACTAGGTTACGCTAGCTATCTTTCCAAGCAATGGCCTGGCGCGCCATATGGACAAAGGTAAGAACTTATAATCAAGCCCCATAGGAATTATTCAAACGAATATGACGCTTTTAAAGATGGTTTCGCGGGCGATTATATAAACCGTGAAACTTAAATACCAACGGCATTTCCGTATTGGGATTATTAAAAATTATAAGAAAGTCGAGTAGAAGATGCATAAGTAGCTTAAGTAAGCTTCGCCCCTCGTCTTAACGAGGGGCGATCAAATTATTTCTTAATAATGTAGTTCACGTAAATATTAATAGGACGAGTTTCGCTATCACCATTACTAATGCTAACATTAGTATTTGCGGTATTCGTGTATCCCTGATTTGGATTTAAAGAAGTTACTCCAAGGACTCCGCCTGGGGTTGCGGATCCAGATCCTAAGCCAGTGTAGTGAGCATGACCGGGGTCGATAATAGATAATCCATTCTTGCGAGTGGCCTGTCCCTGGATTGATCCAACTGCATTTCCGGAGTTACCTCCTCCATTATTGGGGCTTGTAGCATACGGCCGTGCTGTTTTGTCGATATCCCTTCCAGCAGTGCCATCTACTCCACGCATGAATCTTCCGCGAAGGTCCGGAACATTGAAAGCGGTTCCAGCGGCGTGGTTAGTATTAGTTCCATCAGCATTCTTTGTTCCATCTCCAAAGGCGGTCCCGATAGCAGCATGAAGATCTGGATGGTCCGCGATTAAATATGCTGCTCCGTCAGCAAGCAAGAATCCTGATGGTGCAGCGGTTCCGCCAAACGGAAGAATTACGCCCGCAGGTAAAAGTGACTCACCAGCGGAAAGCTTATTCCAGTTGGTTCCGTCAAAACCATAAAACTGTTCGTCTGAAGTTTGATAGACAATTTCCCCTCTCTCTTCATCATCCACTTGATTTACGTTTTTAACTGTTGGAGCTACAAATCTCAGGCCCATAGTGCGAAGTCCGTCGCGTTTTTGAGCGAAAGCTACAACGCTCACTAGTAATAAAGCACCCAGTATCATTTTCTTCATATGACCTCCTTGTCATTTTTTTGTAGACAAATTTTGATTTGTTTATAAAGGAGAGTCCACTAAAGAAATTTTGTTTGGGGTCGTGCGTGAAAACAGGTTTAAATAAAATTTCGGTTAAAACCTCACCCGAACCCCAATCCCCACATCCAAATCAACTCCGTCTTTGGCACTAAGTCCATCGCCAAAGACACCTCACCAAAAATCTCAACATTGGGATTAGTAAAATTATAAAGAAGGCCCAGGGGAGCACGAGGCCCGAGGGCGATTTCGCCATCGCGATCACCTTTGCTAATCGCGATCAAGCGAACCCCAAGCCCATAATACAACTCAATAGGCCCTTCCGAAGTCGCAAAAGAACGCGTACGATCCCAAAGGTAAGTGGCATGCACATGCATCCTTCGTGAAATCTGAAAAAATATGGCGAGGAAGCGACAAAGCTTTATCAATATGCTCACGCAATGTTGGCAAATCTTATTGAAGGAAACCGAGTGCGTCCCCAGTCTTTGGTGGGCATTTTCGAAGCGAAATCCCAAGATGACGAGGTCTTAGTCTTTGATGAGGCGGGCGCTATAATAGAAAAACTTCGTTTTGACAGGCAAACGCGCAAGAAAGTTGCGAACAATGACACTTACTATTGCTTACCTCATTTTGTAGCTCCACTTGAAGTTCAGCGGCGGGATCACATTGGTGTGTTCGTAGTAACTGCAGGAGAACAAATCGAAATTGCCAAAGAGTTTGAAATGGATAATGACGATTACTCTTCGATTCTTGTTAAGGCCATCGGTGATCGTATCGCGGAGGCGTTAGCTGAATATACTCATAAAAAAGTTCGGGGGATCTTTGGAATTAAAGAAGATCTATCCAATGAAGATCTGATTGCCGAAAAATATCGAGGCATTCGTCCGGCCCCGGGATACCCCGCTTGTCCTGATCACAGTGAGAAGAAAAAGATGTGGAAACTGTTGGGAGCTGATGAACGAACTTGTGTGCGTCTAACAGAGAACTTCGCGATGACTCCGCCATCTAGTGTGTCCGGTTACTACTTTATGCATCCGGATGCGAAGTATTTTGCGATTTAGGGCGAGGTTAGAACCTCACCCTAACCCCAATACCCGCAGCCATCACTTTTTAAATCTTGATTTACATATTATTTACATATATAGAATTCAGTGAAACAGAGAGATGAGGTGACTCTATCTCTAGATTTTAGGCAAAAAAAACCCCAGGCTTCGATCACCTATATTTCAAGGGAGAGGAACTTCCTGGGGACTACATAAACAATATCGGTCTTTTAGGAGTGAAATGCAAGGCCAATTAAAAAAATCACGTCTCATTTCAAGAATTTCTAAGGAAAGATTAGGTAGTTACGGGTATTTAGATGAACAACAACTGGATTCTATCATAGCCAAATACCTCTGGAATTGTGCTTTGTCTGAGTCATTGTATGAGTCTCTGCACTGGTTGGAAATATCACTCAGAAATAACATTCACACTGCAGCGTCTCATGTGTGGGGAAATTCCTGGCTTACTAACGGTCAGTTACTTGCCCCTGAACAGCGACTCGTGGACGAAGCCCTTGAGCGACTTATAAAAGAAGGGAAGAAAACCAACCCCGAAGATATCACAGCCGCATTGAATTTTGGGTTTTGGACTTCGCTTTTTCGAAAAGATTACGAACAAAAACTGAGGCCAATCTTGCCGAGGATATTTCCTTATGTGACACCAGCGTCAGACCGGACAAGGAAAATTATTTCGGATAGATTGAACACAATAAGAAAATTCCGCAATCGAGTTTTTCATTTCGAGCCAATTATTAGTTACAAGCCCGAGATCCGCTATGGAGAGATTAAGCAGGCGATGGAATGGATGGCGCCAGAGTTAATTCCTTTTTTAGAATTAAATTGTGGTTTTTCTGCTGAGTTTGCAAAAGGGGATGCCCACTATGTCAGTGAAGTTAAGAAAATTCTAGATTTAATGGAATGAAGATTCATTTCGCCGTGGAGAACACCCTCTCAAAAATAAAACTGCGTCCCCGCAAGCATCGTAAACACCTGCTGCGACTTCGTGATCACATGAAAATCCTGATTAACACGCTCAATAGCATGTCCACGGCCACCGGTGTAATACCCACCAAAAGTGTAAGCAATTTTATTATCCGCTATGAAAACAAAATTTGCACTGACGCCGGCCTGATCCACTCTTTCTCCCTGAAGGCGTTTTAGATTTTCATCCGGCTTCGGGTAGGGGGAAAGATTTGAGAAAACGCCTAAACGGACTTTAAACCAATCGGTAAAGGTTTTTTCCAGCCCTAAAGATAAATTCGCCACCGCATTCCTGACAACAAAAGATCCCCGATCATCGTAATCAATAATTTCGTAGGAGTAGCCTTCATAAGCATCCATGGTTGCGGCCCAGACCCATCCATTCAGCGCGTGTGAAACTCCCAAAGAAAGTTTTGCAGGTATAAAAATCGCGGAACTCAGATCATTGCGATTTACTTGTTCCGACGAGTAGGGATTTGTTTTTGTCAACGATTCAAAGTAAGTGGCATTGCTTGAAATAGGTATACCTCGAACGCGAACGCTGGCGCCAAAAGTCCATTCTGAATTCGGAGTCAGCATGTAACCAAAAACCGGAACCAAAGCATTCTCTGTGAGAGTTTCTTCTGAATTAAAAAGAATGGCTTGAACGGTGTCGGGATAAGTTCGATCTTGAATTGAACGAGTAAAGCTCCGCGCAGCATAATAAAGTGTAATTCCCCAGGCACTCTTTTCATTCAATGCTCTAGAAAGAGTCGGGCCGACCCATAAAGACTCATCGGTGTAAGTCAGTGTACTGGTGTTTTGCGAAGAGGATTGCAGGTCTCCCTTGAAAGTCTCGTATTCCGGAACAAGAATCGAGAGCCCAAATGTCCATCCTTCCTTGCGAACCACGTTTCCAGTTGAAGCGGGAAGAGATCTAAAAAATCCAGAACTTACTTTAAGTGGTGTCTGCGTATAGTCAGTTTCGGAGCCGTAATTGGTATCATACTTCTTGTAGATACCGACCGCTGCAGAAAAAGCGGCGCCTTCAGATTGTGACAAAAGAGCAGGATTGTAAAAAGCTGCCGAAGAAACATCTAACGGCAGTGCTGTTCCAGCTCCACCCATGCCGGCGGCGCGATCGCCGAGTAGGACAGAGTTGTAATTTGCAAACTGTGCGTAACTGAAATTCCAACAAAGAAGCAGTTTCAAAATGATGAGTAACATTATAGGAGACTAGCATTCGAAAAGCGGCCCCTCAATCCGGATAAAGTTGTTTTTGGGCGACTTTTCGTGCTCGGAATACCTTTGTTTTATTAAAAGTTGCCTTTAGGCAACTTTTTGTGGACTTTTCGAACATTTCCTATAAAATGTTGATTGTAGGCAACTTTTAGGGGGTTAGATGGAATATACGCGTATTACAAGTCCTTCCCAGCTTGCAGGAGAAGTGCGAAGGGTTCGTAAAGAGCAGGGTATTACAAGTGAAAAACTGGGACAATATGCGGATCTTTCCCGATATGCCGTTTTAAACTTCGAGAATCAAAAATCAGACATCAAGCTCTCAACTTTGCTGAAAATACTTAAGCTTTGCAACATCGAGATCTATTTCAAGGTCAAAAGAAAATGAAGCACCCCTTAAATGTCTTTTATAAGAAAAAGCATGTTGGCCAATTGGTGAAAAAAGCTGACGATACTTTGGGATTTAGTTACTCGCAGAGTTGGCTTCAGGATAAAGAAAAATTCAGTCTTTCTCCGGCTCTTCCCTTGCAAGAAGAAGAGTTTAATAATCGTATTACGAAGTCTTATTTCGATAATCTTCTTCCAGAAGGTGGCACTCTCAAGGTCTTTGAGAAAATTCTAAAAAAAAGTTTTGAAGACCCTTATCAGCTTTTGGAAAGCTATGGCTTAGATTGTGCCGGAGCATTGGAAATCACTCCATTAGATCGCCCGCCCGAAGATGAAAAACTAGGAAGGCTTGAAAAGCTTTCTTTCCGTGAGATTGATAAAGTCATAGAAAATAAAGAAAGTCTTTATATTCACAGCCTCGTGAACCATAAAGGCCGATTTTCACTAGCAGGGGCTCAGGATAAGATCCCTGTCGTCGTTCATGATGGCGAAATGTATATTCCTGTTGATGCGACACCTACGACCCATATTTTAAAGCCTCCTGCACGACTTCAAGGAGTATTGAACTCTGTTCAGAATGAATATTTATGTATGAGTTTGGCGCAGCTCTGTGGGTTAAGTATTCCTGGAATACAAATAGTGGGTGAAGAAAATCCATTATTTCTTATTGAACGTTATGACAGGAGAATAATTGCAGGCAAAGTGGAGCGCGTTCACCAATTCGACTTGTGTCAGGCTCAGGGTATTCCGTCGGCGGAAAAATATGAGGAAGATGGAGGTCCAACTTTTGCGCAGAACTATAAAACGATTGAAAAAATCTCTGACAATAAAATTCCTGATTTAGAATTTGCGCTAAAGTGGTTGGCTTTTAATTTGTTGATAGGAAACAACGATTCTCATTCGAAAAATTTGTCTTTTCTATATGAGAATGGTGCAGTAAGTTTGGCACCTGTTTATGATTTGCTTTCAACAAGCATTTACAAGGATATGTCTCCTTCCTTTGCATTTTCTATCGGTGGCCAGCGTTTGGCAGCGAAAATGAAGAAACAGAATTTTCAGATATTGGCGCAAGACTTGGGCTTTGAAAAGCGACAAGATATCTTTCTGAATACTCTCAAAAAGATGACAGAACTCGTAGAGGAAAGCTCAGAAATCTTGTGGCAGAATACAAAGGATGATTCGCATTTTAAATTCGTGCAAAAAGATCTTCGCGAAGAAATAAAAAAACGCGTCAATTTGTGGAAGAGTGCGGTTAATTAAAACCTCACCCTAACCCCAATCCCCACATCCAAATCAACATCCGTCTTTGGCACTAAGTCCATTGCCAAAGACACCTCACCAAAAATCTCAACATTGGGATTAGTAAAATTATAAAGAAGGCCCAGGGGAGCACGAGGCCCGAGGGCGATTTCGCCATCGCGATCACCTTTGCTAATCGCGATCAAGCGAACCCCAAGCCCATAATACAACTCAATAGGCCCTTCCGAAGTTGCAAACGAGCGCGCACGATCCCAAAGATATGTGGCATGCACATGCAGTCCTTCATAGTGTCCTGTTGAATAAGCCAGAGCTCCTTCTAGAGAGTGCTGACCATCCATACCAAGTCTTCCGGAGATACCCGTAGGGTCACCAATCACGGCGCCCACCGCGGCCTCTGCGTGGGCATGTTGAATTCCAAGAAGTGATAACAAAAGAATGAATATAAAGAAAAGCTTCGTCATGAAGTCCCTCCGCTGATTGATTATGCCAAGAGAAATCAAGGACTCCAGAGTTTCTTGTTGGCATGTTTCAAACCGAGTGATGCTGTCGAAAGCTTAGTCAAAAAACATAGAATTTTAGTGTGACAATACAGATTTACTTGAAAAGTAAACCTACCAGGTGTACCAATTTTAAATTGGAACTGTTTACGATTGCAAAGGTGAATAAACATGAATTCTAAGAAGAAAAGCCCAGCAGTTCGAATTCTTGAAAAGAACCTTGGGGAGTCTTTAAGTTTTGGTCTTCGTTTGTCATCGCTACGAAAATCTGAAGGCGAAACTCTAGAAGTATTTGCGGGAAAACTAGGTATTTCCAAACAGCATCTCAATGATATCGAGAAAGGTAAAAAAGCAGTGAGCCCTGAGCGAGCAGCCCGCTTTGCACAAATATTAGGTTTTGCAGAAGACAGATTTATTCAACTTGCTTTGCAGGATCAGCTAACACAAGCGGGTCTCAACTATAAAGTTCATGTTTCGTAGTAAATTATTGATTTACACATTATTTACATATAAACATATTATTGAATAGGGCGGCTGCTGGGAGGTTCGGTAGGGCTATTAAATGTCTCTAACTAAGACTTCAATCCTGTTTAATGCCAAATAAAATGCTTTTAAGCATGAAAAAATCAAGAAACTTGAAAAGTTCAAGTTTCTAGCCGATATTAAAGAAGGATGACGTGAACTGCATAGATTATCACGATGCTTTGAAAAAGCTTTATGAGGAAGAACCCGATAATGTTGTAGTTAGTCACAACCCAATGACTGATAGGTACAACAGAGCTTACGAAAATTTAGAAGCCCTCATAAACACTGGCGAGGCTCTTGGGTATACCGAAAGAGTGCCTGGCGATGTGATTGAATTAGTTCTTTTTTGTGAAGCTAAGGATTTTGATAAAAATAATTCGATGCCGGGTGAATATGGAGTCTTTCGGTTTAAGTTCGTAGTTCATAAAGAAACTGTATTTGCTGACGTGGCTGAGCTTTTTGCTTTTTATGATGGTGAACCGAGCTATGAAGATCAAGGCAATCAAGCTATTTACGAGGTTGATGAGGCCGAGAAGTTATTGAACCAAAATGGACATAAATCTTGTTGGTGAAAAAATGGAAATGAAAAGATCAAAACTGACTACGAAGACGGAGCACAACTACAAAATGTTAGTCGCAGGGAAAGAACGTATACTTCCTGAGATTATATTTACGGTCAGTCCATTTGATGGCGGTAAGACAATTTCTGCGACGGAATATAAGCGTATCTATTCGGTAGTTTGTGCAGAAGTTTTATCTGATTTGCAAACGCCCTTAATATACGAAGAGTTGGAATTATTGCGAAAGCATTTTCAGATTACTCAGAGTGAAGTTGCCAAAATTTTAGGACTAGATGAGAGTACCGTAAGTAAATGGCGCAAGCAGCAGGGCGCATTAGAAATGGGGAACTCTCGTCTATTAAAAGAGTTTTTTGTTAATAAACTCATTAAAAAGCAAAGTGGTAATAGTAGAGCTACTGAAGTTGTTATCCTCATCAATGGTGAACGGCATGAAGTGTCGCCTAGTGGGGATCTTGTGGCAAGTGTCTCTGAAATTCTGGTAAGTGTGGTGGCAGAGAACGAAGCGACTAATGAGGGGCAACGTTTACAATCTTTCTTTAAGAATAGTTACGAAGGACGTAATATTTCCTCTAGAGTAATTAAGAAGTCACCAATTCAATATAGAAGAGTTGAAGTGGCAGATTACCTTAAAGAGTCTTAGGGGTATCATATGGAAAAGAAAACGACATTTTTAAAAGTTAAAGAGCTGGAAAGCTTACATCTGATCGCTTTGGATTTTTGTCAGTACATACAGGCACAATACGAAGAGCAAGGGCAATATGATTTACGCGATCCGAAAATTGATCAAGGTGTGAATTTAGGAGTTCGTAGTGTGATTTTACTTCTTTCTGAATTGTTGCTGACAGAAAAAGGGCAGTTCGAGAAAGAGAAGATTCAAATTCTATTGAAGAATATTAAAAATAAAGAAGAAGGAAAGGCCTATTAGCTTTATGAAAAGAAATAAGCCTAAGAATAAGTTTTCTAAACTAAAAAAACGAAAAGCATTTTATAAATGCGATCCAAAAAAATTGTTCCAAAACGATTGGTTAAAATATTGGAAGTCGGACCTTCGCTGATTATCTCGGTTTAACAATCAATTCCTTATACCCCGTATGCCCATCCTCCTCACGCCCAAACACTAAATCCTGATTCTCCAAAAGCACAATCTCCGCCGTCGTAAAAATCTCGCAGCCATCCATAAGATGTCCACCAATCACACTGCCTTCGAAATTGCTCACTGAAATATGCAAATGAATGCCTTCAGTGCCTAAGGTTCCATTCAAAGAAATAATCTCAAAGGGCCCCTGAAATTCGACCACATCTTTGCCTCCCGACAGACGAATGTGCGCCTTAGTGAGGCTTCCCACGGAACTCAGGACGCAGGCCGCATGGAGGTGATGCAATTGGCAATAATAAAGAAGTTCTTTTTTAAGGTCTTGCCCGGGTCTCAAACGGAAACAGTGGCTTGTTACAGCGCTGGAGTAAGGTTGAGTTGCCATTTAAAAACCCCCTTTTATTAACGAAAATAGAACATAGTTTGCTTTGATCCTCTCTCGGAGAGGAGTATTATTAAAAAATAGCCCTCTCACCAGAATAGGCAAAATATGAAAGTATATTCTGATATTACAAAGACGATTGGTCAAACCCCCTTGGTCGAAATGCAAAGAATCGGGAAGGGACTTCCTGGAAAATTGCTTTTAAAATTGGAGTTCTTTAATCCGTTGGCTTCCGTGAAGGATCGCATCGGTCTTGCTATGATCGAAGAGGCCGAGCTCACGGGTAAATTAAAGCCAGGTATGCAGATCATTGAGCCCACGAGTGGAAATACCGGAATTGCGTTGGCCTTTGTTGCCGCAGCAAAGGGTTATCCTATTACGCTTGTGATGCCTGAAACAATGTCCCAAGAAAGACGAACTCTTTTACTCATGCTCGGCGCAAAAATTATTCTGACTCCGGGTCCTCTGGGTATGAAGGGCGCCATTGCAAAATCAATGGAGCTTGCAGAGAAAACTCCCAACAGTTGGGTGCCAGGACAATTTGACAATCCAGCCAATCCTGCGATTCACAAAGAAACCACCGCTCTTGAAATCTGGAACGACACCGATGGAAAAGTCGATATGGTGATCAGCGGTGTTGGAACATCTGGGACTATCACAGGTGTAGGGCAAGTTCTTAAAGCGAAAAAGCCAAGTGTAAAAATGATCGCAGTTGAACCCGCGGAAAGCCCGGTTCTCTCTGGAGGAAAACCTGGTCCTCATAAAATTCAAGGTTTGGGGGCGGGATTTGTTCCAAGCGTAATGGACCGTTCGGTCGTCGATGGAGTTGAGCAAGTTTCATCTGAAGAATCCATGAAGGTCGCACGCGAAGTTATTAAAACGGAAGGAATCCCCGTGGGAATTTCCTCAGGTGCTGCTATTGCTGCGGGACTTCGTCAGGCTTCGCGCGAAGAAAACAGAGGGAAATATATTGTTGTTATTATTCCAAGCACAACAGAGCGGTACTTGTCGACGTTGCTCGCAGAGCAAGAACGCCAAGAAGCGCAAAGTTTGCAAGTGGCCACAGTGGATGAAAGTTATTTAAGTAAAGTGAAGTAAAAATGGTTCCGTATATTGTTCCTGCGAAAGAAAAAGTCTTACTGAAGATCGGCGAAGGGGAGATTTTAACTCCTGTCGCGCCGTCGGAGTTTGATATTTTCGTATGGAATGTCTACAAAGGCCAAAAAGCCCATATCTTTGAAAATGATTTTAAAAGGCTTGGAGAGGGAAAGGACTTTATCCTTCTTCAAGAGGCTATCTTAGACCAGCGTATGCCAAAAATTTGGAAAGAAGATTTTTCTTCATACGAATGGCATCTCGCTCAAAGTTTTCACTACAAAAAAGATCTTTCTAGTACCGGCGTTGCGATTGGTTCGAAACTTCGTCCCCATGCGGTTGATTTTATTCGCGCAAAAACAAGAGAGTTCTTTTGGCTTACGCCTAAGCTCACTTTGTTTAACGAATACGACTTTGCAGGAACTAAAGTTCTTGTTGTATGCACCCACGTTCTTAACTTTGTGACATTGGGAGCTTTTTCGAATTCGCTCTATGAGATTGCAGAAAAAATTTCTGAATTCAAAGGACCGATTATTCTGGCTGGGGACTTTAATACATGGAACTTCAAGCGTTACATGATTATGAAAAGTATTTTTAGGGATTTGCACCTTGAGCACTTGGATCTGGAAGATGACGGGCGGGTATTAAAATTAGATCACGTTTTCATCAGAGGTTTTGAGGTGGTTAAGGCTCGGGTTCACCACACTATCGTAAGTTCAGATCACTTTCCTTTAGAGATAAAGTTGAAATTCCAGTAATTGCAAATAGTTATCTCTTCATCAGGCGGCCATATTTTGTGGATATTTAAATATGACCATGTTATTATGACCATAGTCTTTTATGGTGGAGATTGTAATCTATGGCAAAAAAAATTCCTGCGGGAGAGTTTAAGGCGCAATGTCTAATGCTTATGGATCGTGTTAAAAAATACGGTCAAGCGGTGACGATCACCAAGCATGGGAAACCGGTCGCGAGATTGGTGCCTGCACAGGATGAAGTATTGGAGAAAGTGCAAAGCCCCTTTGGGGTGATGGCTGGAACGGCCGAGATCAAGGGTGATATCGTTAAGTCCACAGGTGAGAAGTGGAGTGCTGATGAAAAATAATGGTCTTTTACTTGATACCCACGCCTGGATTTGGATTGTGACGGGTTTGGAAAAAATGGCGAAAGGCTCCTCACGCAAAGTAGTTGAAAAAGCTTTTATCGACGAGACTTTGATGATTTCGGCGATTTCTCTGTGGGAGCTCTCTATGCTTGAAGCAAAGGGACGGCTTGCTTTAAGTGAGCCTTGTTTGGATTGGATTCAGCATTCTATTGAAAAATTAAAGCTCGAAGTTGTTCCAATTTCCCCTGAAGTGGCAGTGGAGTCTACACGTCTGCCGGGAGGATTTCATGGTGATCCCGCTGACAGGATCATAGTGGCTACTGCCCGAAAAAATCGTTTTACGCTATTAACCCAAGACGAACTTATTCTTTCGTACGCTCAGCAAGGGCTCGTTAATTCTTTGAAGTGCTATTGATATTATGTGCCCACTTCCAAAGTCCATCCGGCGAAAGCCCTGGTGTCCCCTCAAGCTTCCAATAACTCTTTGGCCAAACTTTTTTATTAAACTTCATTGGATGAGTTGGAACTCCTAAAAGTTTCCCAATCAGCTCCGTGCAGTAAAGAGCATCATCACTCCAAGAATACCAAAAATCAAAAGGTCGGCCCATGTAAGGAGCGACTTGGGAAAGGTGAACGTTCTGAGGGATTTCAACAATCTCAGCAATGACACCACGGTGTTGGAGTTCTTCCCAAGAAACAATAGCAACACCTTCGCCAGGATAAGCGTTCAGCCACTTGTCACCAATTTCATCAAATTGAATAGCCGTGTGAGAGAATCTTCCGCCCGGTTCGTATTGGACAAGCTCTCCATTGCGATCATAAAGCTCTAGAAAAGCAATGCGCGATTTTGCAAAAGCCGGGGAACTCAAAGATAGAAAAATCAGTATAAAACCAAGGCAAGTTTTCATGCTGGTTTTTCTACTTTTAAAGCCCTATGAAGGCAAGGGATTGTGCAGGGTTATTTACCAGCGCCTCTGCGCGCAAGCCAAAGCGTGGGAGATTTTACAAGAGTCACGAGTTCTCCTCCGATAGCTGCACCAAAAAGCCACAAAACGCCGGCTTCAAAAGTAACTTCATGGCTCACCAGAGCCAAGCCACCTAAGGAGATCAAGGCGAGGGTAGAAATGCTTAAAACCCGTGAGCGAAGAATCATCAACCATTCGTCGCGTTTTAAAATGGCGCGAGCCATTAAGAAAGAAATTGAAAGATACAAAGCTCCGCAAAACGTATTACAGAACTGCGGACTGATTTTCATAAAGTAGTGCATAAGTCCGCCGCCATCAAAGAACAACTGCACGCCGAACTGAGAGCAGCTCATCAAAGTGACAAATGAACCCAATAAATGTGCAACACCCAACTTCGTCGCCACCTTCCAGGCAGAAGGAAGTTCTTTTGCAAGTTGTGAATGAATTTTGGAAAGAACAAAAGAGGAGCCTGACGTTTCCGCCGGGTCATTCACAAAAGACTCAAAATCTTTTTTTATGTCTTTCACAATTTTCCTCTCTGCTTCAGCTTCCGGGCCTGCGACCCTCCAGCGCTGCCAGGCACAAGCCGGTCACGCAACATACGAAGACTGCGGCTGACGATCTGGCGAATATTGCTCTCGGATTCTTTAAGGATCTCTGCAATTTCATTGTATTCCAGTTCGTCCAGGTAGCGAAGCTTCATAACCTCTTGCTCTCGGGGTTTTAATTCATTTAGTAGAGCCTGAGCTTCGTCCTTCGACTCTATTATAGGAACGGACACGTCTGTTTGTGACAAAGAATCGTCCCACTCCGTAAAATCCTTAATCTCGCGATTTCTATAGTCTTTTAATTCGCTGCGAGTAATGACGTAGATCCAGGCCAGAGCCGAGTGACGGGGATCGTAAAGATGCTTTTTACGATGAAGCTGCATAAAAACAATCTGCAATAAATCCTCGGCACGTTCGGTAGAGAGGCCTCGACGGTGGGCATAACTCAAAACACGTCCCGAATGCCTCAAATAGAGATGATCCAAGGACTTATATTCGCCCTCGGACAACTTTATTAGAAGTTCTTCGTCTGTTAAGTCTTGCAGATTTTTTTTCATCAATTTGTCACAAACAAGTTGGCTTCATCCTAATGATAGTTGAAGGCGCGCACAACAAGGAAATGAGAATATGAACAAATTGATACTTGGACTTTTACTCCTCAGCTTTGGTGGCGTCGGGACGGCAAATGCGCATCCAGTTTCTTTTCAGGGTGCAACATCATTGATGTCTTATAATAAAGAAAAAGAAAATGAATTGTTACTGACCTATTCCTTCGATCGCAGTTGGGCCGCTGGGCTTAGTTATTTTAAAATGGAAGATATCGAATACACAATTCCACGAATCAACTTTTTGGCGAAGCGCTGGAATAACGATGATTCGCAGGGAAATATTTATTTAAGCGCGGGTTATGGAACGGAAAGATCGTTTGACGAGAACAAAGGTGTAACATTCGGATCTGTTGAAGCAGATTGGGAGTCGCGCAAGTATTACACGTCTATTCAGTACAATAAATTCTTCCGCCAAGATTCAGATGCAGTTGATCGCACGGACTATGAGCACACCAAAGGCCGCCTGGGCGTGGCTCCATATTTAGCAGAGTTTAACGAACTCAATACATGGCTCATTGTTCAGTTCGATAAAGTGAACGACAAACCTATTGAGACAACGCAATTTATTCGTCTGTTCTACAAAAACGCAATGATCGAACTCGGTGCCGCCTTCGGTGGTGGCTGGGCCTTTAACTACATGGTGCACTTTTAAGGCGGCGGTAGCCGCGCAGAATGCAGGCGGGAACCGCCGGAACTGAAGCAGGAGAAAATTATGAAAAAACTAATCCTATCTCTAACAATCCTATTCGCAACATCATCCGCATTCGCCGGAGAAGTTGAAACTGTCGGTGTGAAAGGAATGGTTTGTTCTTTCTGTGCTCAAGGCATCACAAAAAAATTTAAAGAACAACCCGAAGTCGCCAACGTCGAAGTGAGCCTCGAAAATAAATTCGTAAAGCTCACATACAAAGATGGGCAAAAACTTTCCCACGATAAAATCGCAACTCTTTTAAAAGAGGCGGGGTATGAAGTTAGCTTCAACAAATAAGTTCTTCACGTTCCTGACTCTTTTTAGTTCCACGGGAACTTTGATCTGCTGTGCGCTCCCAGCTCTGCTTGTCAGTTTGGGCATGGGAGCAGTTCTTGCGGGGCTTGCTGGCAATGTTCCAGGTCTTATTTGGGTTTCCGAAAATAAACTCATAGTTTTTGTGTTCGCGGGAGTGATGTTATCTTTAAATGGATTTCTTCTTTGGAGAAACCGCAACGCCCCGTGTCCCATTGATCCACAGCTCAGAGATGCCTGTATTTCAGGCAGAAAGTTCTCTGCACGGGTCTATATTCTATCAGTTCTTGTTTTCCTCACCGGTTTTTTCTTCGCATTCATCGCGCCTGTTCTTTAGGTACGGACTTACTTTTGGTAGCAATATAGCGTCATTCATGACGCATTGTCGCTACCAAAAGTAAGTCCGTACCTTTCTCTCGATTGACTAATTGCAATGAAGACAGGTATCTCTAAGCCTTCGTAATTTAAACGAGAAATCAAACACGGAGTGCAACAATGTTTAGTGAATCTTTGCTAATTTCTCCGGCGATTGCTGGGGTGGTTGGTTTGATCGTTGCTTTGGCTCTATACCTTCGCGTGAAGGCTCAGCCAACTGGTAACGAAACAATGAATCGCATCGCGACTTACGTTCGCGAAGGCTCAATGGCTTTCCTCGTACGTGAGTACAAGGTTCTTTTCGTCTACGCTATTTTCGTAGGCGCAGCTCTATGGTTCGCATTGGGCGGAATCGCAGCGGGATCTTTCATCCTGGGCGCATTCTTGTCTCTTCTTGCGGGCTTCTTCGGTATGAAGGCGGCAACTTATGCCAACGTTCGTACTTCTCAAGCAGCAGCAGGTGGCTCTAAAGCCGCAGCTCTTCTCGTGGCACTTGATGGTGGCGCCGTGATGGGTCTTTCTGTTGCGGGTCTTGGTTTGATCGGTCTTGGCGTTCTTTACTACATCTTCCAAGGTCAAGACGTTGTCGGAACAATCCTTCACTCTTTCGCAGTGGGTGCTTCATCTATCGCACTTTTCGCGCGTATCGGTGGTGGTATCTATACTAAAGCGGCTGACGTTGGTGCAGACATCGCTGGTAAAGTTGTAGAGAACATTCCTGAAGACGACCCTCGTAACCCAGGTGTTATCGCTGATAACGTTGGTGATAACGTTGGTGACGTTGCAGGTATGGGTGCAGACATCTATGAATCCATGGTTGCTGCGATCGTTTCTGCTATGGCGATTGCTTTGACAATCCCAGTAGAAGGTTTGTCTAAATTGATGGAGGGTGCAGCTCCAGAGAACACTCGTATCGCGGGTGTGACTTTGCCTTTGCTTCTTTCAACTTTGGGTCTTGTGATTTCAATCGTTGTGATCTTTGCAGCGCGCGCGTTTAAAAACGGCAAGCCAGCAACAGTTCTTCGTAACGCGTTGATTGTTCCGCCAATCATTTTAACAATTGCTTCTTACATCTTGATGCCAATGTTCGGTATCAGCCAAACTGTCACTGTTGCTTTGGCAGCGGGTGCATTTGGTGGAGCTTTGATCGGTCTTATCACTGAGTACTACACAGCAGCTCGTCCAATCCGTTTGGTTGCGGAAGCAGCTTTGACTGGTGCAGGAACTGGTGTGATCCGTGGTTTGGCAGTAGGTATGGAATCAACTGCAATCCCAATGTTGATCGTTGTTATCGCAGCTTACGTAGCAGACCAAGCTTTGGGTCTATACGGTATCGCAATGGCAGCAGTAGGTATGCTCGCTGGTACAGCGGTTGTTATGACTGTCGATGCTTACGGTCCCATCGCTGACAACGCGGGTGGTATCTCTGAAATGTCAGGTCTTGGTAAAAACGTTCGCGACATCACTGATGAACTAGATGCCGTTGGTAACACAACAGCAGCTATCGGTAAGGGTTTTGCGATTGGTTCAGCGATCTTGACAGTTCTTGCTCTTTTCTCTGCATTCAACATGGAAGTAAACCATGTGCGTGAAAAAGCAGGTCTTGCAAAAATGTCTTTGGATCTTACTTCTTCAGGCGTTTTGATCGGTATCTTGATCGGTTCTATCCTTCCGTTCCTTGTTGGTTCTACAACAATGACGGCAGTTGGTAAGGCTGCTCAAAAAATCGTTAAAGAAATTGCTCGTCAATTCAAAGAAATCCCAGGTCTTCGTGAAGGTAAAGCAGAACCACAACCAGCTGCGATCGTAGACATTGCAACTCAAGCGGCTCTTTGGGAAATGATTCTTCCAGGTATGATCGCAATCCTTGCTCCAGTAGCAGTGGGCTTCATCTTGGGTCCTCAAGCTCTAGCAGGTCTTCTTGCTGGTGGTTTGGCTGTCGGTGCGACAATGTCTCTTTACATGGCAAACGCCGGTGGAGCATGGGACAACGCTAAGAAATTCATCGAAAAAGGTGGATTGCCAGGTCATCCAAAAGGTTCTGACGCTCACAAAGCAGCTGTCGTTGGTGACACTGTAGGTGACCCGTTCAAAGATACTTCAGGTCCTGGTATCGCGATCTTGATTAAAGTTATGTCCGTCGTATCTTTGTTGATCGCTCAATTGATTGCTACTATTGGCGGCTAAGCCGCGGTAGCGGGCAGTGCCGAAGCGCCGGTGGCGCGCAGGCTGAAGCAGCATCCGAATATAGCAAACATAATAAAACCCATAGCCTCGGCTATGGGTTTTTCATTTTATTACTCTTCGATTTCGGTTTTCCCTAGACGCTGTAATAAACAAGACCAGGACGAGAGACCGAAAAAATACAAACCTTATGACAAGCGTTCCTCATGACCATATAACGGAATCATGAGATTTCATCAGGTACTTTTCAGCACGTTTTTATCTCTTTCCCTGACTTCCTGTGGGAATTTTTCCTACAGTCTCTCTCCAGCTTCACAAAGTTGGATTCCCGAAGAGATGTATTATCAAACAGACGGCAATTGCGAGAATGGTGACTTGGTTTTTAAAATCCTTGTCGCAGGGGGCACGAAGCTTTGGACGGACCCTCAGCAATTATTAGTCGGGCAGACGGATCTCTATCTCAACAAAGACGGAACCTATTCTGTTCGATATCGCGAGTTCGCAAATCTTGAGAACTCGCCAAGTTTCGAAACTCAATTTTCAGAAAAGTACCAAGTAAACTCTGATACTGGTGAAATCTATTTCGTGAATCTCGGATACGGAAACGTGATAACCCGCCAGGGTAAGTACTTTTTAGATTTTCAATATTCAGTGAATATCAATTCGCAAGAGCTGCAAGGAAAGCAAGTCCGCTTTCGTTTGACAGAAACTCTGCGCGGTTTCAACACCGACAGAGCTCAGTACTGTAATTACTAATTTATCCTTTTGCTGTCAGAACCCAAATCCCAACAAGAATAAATAAAGTCCCCGAAACGTATTTCATAATTTGCGGATTAAGAACCGTTCCTAAGAAACGGCCAAAGATCACGCCCAATGCTCCGGCCAGTCCTAAAGCCAATACAACGGCAATCATAACAGTCAGGGTGGATTTAGATTGTGAAGAGGCAGCTAACGCAGCAAATTGCGTTTTATCGCCCATCTCGGCCAAAAAAATAGTTATAAAAGTGCTCGCAAAAATCTTCCAATCCATACCAGGTCCTTTAGAATAGATGCTGTCAATTGAATGTATATTGATAAAGTTTGCGGGTAAGGAAGGCAAATTGAAAAGTCGATTTATTGCTGCCATGGACCTTTTGCAAGAGGAAGCCTCTAAAGGAGACCTCACTTTGCGCCGAGTCTTCCATCTTCTTGGGGAAGAAGGTCATGCCATGATCATGGTTTTCCTTTGTCTGCCGTTTATGCAGCCGATTCCTATCCCGGGACTTTCGACTCCTCTAGGTTTACTCGTCGCTCTCGTGGCCTTTTTTCTTTATATGAATAAACCACCATGGCTGCCGAAGAAATTTGAAAATCTAAAGATCTCCTCAGAGGTCCTTCTTAAAGTTTCAGAGGTGGCAGAGAGGATCTGGACCCACACTTCAAAAATCATCAAACAACGTCTGGTCTTCTTTCACGATCACTGGTTTTTCCGAATCATCAATCTGATTGTAGTCGTCGTGAATGCCCTTCTTTTGTCGTTACCTTTGCCCATTCCTTTTTCTAATACCATTCCCGTCGTGGCTATCGTATTTAGCGCCATTGGGCATATGGAAAAAGACGGGATCTTTATCCTTTTTAGCTATCTGTGGTGTCTTATAGTTGCGTCCTTCTTTGCAACTTTAACCATGGGAGCAATTCACCTGACTTAAGTCTTGCGCCCCAAGAAAAGGCCATAAGACCTCGAGGTCTTTGTATACTGAAAAAAGCTATTGCTACAATGAACTTTCCTAGAAGGAGAAAACATCATGGGAAAATTTATTGTAGCGTGTACGTTGGTTCTTGGATTTGCTTCCTTTGCACAAGCAGAAGGCAATGGTCCTTGTGCAAAAGATCGTGAAACTCTTTGCGCAGGTATCGAACCGGGAGGTGGAGCGATTGCAAAATGCATGAAAGAAAATAAAGAGAAACTTTCGGCAGAATGCAAAGCCCACGTTGAGGCGATGAAAGGGCAGCACAAAGAAGTGAAAGAAGCTTGCCACGATGACGTCGAGAAATTTTGTGCCGACGTGAAACCTGGTAAAGGTCGCATCATGAAGTGCATGAAAGAACATAAAGAAGAACTTTCTGCTGCTTGCAAAGAAGAAGTCGCAAGTGCGAAAGAAATGCGTAAGAAGGCCAGAAAAGGAAATTAATCGCCTCTATGAGAGAGAAAAGTCTCCGCTTAAGTTTATTTGATGCCTTTCTTTGCTCTCTCATGATTGGAGCCGGCGAGACCTACTTGCCGGCCTATTCACTCTCTATCGGCATGGGAGAAATCTTTGCCGGAGTTCTTTCAACTCTTCCCATTGTCAGTGGCGCGTTCCTGCAACTCATCACTCCGCGCGGATTGCAACGAGTTCAATCTCACAAACACTGGGTTGTCGCTTCAACCACTCTGCAAGCTCTGACTTTTATTCCTCTGATTTATTTTTCTGCCACAAGAGCTCCTGACTTTTGGACTCTGTTCTTTATCCTGACTCTTTACTGGGGATCTGGTTTTGCTGCGGGACCTGCGTGGAACTACTGGATGGGGCGTTTGGTGCAAGTCGAAGAGGGGAATCGTTATTTTTCAAAACGGTCTCGCGTCTCACAGGTTGGTATCCTCATCGGACTTATCGGAGGGGGAGTCGCCCTTCACAATAAAGTGGAAATCGGACCTTTCTCGTCTGTTTTCACGATGCTCTTTGTTTTTGCGTTTGCTTGTCGTTTGTTTTCGTCATTTATTCTCTCATCTCAATATTTCGATCCCACTTGGAATCGTGAACCAAAATTAGGTTTCCGCGCGTCGTGGAAAGTCTTTTGGGCTAACAGTTCTAAGCGACAATTTTTCTTTTTCTTGGCGCCCTTTCAGGCGGCCGTGTTCGTTTCCTCTCCCTTCGTAACACCATATATGCTGGCTCAGATAAAGATGGACTACGGCACATATATGACGGCCATTGGAATTCTTTTTATCGGAAAAATACTGGCACTCACTTTGATTGATCGTTTTAGAGGGACTACGTCAGGTTTCAACTTGCTGGTGTTTGGAGCCGGAGCCATCGTTCCGCTTCCAGCGATGTGGGCGGTAAGCAGCGATCCGTATTTTATTTTCTTCCTTCAGTTCATCAGTGGTCTTGCGTGGGCCTTTGTGGAAGTCGGGCTTTCGCTGATTTTCTTTAAGGATCTCAAGCAAGAAGAAAAAGTTCCTATGCTCACGGTGTACAATCTTCTCAATTCCCTAGCGATTATTTTAGGGACCTATGTGGGTGGAAAATTTTTGTGGTTCTTTGGAGAAAAGCTTTCCAGTTACTACATGGTCTTTATTTTAGGAACAGTATCGAGATTCGCAGGATTTATTCCACTGTATCGTTACGTAAAAACGCAACTTCTAGGTGCGTCTTCCGACTCTACAAATCAAGAGACAGAAAAAGCGTCTTAAATTTTCGATGAATTTCTTTGTCAGAGTAAGGATCTTCCGTTTGTTGAAGATCTTCAATGCTGTAGCCCGAAAAGATCTTTAAAACCTGCACAGAGGTTTCATTCAAAGAAAACCATGCTCTCCAGGTGCGATAAGCAATCACGTAATCGGAGCCTTGCGCCTTTACGCGCTTCTTTTTTGAATTCGTCGGCTCATATTCCAATTGATGCAAAAGAAAACCTTTAAGTTGAGAAACTCCTTGAGACTCAAGAAAGCTTAATTGCGCCAAGCTCTCCTCAGAAAAGTTTACTGAATGTTTCGTCGCATCTTGCAGCCAAGAAGGTTCCACGCCGGGAAATGAATCCGCATAGGCTACATAAGGTTTAATGTCCAAGATAGGGCTGCCATCTAAAAGATCGGCTCCCTCTACAAAAATTTTAAGTTTGTCGATACGGAGGATCTTTACACAGCTCATACCAATCGAATTAGGACGGTAAGGGGAGCGAGTCGCAAAGACGCCGATTTTTTGATCTCTTCCGCGAGGAGGTAGCACCATGGGATTCCAATGCGGATTGTGATGAAAGCTAAAGATCACCCAAATGCGCTCACAACCTTCAAGGCCTATCAACGCCTGCTCAAAGTTGTGACCTGCTTCAAGTTCAATGACACCTTCTGAATGAAATTCGTCAGGTTGGCGACCGGCCTCATAGGGTTCCACTTGATTGCTATGAAATCGCCCAATCGGCGTGAGAGTTATTTTTTCTGACGCCACTGTCTCATCCATTCAAAGCCAGCAATCGCCGCTGTGACGCCCACATTTAAGGAATTCTTACGTCCACGAAGAGGGACAATGCGAACCTCATCAATCACTTTCAAAATTTCCGGATCAAGACCAAAGCGCTCATTACCTAAGACAAAGGCCGTTGCTTCAACTTCAAAGGGTTCATAAAGATCCACAGCGCTCGCGGCCGTTTCCAGAGCGACAATGCGATAGCCCTCATCCTTAAGTTCTTCCAGGCATTCTAAAAGACGAGGGGACTCTTCCCAGGAAAGATACTCCTGAGTTCCCATGGCCGTCTTTTCAACTTTCCACTGTGTCGGATTGGGAGTGTAGCCACACAGATATATTTTCTCAGCGCCCAGACATTCCGCGGTTCTAAAAATAGAACCCACATTAAAAGCCGAACGAATATTATCTAGAACAAAAACCAAGGGAAGACGTTCCTCAGGAGCTGCTTCTTTGTCATTTTCAACAATCAAGAAGTCATCATCTTGAAGGTTCTTGTGAAGAAGACGTTCAACGGGAATACCAAAACTCACAAAATGTTTAAGAGTCATCTCGGGAGTCAGATGTTTTCGAAGATCAGCGAGGCGAGAGACATCGGGGTTTTCCGAATTCTTAAGCTCTAAGATTTTTGCCTTTAAAGATGAAAGTTTCGGGCTTTCGCCAGCAACGCTGGCTTCGTGAGCCCAGGACTTTTCAATCTCCAGAAAAAGTTTATGAATTTCTTCGAGGGATTTTTTGTCCTGGGTAGAGAGGGTCATTATTTCACTCGTTGGCCGACTTGAGCCCCGTCATCTGCAGAAAGAACAAAAAGGTCACTGCCGCCGTTGCCAGCCGCAAGCACCATGCCTTCAGACATACCAAATTTCATTTTGCGCGGTTTTAAGTTCACGCAAACTAAAATCTTACGTCCTAAAAGATGTTCGGGTTTGTAAGCAGCTTTGATCCCGGAAATAATCTGACGAATCTCGCCGTTACCAATATCTACTTTCAAACGCAAAAGTTTATCAGCTTCTTTGATTTCTTCAGCTTCAACAACCTGGCCAATGCGCAGATCGACTTTCTCAAAGTCAGCAAATTCAATTTCTGCAGGTTTTTCACTCGAAGACTCAGTCGCCGCTTTTGGTGCAGCTTTCGCCGCCGCGGGAGCCGTCGAAGTCGCCTTCTTAGCTGCTTGAATCTCTTCATTGATCTTGCGACTTTCTTCAACCATGGCTTTTACTTTGTCAGCCTCAACACGAGTTGCAAGATGTTCGTAGTCATTGATAGGACGATTTTTCAGAACCGTTTGAATATCAGACCATTTATAATCTTGCTCACCTAAAAGCTTCGCCACTTTCTCAGTGTAGAAAGGAAGGATCGGTTTTAAGTAAATTGCTAAAAGTCGGAACATGTTCAAAGTCGTTGTGATAACTTGCTTTGTTCCAGATGGATCAGCCTCCAAAGTTTTCCATGGAGCTTTCTCATCAAAGTATTTATTTGCATCATCTGCCAAAGAACGAATTTCATTGATGGCTTTTGCAAAATCACGAGCTTCATAATGAGCCGCAATGGATTCTCCCATCGTCTGAGCATGAGCAATCAATTTTGCTCCCTCAGCATCAGGTTCGCTCATCAGGCCGTCCATTTTCTTTTTCAACATTTGGCCACCGCGAGAACCCAAGTTTGTGATTTTACCCACAAGCTCAGAATTCACACGGTTCACGAAGTCTTCAAGATTCAAATCAATATCATCAACGGAGCTATTCAATTTCGTTGAGTAGTAATAACGAAGATATTCGGGATTCAAATGATTCAAATAAGTGCGAGCCGCGATGAAGGTCCCTTTTGATTTGGACATCTTTTCGCCATTCACCATCAAGTGACCATGAACGAAGACTTGGTTTGGTGAACGGAAGTCCGCCGCTTTCAAGAATGCCGGCCAGAAGATCGTGTGGAAGCGCGCAATATCTTTTCCGATAAAGTGATACACCTCACGGCTAGGGTCTTGCCATACGTCTTTCAAAGACGTGCCATTCTTCTTTGCCCACTGCTCCGTCGTGGACATGTATCCCATCGGAGCATCCACCCAAACATAGAAGAATTTTTTATTATTTGTGCCCGGGATCGGAAAACCAAAGTAGGGCTCATCACGTGAGATATCAAGGTCATGAAGATCTTCATTGAACCACTCAAGCATTTTTTTGGAAATTTCAGAAGAGCAGTGTTTTGGAATCCACTCTTCAAGATATTTTTTAAAGTCGTTCAGTTTAAAGAAAATACTTTCACTGTCTTTAAGAACCGGAGTTGTCCCACACAAAGAACAGTGAACGTCCTTCATATCACTGGGTGAATAAGTCGATCCACACACGTCACAAGAATCGCCGTATTGCTCTTTTGCGCCACACTTAGGGCACGTGCCTTTTACAAAACGATCAGGAAGGAACATTTTGTCGTGGTTGCAATAGAGTTGCTGAATTGCTTGCGAACGTGTGTGACCGCCTTCTACCATTTTCTGATAGAAGAACTCACACAATGCCTTATTCTCTGCCGAGTTTGTAGAACCGTACATTGAGAACTGAACTTGGAAATCCGCAAAATCCTTCGTGTGCTCTTCGTAGCTTTTCGCAATCAAAGTTTCCGGAGTGATGCCCATCTCGCGTGCTTTCACCATGATCGGCGTGCCATGGGTATCATCTGCACAGATATAAACGCACTCATTGCCTCTCATTGTTTGAAAGCGTGCCCAGAAATCAGCCTGAAGATATTCCACAAGGTGACCCAAGTGGATGTATCCATTGGCGTAGGGAAGAGCACAAGTCATGAGGATTTTACGGTTTTGATTCATCGCGAAGGACCTTTCAGTTTAGCGCCACTCAACCAGACCGGAGTCATAGTGATAGAGGGCCTTCACTATCTTTACATCACCAGAGGCAACCGCGTCACGCAGGATTGCAGAGCGTTCTAGGAGATCTTTCGAAACGCCATCCACATTGCTCCAAGTTTCCTCTAAAAGTCCATGAGAAGGAGTTGCATTGGCGTATTTTTGCACGCGAGGTTTAATATCTGCGACCAATGCTTCCAGCGCTGGACTTCCCATTGGAGAGCCTTTAAGGGAAGCCAGAGCCGCATTCACAGCACCACATGACTCGTGTCCCATCACGACAACTAAATTTGAGCCTAGATGTTCCACCGCGTATTCGATGCTGCCGATCACGTTGTTATCCAAAGCTTCACCAGCTGTTCTGATAACAAAAACTTCGCCAAGTTTTTGGTCAAAAACGAGTTCCGGTGGAACGCGAGAATCGCTGCACGATAAAATCACCGAGTGAGGTTTTTGTCCGGCAGCAAGACGCAAACGATCTTTGGAGCTAGCTCCGTCATTACGAAGGAAGCCTTTCACAAAACGTGTATTTCCATTTTTTAACCAACCTTGCGCTTTTTCTGCAGGGACAGGACCCGCATGACGAGTTGATTTGGTAGTGCCGTGAGTGGATTGAATGTGTTGAGCGGCAGCGGCCACGGCTTCTTTCATCTCGGTTGCTTGGCTTTGCGCTTCAGCCTCGGTATCTTCAGGACTGATGCGAGTGATTTCTTTAGGACCGTTTGTGGAAGCTTCCGCAGGAGCCTCTTTGGATTGTCCTTGTTGATCCTTCAAAAGAACTTTTGTTTCGTCTTGAGTTGGAGTGCGATGCCTTTGCATTGCGCAGGCGGTGATAGAAACCAATACGAGACCCATTGTGAAAACTTTTAACATTTGATCCTCCCTGATGCTGTTCTTTATTCTCAGGACCTCCATCGAGGGACGTCAAATTAAAAACAAAAAAACTTTTACCCCCAGAGTAGGGAACCACTAGAATGGGAGCATTGAGGAGTTGCTATGTCTGTATCGATCTTATCCCCCTCTGAAATTCAAACAAAACTTCAGGAGCGCTCTTACTCAGCGCAGAAGACATATTTAGCTATGTACAGCACTTGGTGGGGAGGCATCGTAAAAGATCCGGGCCTGATGATGGTTCCTATTGACGACCATCTTGTGCACCGCGGGGACGGTGTCTTTGAGGCTATTAAAGTTGTCGACGGAAATGCCTTCCTTCTTCAAGAGCATTTAGAACGCCTTGAAACTTCCGCAGCTCAATTGGGAATTTCTCTTCCGATGAGTCTTAAAGAAATCAAAGACGTGATCACTAAGACCACGATCGCTACGGGAGCTCGCAATGCTATTCTTCGCCTCTATGTTTCTAGAGGGCCCGGAGGATTTACGACCAATCCCTACGACTCAATTGCTTCTCAATTGTACCTGGTCGTAACAGCTTACGCTCCGATTGCGGAAGAAAAATATCAAGCCGGGGTGAAGGTCGGCCGCAGTCTTGTGGCTCCGAAAGAACCCTGGTTCGCAACAATCAAAAGTTGCAACTACCTTCCGAATGTCATGATGAAAAAAGAAAGCGTAGATCGAAAGATCGACTTCACGATCGGTATTGATTCCCAAGGTTTTCTAACTGAAGGCAGTACAGAAAATATCGTCTTGGTCGATAAAAACAAAAATCTTCTTCGTCCAAAATTGCGTCAAATTCTTAAAGGCACAACGATGATGAGAAGTTTCGAGCTCGCAAATACTTTGCTTGAAGACGGACTCTTGTCGTCGATTCAAGAAAAGGATCTGACTGAAAAAGACATCTTTGAAGCACAAGAAGTGATGATGATTGGAACTACTTTAGATGTCTTGCCTGTGACGGAATATGAAGGTCAGAAAATCGGGGCGGGCAAGCAAGGCGAAGTTTCCGCAAAACTTTTAAAACTGCTTCGCGAAGATATAAAAAAGGGGCCGAAGTCGACCCCTATTTACGTTTAAACTTCCAACTGAATTTTATCTAAAAGCTCGGGATCACTCAACACCGCTTCGCCACCTTTGGCGATGGCGGTGAGGGGGCTTTCGGCAATTCTCACTGGCAAGCGCACTTCGTTTTGAATACGTAAATCAAAATCGCGAATCAAAGCGCCACCACCAGCCAGGACAACACCACGTTCGATAATATCAGACACCAATTCCGGAGGAGTGTGCTCAAGAGCTCTGTGGATGGCATTGATGACCTCTTGAATGCAGCCATTCATCGCAAGTCCCACATCTTCAGAACTCACTTCCATAGTTTTGTTCATGCCGGTATCCGCATCACGGCCAGAAATCGTCGCTGTGCGAATGTCTTTTTTGGGAACGGCCGTGCCAATAGAAACTTTTAAATATTCCGCTGTCGTTTCAGAAATAATGATTTTCTTATAGCGACGGAAATAATCAATGATCGCATCGTCAATTTTATGTCCACCCACGCGAGCAGCTTCACAATAAACGATGTCAGCAAGAGCAATCACAGCCACTTCAGTGGTGCCTCCGCCGATATCAATAATCATATTGCCTTCAGCAGAGCGAATATTAAGACCTGAACCAATAGCTGCAGCCATCGGTTCATCAATCAAAAATACTTCTTTTGCGCCAGCCGCTTTGCAAGATTGAATGACGGCTTTTTTCTCAACTTCTGTTACGCCATACGGAAGTGAAACCACCACGCGAGGGCGAGAAAAAGCGGATTTAACGCCAGGCTGACTCAAAAAATGCTGAAGCATCACTTCAGAAGTTTCAAAGTCTGCAATCACTCCGTCGCGAATCGGTTTTTGCGGAAAGATGCTGCCTGGGTTGTTGGCCAATTTTTCTTTGGCATCATTGCCAACAGCAATGACTCTCTTTTTTCCAGGGCTTGTTTGTTGATAAGCAATCAAAGAAGGCTCATTGAGAACAATCCCTTTCCCACGAGCTGCGATCAATGTATTTGCAGTTCCCAGATCCACATAGAGATCCGCCGCCGTTCCGGCGTCATCCTTAAAGAACCATGATAGCATATTATTTCCCGAATCCTTTTTGGCTTTCAAATGGGAATGTAGCAAAGATCGAGATGTAAGAGTAAGATTTATTCAAATCAAAACCGACTTCTCCACCCAATGTGACTTGATTCCAGTCGGCATAATGAAACTCACTGCCAACAGTCAAATTTGAAGCCACTAGGTTTTCTTCTTTTGTGTTGAGGAACGTGAAAGGGACTGCCAAATAAGGCACTGCCAATCCATACTCCGTATCAAATTTCTTGCTCAAAAGGGGAGCCAGTTGAAGTTGCAAAAGATTTTCCTCTTCGTCACGTGCTAAACCTGCACCAGCACGAAGACCCATCGCTGGTTGATTGTCGACGTCTGGGAAAGGCATCCACTTTGCGCTAACAAAAGCATTAAAGTCCACGGCTCCGGCGCCCATCGTAATGCGAGCACTTGTCGCCTCGTTGATGTTTGTATCAAAGAAGACGTTAAAGTTTGCGCCGCCACCTTTGTTGGTAAGAAGTTGAGGTTCAACTCCCACTTGATATTTTCCGGCTGGAACAAGTTCGCCGGATTCAGCGATGCTCAGGTAAGCGTGAGCAGATGAGCTTAGAAAAAGACCTAAAACGAAGTATTTAGCAAATTTCATGAATAAAAACCTTTCGACTTGAAAATCGTATCGAGTCGCGAATCATTTGACAAGACCTTGATCCAAAGAGAATCTTGAAAGGTGACGAAATTGCCTATATCCGTTGTGATCATCACCCTTAATGAAGAAGCTCATATCGAGCGTTGCATCCGTTCGGTGCCTTTTGCCGACGACATCGTTGTCGTAGACAGCTTTTCGACGGATCGCACCGTTGAAATTGCTGAAAAGTGCGGCGCCCGCGTTTTCAAAGAAAAGTGGAAGGGGTTTGGTCCGCAAAAAGCTTTCGCCACGGAACAAGCCAAAAATCCTTGGATCATTTCTTTGGATGCGGATGAGGCATTGAGCCCCGAGCTTGCTGCCGAAATAGTTGAGAGTTTTTCCGATTTAGATCCCGAAGCAGGTTATCTGTTTCCGCGAAAATCCTATCACTTGGGCCGCTGGATCGAACATGGTGGGTGGTATCCGGATTATCAGTTGAGGCTCTATAATAAAACCAAATCGCAGTGGAATTCCGCAGCTTTGCACGAAAAAGTAGAAGTAAAAAAGGTCCTCAAAATGAAGCGGGATCTTTTGCATTGGGTGTTTGATAACCTCAGTGATCAAGTCCTGACTAATGATAGATATTCCACATTAGGGGCCAAGCAGCTTGCCGAGGCTGGCGAGAGTTTTTCATACTTCAAGATGATCTTTAAGCCTTACGGAAAATTTGTAGAGACCTATTTTGTAAAACGAGGCTTTCAAGATGGGCTTCCCGGATTTATTATTTCAGTAGGGGCCGCGTATTCGCTGTTTCTCAAATTTGCCAAACTCTGGGAGATTGAGCGTGCTAAAAAATCATCTGGTTAAAGTTCTTCCTTTAGTTGCTTCATTTTTCGCCGCGACCACCTCTTTTGCCGAAGCTCCAAAGTATCCAGCGATTCGCGAATGGCAGGGGCAGGTGTGGTTGACTGGCAAAGACGGCAAAAGACTTCAAGTCAGATCTAAGCAAGTTCTTCGTGAAAAAGCTCTTCTGGAAACATCGGCATCGGCATTAGTTAAAGTGCAACTTGATGCAAAACGCAGTTTCACTTTGTTGGGATCCGGCGAAGTTTCTCTTCCTATTATAAGTTGGGAAAGCGGGGAAGCTCCGGTGGTTCTGTTAAAATCCGGAGATCTTTATTGGATGCAAAATCCGAAAGAAAAAGGTCCCTATAATGTGGCCGTGCGCTCGGATTTATTTGAATTCTTAGCTCCTCCAGGAAACTACATTCTTTCCATTAATCCAGGGAAGGCTTTTGCAGGCGTAAAAATGCTTGAAGGCTCCATGGAGTTTTCTGCTTTAAATGGAGAGGAATCCGTTGTTGTAAAATCGGGTCAGCAAGTCGGATTTCAGGGAGTTCTTGAAGGTGGTGACATTGCTTACGATGTTTTGTTGCAAGGAAAGAAAATTCCCAAAGGACATTTGACGGCCATCGCTCCTGTTGATGCTCATGAGTTGACAAAAGCAGCAGACGCCGAGAAAAAACGCCTTCTAGATGCGGCCCGAAAACAAGCAAAAGACAAAGCCGCCCTAGCTCAAGCCAAAAGAGAAGGGGTTATTTGTTTTAACCCTCCCGCTAAACTTAATGAGTGTGCGTGGACTTGTTTGAACAATCCTAAGAAAGAAAAAAAGAATTGTTTAATCTCAGCAGGAGCCACTTGCCAGCGCCAGCGCTGTAACGCTAACGGAGATTGGGCAGAACAAACACCTCTAGATGCTGAAAAAGCCAGCACAGCTTGTAAGGCGCAACCTGTCGTAGCTCCTTGTGATTACTAAGAATTTGGAATTTTGCGGCAAAAGGCGTTAATTCTCTCTTGCACTTTTTTAGCCAAAGTTCTATAACAACGCTTCCTTTGTGGTGGCTGTAGCTCAGTTGGTAGAGCATCGGATTGTGATTCCGAGTGTCGCGGGTTCAAGCCCCGTCAGTCACCCCAATTTTCTTCTCTTTAATAAATCCCCTAAAGTTTCATAAAAACCGAAAAAAATCATAGAACCCAAGAAACTTTATTGGCGAATAACAGAACGAGGGAAGCTCCTAGAAAACCTCCAAAGACAGTAACGCCAAGTATGTAAACAAATCTTGGAATTTTCGTACTTTCAACTTCCTCTCTAGAAAAAGTCATCGAGTTGTTCTGTCCGACAAGGTAGGCAATAAAAAAGAGCCAAGTGAGTGAGTATCTTAGAAACCCTTCTGAATCGTATTTTTGAAGAACAGAGAGGGCAATAAAGACGCCGAAGATCCATTGTGGCATTAAGATGTATTTTACTTTCATGAAAACTCCCTTTGAACGGTTGGTTTAATGGAAGCTTCATAAAGCAAGGTCGTTGCCCGACTGGGATCGGTTATATTTGATTAGATAAAAAAATAACGCAGCAAAATCCCGAAACTCGCATTCGAATCCGGGAAACTGGATGCTCCCTTCGGCCACTGAAATACATTTCTATAGATAAATGTATCTGAAATTGTTACAATAAGAGAGTTTTAAAGGTGATCATATGAAGAAACTCTCAGATACAAAACTTTCTGTTCTTGATTTAGCTCCTGTGGCGCAAGGAAAGACCATTGCTGATTCATTTAAAAATACTTTGGACCTTGCTCGTCATGTTGAAGAGCTGGGTTATCATCGCTTTTGGTTGGCTGAACACCACAATTTAGAGGGGATCGCCAGCGCTGCGACATCTGTTTTGATTGGTCACGTCGCCGGAGGAACTTCAAAAATCCGCGTGGGTTCCGGCGGAATCATGCTTCCCAATCATGCTCCGTTGGTCATCGCAGAACAGTTTGGAACTTTAGCAACGTTGTATCCGGATCGAATTGATCTTGGCTTGGGAAGAGCGCCCGGCACAGATGGTTTAACTATGCGAGCACTTCGTCGTGAAATGACCGGAAGAGAGTCTGAATTTTCAGATCTCGTGAAGGAGCTTCAATATTATTTTGCTCCTGCTCAAGAAGGACAAAAGGTTCGAGCTGTACCTGGTGCTGGAGTTGATGTGCCGATATGGCTTTTGGGTTCGAGTCTTTATAGTGCACAGCTTGCGGCGACCTTGGGGCTTCCGTATGCTTTCGCGGGGCATTTCGCTCCAGAGCTGATGATGCAGGCCATAGATATTTATCGCGTGGGATTTCAACCATCCAAAGCTCTCAAAGAACCTCGTGTGATGGTGGGAGTTCAAGTTCTCGCCGCAGACACGGATGAAAAAGCCCATCTTCTAGCGACCACAGTCTATCAAAGATTTTTGGGTATTATTCGCAATCAAAGAGTATCCCTGCAGCCTCCAGTAAAAAGCATGGACGGTATTTGGGGGCCGGCTGAAAAGGATCTTGTTTTGTCTCGTCTTAGAACTTCGGTCATCGGAAATCCCGAGCGAGTTCGAGAAGGGTTGCAAAAGTTGATCAATAAAACCCAAGCTGATGAGCTGATTATAGTATCCGATACGTACGATCATGAGGATCGTCGTCGCTCCTTTGAAATCATCAAAGAGGTGAGTTCTCTTTAAACTAATTTTCCCTCTGAAAAGTGATTTTTTCCGAGGTGAGTACGAGAGCGGCCGCGAATTTGAATCCCTCATGAAAAAGATCTGAAGAAATTAAAACGCATTTATTGCTTATGGAGTGTTAGATACGAATTGCGCGTGGGATTTGTTTTGATTCTTTAAATCGTCAGAGGATTAAAAACTCTGTGCCGTAATTATTTAATGAAGCTGTTTTATAAAATTTATACGAAAGGAAGAGGTGTTGTTAGGGGTGTCTGGCATGGAAAAGGCGATTTTATAGGCAAAACCAGCCTACTTCTTTCTTCCTACATATATAGAAAACCCTTTTCTGCGGAGGTTGGGTGGTTCCGTTTTGAGTAAAACAGAGAAGAAAAGGACGTCTTTGCGCAAAGGTTAGGCAAATAACACTCCGCTATGCCCACTATTGAAGCATCATTAAAAAAGCTTGCACGTTCGGGTAATTCAAACTATAAACCGTATTCTCTTCGACGATAAGTTTGTTTCCAAACAGATGTAGAAGCCTAACTATTTGATTTGTATTCAGAAGTTGGCCTGCGTTTTCGTCGAAGAATGCGAGTCATTTTTTGATTAAGATATGTTTAAAATATTTTTCTGAAAAGTGACTTTGAGGTGTTGACAAGGGCTTCGGTCTTAGATAAAACCTCTACCTCGTCGCTAAGAAACATTAACGACGAGTAAGAATTCGCTCTTTGAAAACTGAATAGCTAGATAGATAGATTTTTGGGCTCTTAGAATGAACAGCAATGTTCATTCACAATTTCAAAAATAAATTCGAACAAACACAGCGTAAGCTAGTTGTTTGGTTGAGAACAGAATTATAACTGGAGAGTTTGATTCTGGCTCAGAACAAACGCTGGCGGCGTGCCTAATACATGCAAGTCGAACGGGGAAAGCTTTCGGGTGAGTACTAGTGGCGCACGGGTGAGTAACGCGTGGATAATCTGCCTTGAAGAGGGGGATAACCAGTCGAAAGATTGGCTAATACCGCATAAGACCACAAGAACTGAGGTTCAAGGGGTCAAAGGTTTTTCGCTTCAAGATGAGTCCGCGTAAGATTAGCTAGTTGGTGAGGTAATGGCTCACCAAGGCGACGATCTTTAACTGGTCTGAGAGGATGATCAGTCACACTGGAACTGAGACACGGTCCAGACTCCTACGGGAGGCAGCAGTAGGGAATATTGCACAATGGAGGAAACTCTGATGCAGCGACGCCGCGTGAGTGATGAAGGCCTTCGGGTCGTAAAGCTCTGTCGCAGGGGAATAACACAATGAATGTACCCTGTAAGAAAGGATCGGCTAACTTCGTGCCAGCAGCCGCGGTAAGACGAGGGATCCTAGCGTTGTTCGGAATCATTGGGCGTAAAGCGGGTGCAGGTGGCTATGTAAGTCAGGTGTGAAAGCCTAGGGCTCAACCCTAGAAGTGCATTTGATACTGCGTAGCTTGAGTGCTAGAGAGGTTACTAGAATTGTTGGTGTAGTGGTGAAATACGTAGATATCAACAGGAATACCGGTGGCGAAGGCGGGTAACTGGCTAGACACTGACACTCAGACCCGAAAGCGTGGGGATCAAACAGGATTAGATACCCTGGTAGTCCACGCCGTAAACGATGGATACTTGTTGTTGGAGGTATTGACCCCTTCAGTGACGAAGCTAACGCGTTAAGTATCCCGCCTGGGGAGTACGGTCGCAAGATTAAAACTCAAAGAAATTGACGGGGGCCCGCACAAGCGGTGGAGCATGTGGTTTAATTCGATGCAACGCGAAGAACCTTACCTAGGCTTGACATGTACTGGAAGACTGGCAGAAATGTCGTCGCCCGCAAGGGTCGGTACACAGGTGCTGCATGGCTGTCGTCAGCTCGTGTCGTGAGATGTTGGGTTAAGTCCCGCAACGAGCGCAACCCCTGCATTTAGTTGCCAGCATTCAGTTGGGCACTCTAGATGGACTGCCGGTGTTAAACCGGAGGAAGGTGGGGATGACGTCAAGTCCTCATGGCCCTTATGCCTAGGGCTACACACGTGCTACAATGGTGGTCACAGAGCGAAGCTAAGCCGCAAGGTAGAGCAAATCGCTTAAAAGCCATCTAAGTTCAGATTGATCTCTGCAACTCGAGATCATGAAGTTGGAATCGCTAGTAATCGCGGATCAGAATGCCGCGGTGAATACGTTCCCGGGCCTTGTACACACCGCCCGTCACACCATGAAAGTCGGCTGTACCAGAAGTCGCTGCGCTAACCGCAAGGGGGCAGGCGCCCAAGGTATGGTCGATGATTGGGGTGAAGTCGTAACAAGGTAGCCGTAGGGGAACCTGCGGCTGGATCACCTCCTTTCTAAGGATTATCCGGTCAAATCTTTAAGACTTGTTCTTAAAGTTGCAAATTGACCCAATCTTAGGTCAACGCTTCTCTTCCCGAGATAGCGTGAGTCCCAAAAATCTTTTCTAGCTGTTTAGTTTTGAAAGAGTGAAATCTCTTTTATTCCTCGCATCTAACAAGGGCCAGTAGCTCAGTTGGTTAGAGCACACGCTTGATAAGCGTGGGGTCGGAAGTTCGAGTCTTCCCTGGCCCACCAACTACACTAATTGAGTTGGACTGTTGAGTGCGAAGAAGGCAGAGATTGCGCTTGAGAATTTGAATGAAGTTTTTCGTTCTTTGACAATTGAATAGATTGATTTAGTTGATTTTTAGCGAGGTTAGTTCCATTTTTTTTAAGCTACAAAGGGCTTACGGTGGATGCCTTGGCACTAAGAAGCGATGAAGGACGTGGTAAGCTGCGATAAGCTTCGGGGAGTGGCACACACACTTTGATCCGGAGATGTCCGAATGAGGAAACTCATCATTTTATGATATCATTCACTGAATACATAGGTGTCTGAAGCGAACGAGGGGAAGTGAAACATCTCAGTACCCTCAGGAAGAGAAATCAATTCCGAGATTACCCCAGTAGTGGCGAGCGAACGGGTAACAGCCTAAACCTTTTTCATTTATTTGAAAGAGGGGTCGTGGGACCGCGATGTGGGACCGGAGAAGTTAGAGTAACAGTCTGGAAAGTCTGGCGAAACAGGGTGATAGCCCCGTACTCGAAAACTTTGAAGGCCCTAGCGGCATCCCGAGTACCACAAGACACGTGAAATCTTGTGGGAATCTGTGAGGACCACCTCATAAGGCTAAATATTCCTTAGTGACCGATAGAGAACAAGTACCGTGAGGGAAAGGTGAAAAGAACCCCGAGAGGGGAGTGAAATAGAACCTGAAACCGTAAGTCTACAAGCAGTTAGAGTCCTTTATATGGACGATAGCGTACCTTTTGCATAATGAGTCAGCGAGTTATGTTTGCATGCGAGGTTAAGCCGTTGCAGGTGGAGCCGTAGCGAAAGCGAGTCTGAATAGGGCGATTTAGTATGCAGGCATAGACCCGAAACCCGGTGATCTAATCATGGACAGGTTGAAGCGAGGGTAACACCTCGTGGAGGACCGAACAAGTTGAGGTTGAAAACTCTTTTGATGATCTGTGATTAGGGGTGAAAGGCCAATCAAACTGGGTGATAGCTGGTTCTCCCCGAAATATATTTAGGTATAGCGTCGAGTAAAAAATATCGTGGAGGTAGAGCACTGAATGGGCTAGGGGTCTTTACCGGATTACCAAACCCAAATAAACTCCGAATGCCACAGATATGTTCCTCGGCAGGCAGACGCAGGGTGATAAGGTCATGCGTCGAGAGGGAAAGAGCCCAGACCAACAGCTAAGGTCCCTAAATGCACGCTCAGTGGAGAACGTTGTGGAGTTACTTTGACAACTAGGAGGTTGGCTTAGAAGCAGCAATCCTTTAAAGAAAGCGTAATAGCTCACTAGTCTAGTGACTCTGCGCGGAAGATACAACGGGGCTAAGCGTGTTACCGAAGCTTTGGATTAAAGTATTTTATATTTTAGTGGTAGGGGAGCGTTCTAGTGTAGGATGAAGGTTGACCGGTAGGACAGCTGGACGAACTAGAAGTGATCATGCTGACATAAGTAGCGTTGAACTCGGGTGAAAAACCCGGGCGCCGAAAACTCAAGGATTCCTGGGCAAGGATAATCCTCCCAGGGTTAGTCGAGACCTAAGATGAGGCCAATTGGCGTAATCGATGGCAAAACGGTTAATATTCCGTTACCTAACAGATTGTGATTAAGGAATGACGGTGTAGGATATCACAGCCCATTATTGGATTTGGGTGTAAGCATGTAGGAGGATCAGTAGGCAAATCCGCTGGTCGTAACTCTGAGGTGTGAATGCGAGGGACTTGTCCCGGAAGTGTGAAAAGCCATGCATCCAAGAAAAGTTTCGTAATTTTAGATTTGTTAGCTCGTACCGTAAACCGACTCAGGTGAGTGGGGTGAATATCCTAAGGCGATGGGGTGAACTTTGGTCAAGGAACTCGGCAACTTAACACCGTAACTTCGGGAAAAGGTGTGCCTGAGAGAGTGTAAGGACTTGCTCCCCAAGCTTTTTCAGGTCGCAGAGAAATGGGAGTAGCGACTGTTTATCAAAAACACAGGTATGTGCAAAGTCACAAGACGAAGTATACATACTGACGCCTGCCCGGTGCTGGAAGGTTAAGAGGATTTGTTAGCGCAAGCGAAGCAGAGAATCGAAGCCCCAGTAAACGGCGGCCGTAACTATAACGGTCCTAAGGTAGCGAAATTCCTTGTCGGGTAAGTTCCGACCTGCACGAATGGCGTAACGACTTCTCCGGTGTCTCGACCAAATGCCTCGCGAAATTGAATTCTCGGTGAAAATGCCGAGTACCCGCAGAAAGACGGAAAGACCCCGTGAACCTTTACTGTAGCTTGGCAGTGATTTTAGAGTTGGCATGTGTAGGATAGGTGGGAGACTTTGAAGCAGGGGCGCTAGCCCTTGTGGAGTCAACCTTGAAATACCACCCTTGGCAACTTTGAAATCTAACCTGCTCCTCTTTACGAGGAGAGGGACACTGTCTGGTGGGCAGTTTGACTGGGGCGGTCGCCTCCCAAAAAGTAACGGAGGCGCGCGATGGTCCCCTCAGCCTGATTGGAAACCAGGCGTCGAGTGCATTGGCATAAGGGGGCTTGACTGCGAGACCTACAAGTCGAGCAGGTGCGAAAGCAGGCCAAAGTGATCCGGTGGTCCCGCGTGGAAGGGCCATCGCTCAACGGATAAAAGGTACTCCGGGGATAACAGGCTTATTCCATCCAAGAGTCCATATCGACGATGGAGTTTGGCACCTCGATGTCGGCTCATCACATCCTGGGGCTGGAGCAGGTCCCAAGGGTTTAGCTGTTCGCTAATTAAAGTGGTACGCGAGCTGGGTTCAGAACGTCGTGAGACAGTTTGGTCCTTATCTTCTGTGGGCGTATGAGATTTGAGCAGACCTGTCCTTAGTACGAGAGGACCGGGATGGACGAACCTCTGGTGTTCCTGTTGTCGCGCCAGCGGCAATGCAGGGTAGCTATGTTCGGAATTGATAACCGCTGAAAGCATCTAAGCGGGAAGCAAACTGCGAGATTAGATCTCACTGGGGCTTCGGCCCCCTAAAGACTCCTCGGAGACTACGAGGTTGATAGGCGGAAGGTGTAAGTGTGGTAACACATTCAGCTGATCCGTACTAATAGGTCGTGAGGCTTTTTTAAATTTTTCTTCTTAACTTTTGTTAAAGAAGATTTCGTCTCAGAGACCTCTTTTAAAGAGCGAGAGACTAACTCTCTGAATAAGTAAGAGAGTGATTAATTTGGGACTAACCAGCCTTACTCTGACAAAGTCAGAGTGTATAAGGTCGCTAAAAATCAACTAAATCAATCATTCAGTTGTCTGAATAAGAATAGTAACTTCTCCATTTGGATTGGAAGTAAGTTGCGAAGAACGAAAACGGAGTTTATAACGAACTCCACTTTGTATTAATAAACGCTTTGCTGGTGTTTATAGCAGAGGGGCCACACCTGATCCCATTCCGAACTCAGAAGTTAAGTCCTCTTGCGGCGATGGTATTGCATGGGCGACCATGTGGGAGAGTAGCACGACGCCAGCTCTTTTTTACTCTAAACCCGATTAGGTAACTCTAATCGGGTTTTTTATTGTTATCTGAGTAAACATATTTAAGATTATATCGGAATGTTTCAGTTTGTGTTAACTGACGGCCTTGTTTCCGAAGTCTCGGAGTTCAAAAATCCCCAACATGATAAAGCAAAACACGGGAAGTCTCTTTCAAAAAAGTTCGCGGAGATTTCATCTAATTGTCTCAGTATAAGAAATTAAATAAACAATAATCGATAGAAACAAACAAAATAATATCTAAAAAGACGGGTCGTGTCTCTCTTCTAACGATATGAAATCTCTAATGATTCTCAATGAAGTCGAGTCGTGAGAGCTTTTTCTAGGGCATTATGGTACTCTACTAATATCAAATACAGGAATCTTTTCCTGTTCGCTTTTTAAGTCTTTTTTTCGACTGATTCAAAAAAAGATCTCTCGGGGAATCGCCCGAGCACGGGATAAAAAAATTGAATACGAGTAGAAAGGGTCGAGATGCGACAGGGTGTCTTATGGCATACGCATATCTGGCAGCAGCCATTATCTTTGAGGTATTGGGTACGATAACAATGAAATATTCAGAGGGATTCACAAAGGTGATTCCAATCATACTCACACTGGTATGTCATGGAATCTGCTTTGTGGCGCTCGCTGTAGCTTTGAAATCACTTCCTATCAGCATGGTTTATGCAATTTGGGCAGGGGTTGGAACAGCTATTATGGCCTTTATTGGATTAATGATGTTCAATGAACCGTTGCCTTTGCAAAAGGTTCTCGCGACAAGTTTGATTATTTTAGGTGTTGTGATGTTGAACTTTGCAGATCATAAACCAGCTGAACAAGTGGCGAAAGTTGAAGCTACAAAAGTAATTAAAGACAAACCAGTTTCTACAGCAGAAGTAGAACCACAAAGAAATTCCGGATAACTTCAGAGGGATTTTTCCCTCTGAAGGGAAAATATAAATTCATTTTAAAGCCTCTTCTTTTTTTAGAAGAGGTTTTTTATTTGAACAATTCAAATTGGCAGCGAAAAATACCAAATACCAAATACCAAATACCAAATACCAAATACCAAATACCAAATACCAAATGCCAAATAATCTAAATTCGAACTTCTAATCTCTCATTTCTAATGTTGCGATTGGCTTTTTTGTTCTTCGAAAAATTCTCCGAGGCGATCAAAGGGAGTTTCGGTTCTTGAAGCGTAGTGAATGAAATCTGTGATTAAATTTGTCAGAAGATGCATTTGCTTGCTGTCTTTGAGTTTTCCTTGGTCGTCGAAGGCTTCGTCGGCGTGGGCGACTCCGAAATAGTCGGGATAGACGAAAGATCCCAGAATGTGAAAAGGAACTCGGGCGTGGAGATTTCCGCGAACGGCTCCTAAGCGTCCTGGAGAAGCTCCAATTAAGCAAATTTGTTTTCTCTTAAGGGGAACTGGGTCTAATCGGGAGAGCCAATCTATGGCGTTTTTAAAAGTTCCTGGGATACTTCCATTGTATTCGGGGCTTGAGATTATTATCGCATCGGCATTTTTTATTTTCTCAGCTAATTTTAAGACTCCTTCGGGGATTCCGTAATTTACTTCCAGGTCACCGTCGAACATAGGCATAGGGAATTCGTTGAACTCGCTCAGCTCAACTTCGTGGAGTTGTAAGGATTCGACGATTTCAGCGGCGATGCGGATGAGTTTTTTATTATAAGAACCTCGACGTAAAGAGGGGGCAAATAAAAAGACCTTCATAGGTGCACCTCGTCTTACTTTGATTCTCTTTTTGTCTCTGTGCATTTGTAACTAATTTGCGAATTTCATTTAAAAATACAATGCTCTCGGGGCTTTCCTCGACCCTTTCGGGCTAACTCAAAACAGGAGGGAATGTTTTGTCTCTATGTTGGATTTTTATTTTTTCTTTATGTCAATTGAGGGGCATTTTATGCATTGTTGACGGCAAAAGGCCTACCTTGTCTTTATACAAAGGACAGTGTTTATGGGTTTTACTACGGCCGATCTTGTTCAGATCATTTTAACTTTAAGTGCAATTGTTATTCTGACGCCTATTTTAGGCAGCTATATGGCTCGGGTTTTTCAAGGGGAAAAGACCTGGCTTTCTTCACTCCTTCGTCCTCTCGAAATTCTTACCTACAAAATTGCAGGCATTAAGGAAAATGATGAGATGGATTGGAAGCAGTATTCATGGTCGCTGCTGTTTTTCAATATCATCGGGATTGTCTTTTTGATGATTCTGCAAATGGCTCAAGCGTCGTTGCCATTGAATCCTCAAGGGTTTGCCAACACTTCTTGGCATTTGGCTTTTAATACGGCTGTGAGTTTTGTGACGAATACAAATTGGCAGGCTTATTCCGGTGAAAGTACCTTGAGTTATTTGACTCAGATGTTGGGTTTGGGAGTGCAAAACTTTGTGAGTGCTGCCACGGGGTTTGGTGTTTTTCTCGCGTTGACTCGCGGGATTGCTCGTCGCCAAGTGACAGGTCTTGGAAACTTTTGGGTCGACTTAACAAGATCTACTGTTCATGTGTTTTTACCTCTGTGTTTTATATTGGCGGTTCTCTTGGTGGGAGAAGGCGTCGTGCAAAACTTTTCGTCTTATACTTCGGTAAAAACATTGGAAGGTGCAGAACAAATTCTTCCTCAAGGACCGGCGGCTTCCCAGATTGCGATCAAACAAATCGGATCTAATGGTGGAGGTTTCTTTGGTGTGAATAGCGCGCATCCTTATGAAAATCCGACTCCGTGGAGCAACTTTTTGGAGATGATCTCTTTGATCCTTTTGGCGGCGGCCAGCACTTACACGTTTGGTGTGATGGTGGGATCAAAAAAACAAGGGTGGGTTCTGTTTTCGGCGATGATGGCGATTATGGTGACGATGCTCGCGTTGTCGCTCTGGTCGGAGTACAGCCCCAATCCTTACGTTGGTCAAACTGCGATGATGGAGGGGAAAGAAACTCGTTTTGGAGTTACCAATAGTGTTCTTTGGTCTGTGTTAACAACATCGGCATCGAATGGTTCTGTCAATGCTATGCATAGTTCGCTGTCGCCACTGTCGGGAGGAATTGCGATGGTGAATATGATGTTGGGTGAAGTTGTATTTGGCGGTGTTGGTGCGGGAATGTACGGGATGCTGTTATTTGTGATTCTCACGGTTTTTATTTCGGGTCTGATGGTTGGCAGAACTCCAGAGTATCTGGGTAAAAAAATTGAAGCCAAAGAAATTATTTGGGTTGTTGTCGGTGTACTTGCTCCCTGTGTGGCAATTCTGATTTTTAGTGCGATTGCTGTCAGTATTCCTCAAGGTCTGGCGGGGCTGGGACATCAGGGACCCCACGGATTGAGTGAGATCCTTTATGCTTACACTTCCGGAGCCGCGAATAACGGCAGTGCTTTTGGAAGTTTGACTGTGAATACGCCGTTCTACAATGTGACGATTGCACTGGCGATGTTGATAGGTCGCTTTGCAATTATTTTTCCGGTTCTAGCGGTGGCGGGAAGTTTGGCGGGTAAAAAATTTTCTCCTCCGTCGTTGGGAACTTTCCGAACGGACTCCGTTCTTTTCGTCGTGATTCTTTGTGCAGTTATTGTGATTGTTGGCGCTCTGACTTTCTTCCCGGCTCTTTCGTTGGGAACGATTTTAGAACACCTATTGATGTTAAGAGGAGCGTAGGAGTTTTTGTATGAGTTCTTCATCTACATTTTCAGATAAAAATATTATTAAGCAAGCCCTTAAAGACAGCTTTGTTAAATTGGACCCGCGAGTTCAGGCTAAAAATCCGGTGATGATGATCACCTGGCTGGGTGCCCTTGTCGTGACCTTTGTTGTGATTCAAAGAATGCTTTCGGGAAGCAGTTTTAGTTTTGAACTGCAATTGGGATTGTGGCTTTGGTTCACGGTTCTTTTTGCTAACTTTTCAGAAGCATTAGCGGAAGGGCGAGGTAAAGCCCAGGCCGAATCCATGAAGAAAACGCGTTCTCATACCATGGCTCGCAAGTTGGTCAGTGGCAGGGAGGAAAGTGTTGTTTCATTGGTGTTAAGAAAAGATGATACCGTCGTTTGTGAAGCGGGTGATGTTATTCCAGGGGATGGCGAAATCACAGAGGGTATTGCCACCGTCGATGAATCGGCAATCACGGGTGAATCAGCTCCTGTCGTGCGTGAAGCTGGCGGAGATCGCAGTGCTGTGACTGGAGGAACTCGCGTTATCAGTGATAGAATTCTTATTCGTATTACGGCGGATCCAGGTAATAGCTTTTTAGATCGTATGATCAGTTTGGTCGAAGGGGCCAAACGTCAAAAGACTCCAAATGAAATTGCCTTGGGTATTTTACTCGTCTCATTAACGGCGGTATTTATGTTGGCAGTCGTGACTTTGAAATTCTTTGCTGATTATTCGGCAAAGAGTGCGGGACAGGACTTATCCCATATCGTGACTCTTCCAGTTTTGATTGCGCTTTTGGTGTGCCTGATTCCGACAACAATTGGGGGATTGCTGAGTGCTATTGGTATTAGCGGTATGGATCGTTTGATTCGTAAGAATGTCATAGCAAAAAGTGGGCGTGCTGTGGAAGCAGCAGGTGATATCGACGTTTTGATGTTGGATAAGACGGGAACGATCACACTGGGTAATCGTATGGCCAGTGATTTTGTCGCGGCTCCAGGTGTGACTCTTGAAGCTTTGGCTGAAGCTTCTCAGTTGGCTTCGTTGAGTGATGAAACTCCGGAGGGGCGTTCCATCGTGATTTTGGCAAAACAAAGATTCTCTTTGCGAGCACAGAATTTAGATACTCATCATGCCCATTTTGTTCCTTTTACGGCGCAGACACGTGTGAGTGGCGTGGACATTCAAAGTCCTGCGGGAGTGCGTATGCTTCGCAAAGGGGCCGGCGATTCCGTGCAAAAACATGTCGAGTCTTTAGGAGGACACTTTCCTTCAGAGGTGAAACAAACTGCCGACGCGATTGCTCGTCAGGGTGGGACTCCTTTGGTCGTGGCGGAAGACAATCGTGTTTTAGGTGTGATTCACCTTAAAGATATCGTGAAAGGCGGAATTCGCGAACGTTTTGCAGAACTTCGCCGCATGGGTATTCGCACTGTTATGGTCACAGGGGATAATCCACTCACGGCGGCGGCGATTGCAGCGGAAGCGGGTGTAGATGACTATATTGCGCAAGCGACTCCGGAAGCTAAATTACAAAGAATTCGCGAGGAGCAGGCTAAAGGTCACTTGGTCGCAATGACTGGGGATGGAACAAATGATGCTCCAGCGTTGGCGCAAGCGGATGTGGGAGTTGCGATGAATACCGGAACTCAAGCAGCACGTGAAGCGGGTAATATGGTGGATCTGGATTCCAATCCCACAAAACTTATTGAAATTGTGGAAACGGGAAAGCAATTGTTAATGACTCGTGGGTCCCTAACGACATTCAGTATTGCCAATGACGTTGCAAAATATTTTGCGATTATTCCGGCGATGTTTGCAGGTCTTTACGCCGTCAATGGTGGATTGAATGGTCCGTTAGGATCTTTGAATGTTATGGGGCTTAACTCTCCACAGAGTGCGGTATTAAGTGCGGTGATCTTTAACGCTTTAATTATTATTGCTCTTGTTCCGTTGGCTTTGCGTGGTGTGAAGTATCGCCCGATGGGGGCAAATATCATCTTGCAAAGAAATTTGGTGATTTATGGTTTTGGCGGTGTCCTTGTTCCTTTTATCGCTATTAAAATTATCGACATTTTGATTGTCAGCATGGGGTTGGTATAATGAAAAACTTCATCATTTCTATTAAAATATTTGTTGTCTTGAGTATTATCACCGGTGTGATTTATCCATTAGCAGTGACCGGTGTTGGGCAGGTACTATTTCCGTATCAGGCCAATGGATCCGTGATTAAAAAAGAAGGACAGCTTGTCGGATCCGAGCTGATTGCGCAAAAGTTTGTGAGTCCGAAATACTTCTGGCCGAGACCTTCTGCGGGCGATTATACAACAGTGGCCTCGGGAGCCTCCAATGCAGGCCCTACTAGTGAGAACTTAAAGAAGGCCGTGGCAGAGCGAGGAAATCAGGGACTGACTCACGAAATGCTTTTTACCTCAGGGAGTGGTCTAGATCCTCATATCTCTCCAATGGCGGCTCGTGCTCAGGTACAACGCGTTGTTCATGAACGCAAGTTGTCGCAGGCGCAAACAGAGCTGGTTGAAAAGCTAATTGAAGAATACACTGAAGGTCGTCAGGGAGGCCTTCTTGGCGAGAGGCGAGTGAATGTTTTGAAACTCAATCTCGCGTTGGATAAGCAACTATGAATGATGATTATCGTCCCAATCCCGACCGAATTTTAGAAGGGATTAAAAAAGAGGAAGAGAAAAAAGATCGAGGTCACTTTCGTGTCTTCTTCGGGATGTGTCCGGGCGTAGGAAAGACTTACGCCATGCTTAAAGCCGCCGTTGAACAGGTCCGCCAAGGTGCGGACCTTGTCGTTGGAGTGGTTGAAACCCACGGCAGAAAAGAAACAGAAGAATTGCTCGCCGGTCTTGAAGTTATTCCTCGTCGAAAAATTATTTATAAAGAAACTGTTCTTGAAGAAATGGACATTGATGCCATTTTAAAAAGAAAGCCACAGATTGTTCTTGTCGATGAACTGGCTCATACGAATGTGCCAGGTTCACGTCATCCGAAACGTTATCAAGATGTGATTGAACTTTTGGATGCGGGGATTGATGTCTACTCGACAGTGAATGTTCAGCACTTAGAGAGTCGAGCGGACCTCGTGCAGCAGATCACGAGTGTTCGTATCAATGAGCGCATTCCAGATTCTATCTTGGATTTGGCAAATCAAATTGAGCTTATCGATATCACGGCTCAGGGTCTTTTAAAAAGGATGAAAGAAGGCAAGGTCTATCAAGGCGATCGTGCTGTCAGAGCTGAAGAAAATTTTTTTCGTGAAACTCACTTGATGGCTTTGCGTGAATTGGCTTTGCGATACACCGCCGAACGAGTCGATCAAGACTTGCAGGATCAAATGGTCGTGCAACAGATTATGGGACCTTGGAATACCCAAGAGCGTTTGTTGGTTGCCGTTAGTCACAGTCCTTTTTCAGGCAGATTGATTCGGGCTACACGCAGGATGGCGTACAGTTTGGAAGCTCCGTGGGTGGCGCTGCATATTGATGCTGGCGACAGACTTAACGACGAAGACCAGTCAATGTTGATCAAGAATCTGGCTCTGGCACGAGAGTTGGGTGCCGAGGTGATCTCGGTGCGCAACTCAAATATCGCCGAAGCCATCCATCAGATTTCACATGAGCGCAATATCACGCAAATTATCATGGGACGTCCGCAGCGCCATTGGTGGGAAATCATCAAGGGACAAGGGTCTTTGTTAGATCAGCTGGTTCGTAAAAGCAGTACTGTGGATGTTCATATCATTCGTCAGGAAGAAGGGCCTGCTCGTAAGATTTGGAAATGGGCTCCTCCAGGGTTCGATGCTCAGGGAGTGGCCTACTGGTATTCCTTTTGTTTTATTGTGGGTGTGAGCTTCTTGAACGGTTTATTGGTGCCCTACATCGGGTATCGTTCTGTCGGTTTTATATACTTAATGGCGATGATGACAATCGGTTTGGTTGCTAGCCAAGGACCGATTCTGTTTGCAGCGACTTTAAGTGCCTTGATTTGGAATTACTTCTTTATTCCACCCACTCTGACTTTTTCGATTTCAGCCCCCGAAGATTTTATGATGTGCGTTGCCTATTTTCTTGTAGCATTGCTTTGCGGTGTTCTTGCGGCACGCATTCGCAGTCGGGATAAAGACCTTGAAGGGCGAGAGAAGCGCACGCGAAGTCTTTATGAATTGGTGCGGGAGTTTTCAAGTTCGTTATCCGTGATGGATGTTTGCCTCGCGACTGCACAAAGTATCGAAGGTCTTTTAAATGGGAAAGTTAAGATTCTCTTGGTCGATGAAGAAGGTGCGCTGCTAAGAAGATCTTTTAATGATGCGAAGGTCGACGACAAGGATTTCGCACTGTCATTGTGGTCTTTTGAAAACGGCAAAAACGCGGGATGGAAGACAGAGACTTTATCTGAATCGCGTTGTCTGAGCTTGCCATTGAAAGCCAAGGAAAAGGCCGTCGGAGTTTTGTTGTTTTATCCAAGAGAAAAAGACATTTTGTCATTGGACCAACAGAACTTTTTAGAAAATGTATGTGCTCAAACGGGCCTTGCTTTGGACCGGATGCGTTTGCAGCAAAAATCGGAGAAGATGAAAGTTCTGGAAGCTTCAGAAAATTTGCATCAAGCCCTTTTGAACTCGGTATCCCATGAGCTTCGCACACCGTTGACTTCGATAATCGGGTCAGCCTCAGCGGTCCTAGATAAAAAAGTTTTTTCTCAGGAAAATGTGCGCGAGCAACTGGTTCAAGATATTATTGATTCGTCTTTGAGATTGAATCAGGTGGTTGAGAATCTTTTAGATATGTCGCGGCTGAATTCAGGGGCTCTTCATTTAAAAAGAGAGTGGATGGATTTGGTGGATCTTTTGTCGGGCCTTCCCTTGAAGCTCGGACGACTGGCGGCCCATCATAAATTGGTGATTAAGAGTGACGTGAACTCCTGTTATGCGCAAGTGGATGAGAAGCTATTAGAACACGTCCTCTTGAATCTTTTAAGCAATGCGGTTCGGTATGCTCCAGTTGAAACGGAAATATTTGTGGAGTTAGAACGCGGGGATAAAAAAATACTTTTAAGAGTGAAGGATCAAGGACCGGGAATTCCGCAGCAGAATTTGCAAACGATTTTTGAAGCCTTTTATCGAGTTCCAGGAAGTGCCACGGGTGGTGTGGGACTGGGGCTTGCTATTGTAAAAGCTCTTGTTGAAGCCCATGGCGGGCGCGTTTATGCTCAGAATAGAAAAGGAACTTCGGGAGCTGAGTTTGTGATTGAACTTCCTTATGAAAGACCACCTCAAGCTTTGCAGGAGGAAGTATGAAAGAAGGCTTAAAAAGAGTTTTAGTTATTGATGACGAGGCCTCTATTCGTAAACTTTTGCGAGTGAGTCTTGAGGCTAATAGTTATCATATTGACGAAGCCAGTTTGGCTCGTGAGGGGATTGCTATGGTGGCGTCCCTTCGGCCTGATATTGTGCTTTTGGATTTGGGGCTTCCGGATATGACAGGACTGGAAGTCCTTAAAGAGATTCGCAATTGGTCTCAGGTGCCAGTGATTGTTCTTACCGTGCAGGATTCCGACAATGATAAGATCAGCGCCTTGGATGGGGGAGCTGATGACTATATCACGAAGCCTTTTAGTGTTCCTGAGTTGCTGGTGCGTATGCGTGTGGCTTTGCGCCACTCCATGCACGCCTTTTCTGAGAAAACAGATTTGATCAGTGGTCCTTTAACAGTGGATTTGCCAGGGCATACGGTCACAGTGGAGGGGGAGTTGGTAAAACTCACCGCCACGGAGTTCAATATTCTCAAAGTGTTAATGAAACATAAGGGAAAAGTGGTAACTCATCGAATGCTTCTAAATGAAGTTTGGGGACCCAATGCGGTTGAGCATACGCACTATCTGCGTGTCTATGTGGGAGCTTTAAGAAAGAAGCTGAAGTTGCGTGAAACTACGCCGGAAGTGATTGTCACAGAAGCCGGCGTTGGATACCGACTTCTGGATCTTTAAAAAATTATTTTAAGAATGATTTTTTAAGTTGAGCCACACCGTCGTCAGAAGGTTTGCCCAACCAGATAGCGAAAATTTTCTCAATCAAGCCTGCAGAACCTTTGATTTCGGAAAGATTGCCACTTGTTGTTTCATACAAAATCGCTTCGCTGCCGTCTTTAAGGTGGGCGCCAAGGACCGTGAGAGCCTTGCCTTCTTTGGCTTCGCCGCCTTTTGCGACAGAATCAAGAAATTGTTTTACAGAAGATTCTTCGATATCAATATTGTTAGCTTTCAAAGCCTCTTTGAAAGACTTCTGAACATTGTCAGCATCGACATCGCGAACAAAATGCAATTGCACGGCAACAGCCTTTTGATCCTTAAGAGAACCCAAAGCTTCTACATCTGACTTTTTGAAAGTTGCAGGGGACGCCACATAAAGTTGGCCCACGTAGACTTTCACATTAACAAAGACAACTTTTTTTGCACGAAGACCTGCACCGACGGATGTAAGTTTGATGCTTTCGCCTTCAACGTTGGCAGTTGCTGATGCCGCCAAAGAAACCTTTTCGATTTTTTCTCCAGCGCCTTCGGGAGTCAGAAGAGCCGCGGAAGCAGTTACAGACAAAAGAAGGGCGAATACGGAAATTAAGAGCGTTTTCATGGGAATCCTTTCTCATACTGGTAGAATTTAGGATTTGCGCCAGACCACAAAATGTCAATGAGGAAAACTTTTGTTGGCAGTCATTAGTTCAGTACATTAAACTCCTAAATAGAGACACATGAGCGACAAACGACCGACCTCCCTTTTTAGACAAAAACTAGAACTTCTGATTCTTAGTCAGTCAGAAGAGGTTTTAAATCGCGCCAAGCATGTTGTGTCCACTCATCACCTTACTTTCCGTCATCTGCCCTATACGGAACTTCCTGCGGGAGTTTTGAGTGAGCTGATGAAGGCGCAACTGATTTTATTGGCTCAGGAGCAAGGCGAGACTCTTAAAGATTTTGCTAGCAGGGTCGATCATATTTTGCATCTTTTCCCGCGTTCAAGACTTGTGACGGTGATGGATGCATCTTTTTCTCGAGAAAATCCTGAAGGCAGTCAAAACTCCCGAGTGACGGCCTTGTCTCAGGCGGAATTTTTTTCGACTTTGAAGTTTGAATATTTGTGTCTCTATCGCTGTCGTTCACAATACTTTGAAATTCAGCCTACGGATCTTTTTCCGATGACGACCATGACGTTTCCAGCTTTTATACGTCTGGCTTTAAATCAAAGATATCTCGCCGTGGTTTATAGTAACACGGTTCTTTCTGATGATCGGTTCGGTCGTTTGGGACAAGCCGAGGGGCTCTTCATTCAGATGAAGGACAGCGACAAATATCTGCAATATATCAACAACTATTTTGATACCTCCGGTGCAGGCTTGAAGAAGCGGGCCCGAGCTCTTTTTTTATCCGTTTATTATCACTCGCTGCATTTGAACGAGAGTATTCTTTTCGATTTTAAGTCGGCTTCGCATGAGCACGTGTCTGAAACTTACGGAAAAATTCGCAAAGTCGGGGAAGAACTTTTTGAGATCATGCGAAGTGAGGAAAATCTTTGGGATGTCTTTCGCGAAGCTGTGAATGGCGAGTTTACTGATTTTTGGAGATCGCCGTGGATTGCTGTCTATGGGGCTCTTATGGCCATCAAAAGCGGACAAGGTGATCCTATGGTGACGTTCTTGTCTGGTCTGCTGACGGATGCAGGGCTTTATGATTTGGAAGAAGATCTAACCAGAAGATATTTCTTCTCAGAAGATAAAAAATCCGTGAATGAGCAAAGCAGTTTTCAAAGACATCCGTTGTTGTCATTGAACCGCTGTCTTATTAAAAAATTACCCTTGGATGAACAAGTCAAAAGCGTCTTGGTATGCGCCCATGAACAGGCGGATCAGAAGGGTTTTCCAAATCAAGTTCCTGCTGACAAACTTCCTGTCGAGGCGCAACTCCTCTTGTTTGCAGAGAAGATTGATCAAGGCGTTTTAACGACGATGAAACAAACGGGCGTGGGATTTCGTTTTCTCAAAGAGAAAATTTGGGAAAGTGAAAACACCTCTCAAGCCAACTTCAGTGGCGCCTTCTTGGCGGGAATCGCCGAGTCTCTGATCTAAGGATAGATCGAAGTCCTTTGTGACTTATGACACCTCTTGTAAGAAGCAAAATCCTTTTGCGCCCTCCTCGCGTTTTGCATTTAATGAAGTGGCTAAAATATTGTTAACAGAGGAGTTGATAATGCTTAAAAAGATGGCACTCACACTATCGCTTTGCTTGATGGCATTGGCTGGCAGTGTAGAGGCTAAGGAATTGACGAACCGTCTTGGCGTGGGTGTGAAAAAGAACACGTCATTGGATTTGCCAGAGTTGGCGACTGTGTACCACTTGGCGCCGGACATTTCTGTGACGGGCGGCTTGGGTATTGATACACAAAAGGATTATTCTAAGTTTTCCTTCAATGCAGGGGTGCGTCGTGTGGTTTTCAAAGAAGACAACATGAACTTCTACATGGGTGGTTCTGTAGGACTTGTGAACTTTGAAACTGCGGGGGAAAAAGAATCTGGTTTTGAATTGAACGCTCTTTTTGGTGGCGAGTTCTTCTTTACAGGTTTGGACTCTTTGGCGTTCACGTTTGAAGGTGGTGTGGGTGTGATCTCTGCTGACAATGTTCGTTTTAGAACAGTGGCAGATGGTCCGTTCAATGCCGGTATTATCTTTTACTTCTAATTTAAAAGGGATTTAAAAATGAAAAAAATCATTAGCACAGACAATGCTCCTAAAGCAGTGGGTCCATATTCTCAAGCAGTCCAAATGGGCGACTTTTTGTTTTGCTCTGGGCAAATTTCCATTGATCCTAAAACAAACGAAGTTTTCACAGGCGATATCAGAACTCAAACTGAAATGGTGATGAGAAATATCGACGCGGTTCTTTCTGCTTCAGGAATGAACTTCGGCAATATTATCAAAACAACGATCTTCATCACGAACATGGGTGACTTTGCGACAGTGAATGAAGTTTACGCGAAGTCTTTCAAAGAAGCTCCGCCAGCGCGTTCAACGGTGGCTGTGGCAGCTTTGCCAAAAGGCGTGAACGTGGAGATTGAAGTCATTGCGCATCGCTAAGTCTTTGCTGCGATCGCGATCTTTCTGGGCTTTGCTGCTTTTAAGCGGCGTTGTGGTCTTTCGTTTTTACGACGAATACCAAAAAGTTCAGAAAGAAACGGTGCAGTCTTGGCTAAAAACACCGACGGCGGATTGCGCTGTCGTATTGACCGGAGGCGCGGGTAGGGTGCGAGAAGGTTTCGATCTTCTCGCCAACCAAAACGTGAAGAAGCTTATCATCTCTGGTGTTTATTCCAACGCTCGTTTGCGTGAGATCATGCCGGTGTGGTCCTTCTATGGCAACCTCACGGAAAACGATGTCGTCCTTGATCGTCGTTCTGAAACCACCTACGGAAATGCCCAGCAAAGCCTTCCGATTGTGGAAGCCTTGAAGTGCCGGGACATCTTGCTTGTGACATCCCGATTGCATATGTATCGCTCTTATCAAACTTTTCGAGCGACGTTCCCAGAGAATATCTACATTCAAAAACACGCCATTATCGGCGGACGCTACGAGGCCTCGGTCTGGGAGACAAACTTTGAGGCCCTAAAATCCCTGTTTTACTCTCTGTGGGCCTATTAAAACAGGACCTTGATCTAATCGCATTTTACTGAGCATTTCCGATAAGTCCTTAGAGAAATCGAGGGACTTAGCATGACTTCTTTACTGGCGCAGATAGATTCGCTAGGAAGATTTGTTACGAAAAATTTGGAGTACACAGCACGTGTCCTCCTGATGGTCTATCTTTCTCTTCGTGCCACCGCTCTTGATAAAGCCCAAGGCTTTCGCCAGATTGTCGGCGTTATTTCTGCGCAAATTTATTTTACAGGATTCCAAGCCCTTCCTTTGATTTCCGTTTTGGCGTTGGGCGTGGGTTCCATCATGATCTTGCAATCGCTTTCCAACTTAAGTCTCTTGGGTGGAACGCAGATGATTGGAAATTTTTTGATTGTCATGGTTTTGCGGGAAGCAGGGCCTTTGCTTGTGGCCTTGGTGGTGATTGCCCGGTCGGGAACGGCGGTCGCATCCGAAGTCGGCAACATGCGTGCGAATCGGGAAATTGAAGCGCTGGAAAGCATGGGAATTAACCCCATGAGTTTCATCGTCTTTCCTCGTGTGCTCGGTGGTATTATCAGCGTTCTGGGATTGGCTTTTTATTTCAACGTCATTGCGTTGATTGGCGGATTTTTAGTCACTCGTTTTGTGCAAGACATGCCGTTTTCATTCTATACGGACTCGTTAATGAAGGCTTTCGCTAAAGAAGACGTTTTAATCTTTCTTCTTAAAAACGGTTTTAGCGGGATGATTATTTTCGTTGTTTCTTGCTATCAGGGATTGTCGGTGAAGCGCAGTCCCCATGAAGTTCCTCAGGTCACAACTCAGGCCGTGGTGAACAGTATCATCTTTGTCGTCATATTTAATTTAATGGTTTCAGCTTTGTTTTATTTAAATCAACTTCGCAGTTTAGGGGTGGTCTAATGAAAATCGAGAGTCTTAAATTTGAAGGTGTATCATTCACTCATGAAGGGCAAGATCCGATTGTTCAAAATGTGGAATTTGATTTTCCAATGAATGAAATTCTTTGGGTGAAAGCCGAAGAAGGCGCAGGCAAAAGTTCACTCTTGCAAATCCTGGCGGGTCTGCAAATTCCTCAGTCGGGTAAATATCTGATTAACGGCGAAAACGTTGTGGAGATGTCGTTTGAAGAGTTTTTACCTTATCGCTTGCAGATCGGATACTCTTTTGATTATGGCGGTTTGATTAACAATCGCACTCTTTTTGATAACTTGATGTTGCCACTTCTTTATCACAAAGTCGTGTCTCCGGAGGAAGCAAAAGAACGTGTGAATGAAATGTTTAAAGAGTTTAGTGCAGAGAAATTTGCCCATGAAAGACCCGCGCACGTGCCCGGGCGTATTCGTAAGCTGGCGTGTTTGATGCGTGCTTTGGTGATGCGTCCGCAGGTTCTTCTTTTGGATGATCCAAGTGTCGGGCTTGGTCAAGACAGCGTTTATGGCTTTGTGGACCATATTCATAGACTTCGTAAAGAGGGCTATTTCAATCATGTTTTCATCAGTTCTTATGATGAGAAGTTTATGAATCTTTTTGCTTATCAAATTATTCACTTGGATGAAGGACAGCTTTATTACCAGGCTGTAGATCCTGAGAAAAGAGTTGTTCATCTATGATGAAGGTGAAATTCAATAAATTTGAAAGAGTCGCCGGGCTTTTTGTTGTTCTTGCGATCCTGGGAGTGATCCTCACGGGTGTGAGTGCCGCAATTAAACAGGGCTGGTTCGAACCGAAAGTTCGTTATACGACGACGTTTGAGAATGCCGACGGAATTCATCAGGGGACTTTGGTGCAAATGTCAGGCCTGCGTGCCGGCGCTGTTGAGACCGTGGAGCTTGAAAGCGACAACCGCATTCGTGTGGGCTTTTACGTTTTAGGCAAATTCCAAAACAGAATTCGTGAAAACAGCACCGTGCAATTGATCCGTCCTTTTATCATTGGTGAAAGAGTTTTGGATCTGTCTGTAGGAAGTGAACAGTTTGAAGTGATTCCGGCGCAAAGCGCGGTGAAGTCATTAGAGACTGTGGATCTTATGACTTTGATGAGTGGTAAGAATATGAACTCTTACCTTACAAAATTGGGCGGTATCTTAGAAAGCATGCAAGTTATCATGGACGCTTTTGCGGATAAAAGCCGTGCCGAGAGTTTGGTTCGTGTGATTGACCGCTTAGATCCTTTAGTGAAGAACCTCAATACGATGTCTGTGGAAGTGATCAAGCTTTCTAAGCAAGCAACTCACGATGATGGCGTGCAAAAACTTGTTGGCAACTTGGCTGTGACAACCAAAGAGATCAATAAGATTCTTCCAGAGCTCAATGAACAAAATCCAGAGCTAGCGCAAGATCTTGCGGTTATGACGCAAAACTTGGCGACAGTGACAAAAGCTTTGGGTCCTGCGGTGAAGGCTGTGGAAACGGAACTTCCTGGCGCGAGTGTTCGCTTGGTGGAAGCTTTGAATGAAACTGTTGTTGTCCTGAAAGCAATGCAAAAGAGCTTCTTTATGCGAGGAAGTGTTCGCGAAGTGAGAGAAGAGGAATCAACAGAACGCATGCCTGCTCATAGTAAGTAGAAAATCGTTTCGTTTTGATTCTCATCCCAACAATTTTTTTTATTACTCTCAAGTAATAGTCTAGTTCGTTCGATAGTTCCCTTGCTCGCGAGAGCAGGGGTGAAACATGCGATCCTATTTTCGCTGTCTCGTTATTATACTCCTGAACGTTGCGGTACATAGAGTAGAAGCAAAAGATTTAAAAGTGGCCTTTGGCTTAGGTCGTCCACCTTACGTTTATCAGGAAAATGGTAAATGGAAGGGGATTGAAGTTGAGGTCGTCGGTGAGGTTCTTCGCCGTATGGGTTATCAGTTGAAAGCGGACAATATGTCGGCTTTGCGATTGGAGGCCGAAGCTCGTCACGGAAACTCCTACGATGTTGTTGTTGGAGTGGCGCAAGGTCCCGAGGGAGCCGCCTTTTACTCCGAGCCTTATATCTCCTTTGAAAATTATGTCGTGGCTTTAAAAAAGAAGAATCTTCGTCTTAAAGAAGTGAAAGATCTTTCATCTCTTAAAGTCGGCACTTGGCTGAATGCGTGGCGGGATTTGGGTTCTGTCTTTAAAACGACTTTTGGTCCCAAAGCCAATGGAAGTTTTCTAAGCAATTACAAAGAATACGCCAAACAAGAGGATCAGTGCGCGGCGTTCTGGCAGGAAAAAGTGGATGCGCTTGTTGTTGATAAGAATGTTTTCGGCTGGTTTAGAATGACACTGGCTAGCAAAATGGACACGTCGAAAGACATCGAGGTGTTCCGCCTTTTCCCGACAGAAATGCCTTCTTATGTGGCGTTTAGGAAAAAAGAGCTGCGAGACATCTTTAACGCGGAACTCACTAAGCTGAAAGACTCTGGCGAATACAATCGCATTGTGCGTAGCTACGCGGGCGAAAATCTCGCTGGTTTTCAGCTGTTTAAACAAAGCGTGCGCTAGAAATACCTTGAATCCCCCTTTGGAAATCCTATGATAAGGGGGATGTTGGTCGGTCACTTATTTCGCCATTTTATTTTCTCTAAAAGAGCTGGAGCTTTGATTCGCAGAATCTCCTGGCTGTCTTTGGTTGGAATCTCCATCAGTGTCACGGCTTTTCTGGTTGTTCTATTCGTGATGAACGGCATGAATGCCTCTATTAAAAAAAGAATCTTGGGTCTAGAGCCTCATTTGTATGTTCAGGCTACGGGTGTTTCATCGGCATCAGGTCTTGAAGCGCATCCTGTTTTTCAACGCCTTAAAGAAAATCCAGAGAACAAAGCCTATGTTTACGAAACTCAAGACGTCATCGTGCGCAGTCAAGATGGGCAGTTTCGTGGCGGGATTGCACGGGGAGTGACGAAAGAGAGTCTTGGTTACTTCATTGAACAGCTTCAAAAAATGGAGCGAAAGAATCAAGACAAAGAATCTCCGGCCTATTTCTGGGACCCGCAAGATGTGCCTGGTGAGGGCGAAGTCATTATGGGTGTGGACTTGGCGCAGTCCTTGGGAGTTTTTGAAGGGGACTATATCACGGTGGTGTCGCCATCGGGTCTTTTGTTACCCCCGGGGGAGACTCCTAAGTTTGAACGTGTGAAGATCAAACGCATTGTGACGACAAGTCTTGCCGATGTGGATTCTCAGTATCTTTTCTATCAACGTGAAAAGGCTTTAAATTCTTTGGTGAACGAGGGCTTGCGTAAGTTAGGTATTGAAGTGTGGCTCGCGCAAGAAAGCACCGTTGAGAGTGTGAAAGAAGATCTTATGAAGTTTTCGGATGTCAGTGTGGAAACTTGGATGGATCGCAACTCGGCGCTTTTATATGCTCTGAAGCTTGAGAAGCTTACGATTGGAACTTTCTTAGGTCTTGCGGGTATTATCGCAGCCAGTTCTATTTTGACGGTGTTAGCGCTTTTACTTTCTCAGAAAAAAAGAGATATCGCGATTCTTCGCACGATTGGTTTTTCTGCGAAGCAAACGGTACGAACATTTACGTTGCTAGGATTTCTTTTAGCCTCTGTCGGCGTTTTAACAGGTGTTATCTTGGGAACAGGAATCAGCTTGTATATTGAAGCCAATCCATTGCGATTGGTGTCTTCAGAAATTTATTACGATCCCTCATTGCCAGCTTTGGTCGACTACGGCCTTGTCTTTGGAGTCCTTGTCGTCAGTGCTTTGATCGCGTGGTTCGGATCTTATATTCCCGCTAGAACAGCGGCGGAGGTAGAACCCTCCGACGCCTTAAGAATGAAGTAATTAAACACTCACTTGATAGTCACGAAGTGCGTCTGTCAAAGAAGTCTTTAAGTCTGTGCTTGGTTTTCTTTTGCCGATGATAAGAGCGCAAGGCACTCCATATTTTCCGGCAGCAAAATCTTTCATTTGGGTTCCAGGGATCACAACGCAGTTGGCAGGCACGCGGCCTTTGTATTCCACCGGAGATGATCCAGTCACATCAATAATTTTAGTGCTTGCTGTGATAGTGACGCCCGCGCCAAGAACAGCGCCTTCTTCAATCACGGCACCTTCAACGACGATACAGCGACTGCCAATAAAGGCGTTGTCTTCAACGATCACCGGGCTTGCTTGCACGGGCTCTAAAACTCCGCCGATACCCACGCCACCTGAAAGATGCACGTTCTTGCCGATTTGTGCGCAAGACCCCACAGTAGCCCAAGTATCCACCATCGTACCTGATCCGACATAGGCACCGATGTTCACATAAGAAGGCATTAAGATCGCGCCTTTTTCAATGAAAGAACCTTTGCGAGCCAAAGCGTGAGGGACCACGCGAACGCCATCTTCTTCGCTCCATTGTTTTACGGGAATTTTATCGAAGTAAGTAAAGTCACCAGCTTTCATCACATCCATTTTTTGAGTACGGAAGTAAAGCAAGATGGCTTTCTTAATCCATTCGTGAGTGATCCAGCCTTCTGCGGTTTTTTCGCAAACGCGAATGCGACCGGCATCAAGGCCTTCAATGGTTTCAAAAATGGCTTTCAATTCATTCGTAGAAAGTTGGTCTGTGGTTTTTCCGTTTTGAATGTCAGAGTAGATTTGATTTACTTCAGTTTGCATAGACTCTCCCTCTATTTTTCTAAAACTTTCAGTGATTCCATGATCGCTGGGACGTGGATTTCAATAATTTTTTCTGCGGAAAGGCCTCTTTCGATTTCGTAAGTGATCGTCGGAAGATGTCTTTCAAGTCCTGTAAATGTACCCAGGCAACCTGGAGTCGGGTAACCAATGTCGTCATCAATTTTGTATCCAGTTCTTTGCGCAAGGACCTCAGCCACTGCACGGCAGTCGCCATTGACGTTCAAAACCGGATGCCAGGAATGCAAAGAGAGAATAAAGACAGGCTTTTTCTTTTCAAGGTATTCAATCAAACCTTTGTTTTCGTTCTCGCTGCCCGCAAAGGGACCTGGATGATAACGTGGAGTTTTTACTTCAGGAGACCAATCTTTTGTTGGTAAGTTGCGATTAAGATCAACGCCGTTGCCATTGCCACGGGTCTTAAAAATCACGCCTTCAAAGTTGAACTGAGGAACCAGAGTGAGGTTCAATTTGTAGGGAAAGGACTGCATGAAGTTTTTAAGCAGTTCTTGGGAGGCAATGACGCCTTCGACTTCGTCCCCGTGAACGCCGCCCAGAATAAGGACCTCAGGGCCGCCATTGTGAAATTCATAGGCAATGACCGGCATGCCCTTAGAAGTGTAAGTAAAAATAGAAGTTTTCATGACAAAGTATCCTTCTTGGGGGAAACTGTACCTCGTACTCGGACGACGAGCAACTGCTAGCATGGGATCTTCATGGAATACGTTAATAATGAATTGTGTCTAGGGCCGTTAAAAAAAGCTCTTTTGCCTCTGTGTGCAAACTATATGCGGCCTATTTATGTTTATGACCTCGATTTTATCAGTCAAAGATATCAAGCCATGAAGAGGGCTTTAGGCCCAACGCGCCTTTTCTATGCGGTGAAAGCCAATCCCAATGTGGAAATCCTGCAAAGACTTAAAAGGTTGGGAGCAGGTGCGGATGTTGTTTCTTTGGGCGAAATCAAGCGGGCTTTGGAGAGTGGATTTTCTGTTCAGGATATCGTCTATAGTGGTGTTGGAAAAACGCGCCATGAAATCACTGAAGCCTTAAAACTTGGTATTTATCAAATCAATGTGGAAAGCCTGCCGGAGTTGGAGCGTATTGGCTCTCTTGCTAAAAGCATGGGAAAAAAAGCTTCTGTGGCTTTGCGGTTGAATCCCGACATTGACATTAAAACTCATCCCTATATCGCAACAGGTCTTAAAGATAACAAGTTCGGTATGGAACTTTCTCTTATTCCCGAACTTGTGAAATGCCTGAAGAGTCATGAAGATTCCATCGAACTTGTGGGTGTCAGTCTTCACTTAGGTTCTATGATGATGGAATTTTCAGGGTACAAAGAGGCTTTGCAAATTCTTAAGAAGATCTATGTTGATCTGCAAAAGCAATTTCCAACCCTCAAGCGTTTTGATTTCGGCGGTGGATTGGGGATTTTCTATGACCGCTTGGATCTGGAGTTAGAGGAAAGTCTCTTGCGCGATTATGCGAAAATCACTCTGGAAACCTTGAGTGATCTTAACTGCGAATTGCAATCAGAGCCAGGCCGCTGGTTGGTAGGGCATTGCGGAGCTTTGATCACGCAAGTGCAGTACATCAAAAAAACTTCGGCAAAAACGTTTCTGGTTGTAGACTCTGGAATGAATCATTTGATTCGTCCTTCTTTGTACGAAGCCGATCATTTGATTTTACCATTGGTAAAATCACAGGAAAATATGAAGGCCGATGTAGTAGGGCCGATCTGTGAATCTTCAGACTTTTTTGCAAAAGACAGAACTTTGGGAAAAGTTTCGGAAGGGGACTTTGTCGCGGTGATGGACTCCGGAGCTTACGGATACTCCATGGCGAGTGTTTATAATCTTCAGGAACTTCCCTTAGAAATTTGTATTTAAAGATCCACAACGCGGAACTCGTCCGCTTTGACCGGTTTTAAAATACGGTGAGCCACTTCGGTAAAATGAACGGAGTGGTCTGTGGTCATAATATCAATATGACGAGACTCGCCGGAAGTATTTACTCCCAAACGTCCTTGCTGGAAATCACGAGTCAGCCAATTGGCGATAGCTTCCCCTGAATCCACCAACTCAATGGAAGATCCCGTCACGCGAGCGATGGAATTTTTTAAAATCGGGTAGTGCGTGCAACCTAAAATCAGTGTGTCGATATGATGTTGCAAAAGCGGGCTCAGATAGCGAAATACAATCAAGTTCGTCACCGGATCAGAATCCCAACCCTCTTCGGCTAAAGGAACAAAAAGCGGACAGGCTTGATCAAAGATCTGAGCTTTGGAGTTCATCTCTAAGATTTTTTTTGTGTAGGCCTGGCTGTTGATTGTCGCGCGAGTTCCAAGAACACCAATACGCCCTGTGGGTGAAACTTCTAAAGCACGCTGTGAACCGGGTTCGATCACATTGTAAATAGGAAGTCCATCGAACTCATGCTCTGTCAGTTGGCTGGAAGCCGTGTTGCAGGCAATGACGATGGCTTTCACATTTTGTTTTTCAAGGAACTGAATATTCTGCTCAGAATATTTACGAATGGTCTGTGGAGACTTGGACCCATATGGCAAACGAGCGGTGTCCCCCAAGTAAAGAAAATTTTCTTGAGGGAATTGCAAAGCGAGTTCCTTAAGAACGGTGAGGCCACCGATCCCAGAATCAAATACGCCTATGGGTCGTGAATCCGAAGTCGACATTCTTAACTTTTTACCCCGTGGGCACGAGATTCGGCAATACCATTTGCTGACATTTCCATAAAGAGAGCTTTCTCACGAATTTCAGCAATTGTTGTCGCATTAATATAACTCATACCAGAGCGAATTCCGCCAGCCACTTCAAGGATCACATCCTTAACATGTCCTTTGACATTCACTTGCGTCGCTTCACCTTCTGGAGCCATACCCTCTGGAACGCCACCACGCCAAGAGTCTTGGGCAGAGCGCGAAGCCATACCACGGTATTGTTTTTTACCGTTTTTAATTTCTCCCGGTGTTTCGATCGTGCCGGAAAGCATGCTTCCCAACATCACGACACTTGCACCAGCGGCAAAAGCTTTCACCATGTCGCCAGATGTGCGGATACCACCGTCAGCGATGACAGGAACTCCGTAGCTTTCTGCAACTTCAGCGCAAAGAGCAACAGCCGTCAGTTGTGGAACTCCGCAACCTGTGATGATACGAGTCGTGCACATAGAACCAGGTCCGATACCCACCTTGATGGCATCAGCACCCGCTTCGATCAAATCGCGAGCAGCATCCGGAGTCGCCATATTTCCTGCGATGATTTCGATTTGTGGATGATTGTCTTTCAACCACTTCAAAGTTTCCATCATTTGCACCGAGTGACCGTGGGCGATGTCGATAGTGATAAGATTCACGCCGGCATCGATCAAAAGTTTTGCGCGACTTTTAAACTCCTCACCAACACCCACGCTGGCAGAGATGTTTTTTACTCCAGCTTCCTTCAAACGACGAGCTTGGGCGGCTTGTTCTTCCGTTGTGATAAAGCGATGAAGAATACCAAGGCCACCCAATTGATTCATAGCCAAAGCCATATCGTACTCTGTGATGGTATCCATATTGGCGCTGATAATCGGCATTTCGATAGAAATCTTTTTAGTCAGCTTTGTAGTAAGATGTGGATCACGACGAGAGCGGATGTCAGAACGCGCTGGAGTGATAAGCACGTCATCGAAAGTGAGACCGCGACCACGATTTTTAATGTCTTTCCAATTAAACATGAGCGTCATGTTTTCTTACCTCGCTTCTAAAGATATTGAACAAAATATGAGTTGAAACCAAAAGCAAATAAGTGTCGAGCGCTGAAAGAATCAGGCTTTGCAGCGGTGTCTTCCAAATCAAACGATAGGAATCAAAGAAGGCCGACAGTATCACGGGAACAAAGAGGTGAAAGAGAATGAAAACTCCCAGAACCTTCAGCCAATTGTGGCGCACAATGGATGCTGATTTTTTGAGCGCGTCCTCTTTGCCGTCCTCATATTTAGTGGAAGATGTCACAACCAGGGGGACTAAACTGTATTCAATGAACTTCCAAATCCCCGGCAATATAAAGAGTAAAGACCAGAGAAGGGTCTTTCCCCAGGAACGCAAGGTCTCAATATAAATCTGATTCAGATTTTTCCCTAAAAACTCTTCCAAGGATTTTGTCCAACCTGTCAGAGTGTTTAAAGCATAAAGAGCGATGGCCGTTAAAAGAACCGGGAAGACAATGCTGCTGATAATAGAAAGAAATCCGAAGAAATAAACCTGTTGCTGAGCTCCGTTAGGGTCTCTGAGTGCATTTTCGATATGAAGATTCAGGTACTGGTCTATGTTGCTCGACAGAACGACCAGGGCGAACAGAGGAAGGAATACTTTTTTAAAAACCTGTAGGTTTTCGGCGAAAAAATTCACTTAAGTATTTAGATCGCGAAACCTAGGGGGAGTCAAGCGGACTCTTGTTAAGAAACAGGCCTAAATAAACCCGATAAGCGGCATAATAATCCTAGGAGGCCATCATGGGGCTTCGGATAATGGTCACAGGTGCAAGTGGCACTATGGGCCAAGAGTTAGTAAAGCTTTTACACAAGACGGGGGCTGACTTTATTGCCGCCTCTCGCTCTTTGGACCGTCTTCCACCGGGAATTCGGGGTCTCCAGATGAATTATGACAGTCTTCCTCTTTTAGAACAGGCTTTTCGCGGCATTGACGTCCTTTTTTTCTTGCAGCCTTTCGCTGAAGATATGTCCGTGCAGGCGGAAAAAGTTTTTCGCGCGGCTCGCTCCGTGGGGGTGGAGTTTGTGCTCAAAGTTTCAGGCATGGGGGCTTCGCCCTTGTCTCGCTACCTTTTCCAGAGAGTTCAGGGTGAGGTTGATGATCTTTTACAGAAAAGCGGTTTGCGCTATTGCATTTTGCGCCCCAATATCTTTATGCAAAGTTTTATTGTTCCTTGGGGAGAGTTCATTCGACAGGGGACACTTTATTTACCCCAAGGTGAAGGGCGCACATCTTTCTTTGATGCGCGGGATGCGGCCGAAGCGGCGGCAAAGATTTTATCAGACCCGATTCGCTTTCATAAAAATATTTTTGATTTTACCGGAGAACGGGCGATTTCAAATGCTGAAGCGGTTTCTTTGATTTCTCACCAAGTGCAAAGACGGCTAGCCTATGTGCCCATCACGGAAGAGGTGGCTCTAAAGTCCATGCAAAAATCAGGTATTGATCCTTGGGATTCTGATTTGATGATGAGTATTCATCGCGCTGCCAAAGAAGGACAGATCTCCAATGTCTCAAATACATTCTTAAAACTTATGGGAAAAGAACCACGGCGCTTTGAAGATTTTTGCAAAGAAATGAAAGAGCAGTGGATGCCTCCATCCCCAAAAGAAATAGAGTCACCTCCCTAGAAATTATTTTTGTTTTGGAACAACGGCGACAGTAAGGCGACTGATACACACCAGTTTTTCATCCTCGGTCGTGATTTTAATCTCCCAAACTTGAGTGGTGCGGCCAAGGTGGATTGGAACGGCACGGCCAATGACTTTGCCAGATTTAACGGCACGAATGTGATTGGCATTAATATCAAGACCCATGCATTGATGAGTGTCAGGAGCATAAAGTTGCGCGCCAATACTGCCAAGAGTTTCCGCAAGAACCACAGAAGCGCCCCCATGCAAAATTCCAAATACTTGGTGAGTTCTGTGGTCGACGGGCATTTCACCTTCAAGTAGGTTGTCCTCAATACGGGTGAGGCGAATGCCTAAGTGTTCGACCATGGTGTTTTTGCTTAAAGAATTTAATTCTTCAACGCTGGTGTTCTTTCTGCGAATTTCCATACAATGTCCTCAATTCCACTTGTATGATGTAAATAGAATTCTTATTGGTCAAGGGGCTCTTCAGAGAGGAACTATGAAAACGGATTTATCAGCGGTGACGAAACCTCTGTTGCGTGGGCATTTTCATCAGGCAGCGTTCTTTTTTGCTTTGGGGGCCTGTGCAATGCTGATTGCGGCAAGTCACGACGTCAAAGCTCTTATTGCGAATATCGTGTATTCGTTAAGTCTTGCAGGACTGTTTGGTATCAGTGCTCTTTATCATCGCCCGCAGTGGAAACCGGAAGCGCGTATGTGGATGAGACGTCTGGATCACGCTGCGATATTTATTTTAATCGCAGGCACCGGGACTCCGATTGCGTTGTTGGCAATCTCGGGAGAATCGGGAAATAGATTTTTAACCATCATTTGGATTGCGGCAGCCATTGGTGTGATTCAATCTCTGTTTTGGGTGAAAGCACCGAAGTGGCTGGCGGCCATTTTATATATCATTATGGGATGGCTGGCTGTTCCCTATATGTCCGAGATTAAAAATGCTCTTGGTCAGGGGAGTGTGACGGCTCTTTTGATTGGTGGAATTATTTATACTCTGGGAGCTTTGGTTTATGCTTTGAAGCGTCCCAATCCTGCGCCGCAAGTTTTTGGTTATCATGAGATCTTTCATGTTCTTGTGATTATCGCTGCGGCTTTTCATTTTGTCGTGATTGCCAGTCTTGTGATGTGAAGTGAAAGGCTGTTCGTTTGGATTCAAAAGACCTTCGCAAAATTGCGGTTGTTGGAAATGCTGGAGGAGGAAAAACCACTCTCAGTCGTCATCTGGCGAAAATTCACAATCTGCCTTTAACTCATGTGGATGCGATTCAGTTTGTTAAGGGAATGCAAATCAGACCTCATCGTGAATCTATTCAAATTCTGAAAGAGGTTCAAGAGCAGGACTCTTGGATTATCGATGGCTACGGTCCTTTGGATATTATCGAAAAACGATTTCAAGCTTCAGACCGTGTGGTGTTTATCGATTTTCCATTGTGGCGGCACTATTGGTGGTGCACGAAAAGACAGATTCAGAATCTTTGGTCCAGGCGGGAAGAGCTGCCAGAGGGCTGCGATGAACTGACATTTGCTCATACTGTGAAGCTCTATAAAACTTTGTGGCGCGTGCACAAACTGATGCGTCCCGAGCTTTTGCGTATTTTTGCAAGAGACAATTTAAAAGGAAAAGTCTTGTATGTGCGAACTTTGAAAGACTGGAAGCGCCTTTCAAAGTTCGGGTTGTCACAAGATTAAAGGCAGTTGGCTTCATCCCAAGCGGCATCGCCATCTTGGTCATCTTGTCCAGAGTAGATATCCGTCACTGTGCATTTGCCGTTTACAATTCGGATTGTCACGCCCGTAAGACCACTGCCATCTCCAAATTGGATTTCTTCAAGTTTTGGGTCTGCTTTGTGTTTGCAAGACCAAATGACAGACATCGTTTCTCTGAATTCTTTCAAAGACATCTCGGCATATTTCGCAGCTTCTTTTTCTGCAAAGTTAGCACATTTCAAATTCGCCGATGCGAAGGCAAAGTTTGTAGAAACAAGAGTCGTAAGAAGGACAAGGACCGTTTTCATAAAAGCTCCTAGTTTTAGTTTTAAATGAGAGGCTTCTTATATTTAGAAAGCCGCGGTTTTGCCAGTGCATTGGTCTTATTTAAATATTCATTGGGAGCATGGTAATATCTGCAAAAGGGAGTTAAGCTAAGGCCATGATTGATTCCGCGGGGCTTTATGTTCAAGCAGATGGCAGCAATGGAGACTCCGCCCATAGAACGGGCTTAGCGTGTGCCTTGTATTGTCTGACGGGACAGGCGGATAAAGCCGAAGCTTTGTATTCAACTATCGTGAGTCGACTCGAAGTCCATCCCGGTATTTATCGCAGATCTCCTTATGGGGATACCTGGGACACGGACCCTCGCTGTTTTAGTCGCGATCAAGCCAGCCGATTGATTCTGGCTTTTGCTCTGTTAGGTAAAAAGAAGCAGATTAAGTCTTGGCTCTGGCAGATGTTTAAAAGAGGATTCTTTCACCAAAACAATCTGAATGATGAAGCGGGCCGCTGGAAGTTCCCGGATCTGATGGGAATCGGGGAGTGGTCCAATATTATCCGGGGGCTTGGCTGGTGGTGGGCTTATCCTTTCCTGGTTTTGTTGGATCTAAATTTTATCGGCATGGTCTTTCTCAGGAAACCCTGGGATGGAGCGAGTCTGTATGTCCCAGATTTGAAGTACGCCCAGCGTAAATACCCAACGCCGACGGCATGGCTTGCAGAAAAATTCAACGCACGGGTTCCTTGGTATGAAGAAGCTCTGAATAATCATGCAGAAAGCGAAAATGGGTGCATTGAGTGTCAGAATCTTTTTGTCGAGCTTAAGAAAAGATCGTAAGGTAGATCCATGAAGATCAGCCGCCTTTTTGAACAGCATCGGAAATTTAAATCCCAAGGTCTTTCTGGAAGTTTTGGTGATGGCTATTTGATGGCCCACAATCGCATCTTTGAAAAAATCCGTGAGGCCGCTCTTTGGGGTGGTTATAAGTTTAGTTCCGAGCGCGATGAGGCTTATGAGACCTTTCCCCTTCTGCAACTAGAAGCTCTGCTAAAGACCAAGGTCTTTCCGTATTCGAACAATGTTGTCGCGTTCGAAAGTATGACGGCCGTTCAGCTTGAAGCGCTTTCCTGGGAAGACGTCGACGGCAATTTAAAAAAGAATTTTGTTTTTCATGAAGCTTGTCATGGTGTGGTTCGTTTACTCGCGCAAAAAAATCTGGGACCGGTTCGTGAAAGTGGTGATTTGGAATCACAACGTCGTTTTGTTTTAAGAATGCTTCTTGAAGAATCTTGTTCAAACACCTGCGAGCTTTTAGGTGTTATAGATGCAGCTGATTCCGTTCACCGCATTTTCTATGAAATGAATTCTTACGTGTGCGAGTTTGAAAGCCGGACTCATCTCAAAAATGCCATGAATGAAATTGGCGCAGATGTTCTGATCAAATTTATGGTTCTAGCTTATCTTCAAGCAAATTTCTTAAGACCTGCTATTGAAGATCGTCAGTTTCAGGAAATGATTCGTCTGGTGACGGAGAAGAACCTTGATCCCAAATACATCAAGACTCTCAGAGCCCTTGGTAAGATTGCTTTTAACTTAAGCGAACGCTTCCGTGTGCAGACAACAAGTTTCCACTTGCGCTTAGCCGGAATCAAAACGCCGCCTGAGGATCTTTTTGATTTTGATTTCCTCAAGGTTCTTGCAAAAGAACCTGGCTTTCCGTCTTTCTTACGGGAATTCGCTTCGACCTTAAGTTAGTTGGTTGTAAACGGCTGAAGGACTGAGCGAAATCGATTCAAAAGATGCCGCTCAATATTTTTTTCATTGAGAAAACCAAATTGAAAAATCGAGCCTTGCAGCAAGGCTTCCAAAGTCATGGCGAGGTCTTCGGGATCCATTACTTTCATCTCGTGATTTGCGACGGCTTCTTCGACAAGACGACGGAAAATGCTGCGAGTTTCTGCGAAGTAGGAAGCGACTTTTTTCCTGACCTTGGGATCATCAGCTTCGGTTCCAAGCCACCGCAAGTGTTCACCCAGTCTTTTTGAATCCACACTTTTTGCGATCAGGCGAATGAATTCGAAAATTCCTTGAAGGCCATTGAATTCAGAGACTTTGGCGGCATTCATTTTTGCCATATTCTCGTCCCATTTCCGATTTCGGGCTAAATAGGCCAGATGTCTTTTCGTTTTGAATCGTTTAACGAGAGCCGCAGGGGAAAGGCCCGTCGCTTTTGATATCTGTTCAAAAGTAAATGACTCAAATCCCTCACTGGAAATGATCTCAAAGGCTATAAGTAATATCTCAGAATCACTGACTTTTTTTAGTCGTCCCATATTTCTAGATAGTAAATGACTATTCACTTATTATCAAGAAGGAGGTTCTTTATGGCTATTAATCCCTACGTTATCGAGTCCACATCTGCGGGTGAAAGAAGTTATGATGTTTATTCAAGGTTGCTCAAGGATCGAATCATTATTTTAGGCACTGCCATTAATGACGAAGTTGCCAATTCCATCGTGGCTCAGCTGCTGTTTCTGGAGGTCAATGACCCAGAAAAAGACATTCATCTTTATATTAATTCCCCAGGAGGTTCTGTTTCTGCCGGTTTGGCTATTTACGATGTCATGCAATTTGTTAAGTGCGATGTCGCTACTTATTGCTTGGGAATGGCGGCCAGTATGGGATCATTTCTTTTAATGGCCGGAAGTTTTGGTAAAAGGTATTCGATGCCGAACAGTCGCATTTTGTTGCATCAACCTCATTTGGGTGACGGTGGAATCGGAGGTCAAGTGACTGATATCGAAATTCACGCCAAAGAACTCGTGCGCTCAAAAAAGAAAATGATTGATATCTATGCCACCCACACCGGAAAAACCGCCGAGCACTTAGCAAATGTTATGGAGCGGGATTACTATTTGAGTGCGGAGGATGCAAAATCCTTCGGCCTCATTGATCATGTTGTGGAGTTTAGAAAAAATAAGTTGAGAAATGCGGGATGAGTTTAAAGAGCCACTGAAGAATAGATCAGTGGCTCTTTGATACTATTTCATATCTAAAAATTCAGTGATGATCAAAGCTGTGGCCTGAGGAATCTCGCTATTCGCCGGAGCATTGGCGGCGACCTCAGCAAGATAGCTGCCGTGATTTCCCGGTATCACAGCTAAGCGTCCGTGAGGAATCACCCGTGACATTCTGAGAGCGTGCTCAACGGTGATGGCATCTTGATCGCCAAGGAGAACCAAGGTTGGGGCCGAGATCGCTGTCATGTCTTTTTCGGGGATATCTTTAAACCCCTGCATGCGTTTGCTGTCTTGTAAGAAGAGCTGCTCTTGATGTTTGGGATCGGGATTGATTTTTCGATCGGCCTCAAGGAGTGGTTTTGGCATATCGGCCATGGAGGCTTTATTCATTCCGTCCCAAAATCCTTTGAACATTCCATCGCGGCGATATTGAGCTGAGGCGACAACAAGTTTATTCACTTTGTTTGGATGAAAGTGTGCCACTCTCAGTGCAATCGTCCCGCCATTGCTAAATCCCATGATGTCAGCTTTTTCGATCTTTAAAAAATCAAGCAAAGCCGCCGCATCCTTTGCGGAATTATCAAAAGTAAACGGACGATCAATCGCGACAGTGTGACCGTGACCTTGTTCCTCCATGGCGATGACCCGGCGATGTTTCGCTATAAGGGGAATGAACTTAGAGTAATTGGACTCTATGGTCGATCCACCACCATGAAGTAAAAGAAGTGGAACGGGATTTTGCAATTGCCCTGTCGGCTCGTAAATTTCGTAATAAAGTTTAAGTCCATTGACGGGGGCATATCCCATTTGCACTTTGTTTGTAGAAGTGGTCGTGGAGTGCGCGCAAGCCACAAGAACGATTAGGGGAATTAGTAAAAAAATTCTCATACTACTTTTTTCCTTTTAAAGTATCGAGGTATTTAGCCAGGTTGCCGACGTGTTGTTTTCCGCCTTCGATGGCGCCGTATTTTTTATTCACTCTTTCAAGCTCTTCCTTCGTTGGGAAGATCTGTTCCATCGTTAGATTTGTACCCTCACCAGCCTCTTCGAAAGATATTTTCGAGTGAAAGTGGACGTCGGTATCATCCTCACCATCGCCAAGATGTTTGTAGTGAATATAATCAGGTTTTTTGATGTCTGTGAACTGAATCTTGTTTTTGTAATCGTGGCCATCGGGTCCATGCATAATGAACTCCCAGATTCCGTTTTTAGAAAAGTCCAAGCTCTTTGTTGTTATCGTAAAGCCGTCTGGGCCCCACCATTGGGAAAGATGCTCGTGCGACGACCACGCTTCAAAGGCAAGAGCCACAGGAACGTCGAAGTATCTTTTATAAATAACCTTATTGCCTTCAATAATCGTTTCGACATTATTTCTTTTCACGAGATTTCTCCCTTTTCATTTTGAGCAAATACTTTTCTAAATTATCTAAGCGTTGGTTCCATAAGTTTCTAATGTCTAACAGCCAGTCTTCGACCTCATGGAGGCCTGAATCGTTGAGGCTGTAGATACGTTTTTGGGCGTCTTTCTTCATATGAAGGACCTTAGCTTCTTTTAAGATTTTAAGGTGTTGGGAAATGGCCGGAGGGCTCATCTTGAAACTCTGGCTAATCTCTGTGGAGGTCAGTTCACCATTTTTGGCGACCAACCTTACTATTTCTCGTCTTGTATCATCGGATAGGGCTGCAAAGGCATTCATATGGCACATAATAAAGTAAATACTTAATTAAGTCAATACTTAAATAATGTGCAATTCTGAGGCGTAAAATCGGCGGGGTTCTGGTCTTAAAGGCGCGTTTAAGCGCCTTCACCAAAGTGTTGTTGTCGTAAACTAAAAGGGCGGAAGTAAATATGTAGATCCGCTCTTCTTCTTTGGATGTAGTTTTCTCTGTCGCGAGCAACGTACTCGTCCAACCATCGACGGATTTCTTGATTGGTATAGATCTTACCAGGGGTTTTAGCTTGCCAGTCACGCAGGGCTTGTAAGAAAATCCCCGCAGATTTATAGAGCTTGGCTGTAATAGTGATTTGCTGCAAAGGCATTTCTGCTGGCAGCTTATTGAGGTTTCCAAACCCGCCGAGCAAACTCCAAAGAGGTTTAATGCTGCGAGATTTCCAGATCGCACGCGCGGCAATTGAGTTCATATTTTCCTGGATCACGTAGTCTTCATTTTCAATCAGATCAAACATTTTACGAACCAAAAGATCTTTATTGCGCTGATCTTGTGACAGACGGTAATCCGTCCAATCAACCACCAACTCAAAACGATCATCTGTTTCTAAGTTAAAAGGGGAAAAGATCGGGCCGGGTTTTACCTTCAAGCCTTGAGTAATATCTTTTTTCTTTAACATCATTTCGGACGGGGCTTGAGGCATTTTGACGCTGTCTTTAGAGGCCAACTCAAATGCAGCGTAAGGAATTTCGATGCATGTTAGGCGGCTGTGGTCTTCGATATTCGCATCATAGTCATAAGTCAAAGAACCTGTTTTTTTATCACGACGACTTTTGATTTCTTCACCCATCATATCGTTGGCTTTTTGCGCTAAGCTTGGGTCCTTGGCTCTGAAAACCATGATGCGAGCGTTTTCGTTTTTTAGAGCATCTTCGATAGAGAAAAACTCAACGCCCGTCTGGATGTAAGATTCAATTGTCTGAATTTTTCCTGACCCGTCGTCATAGACGAAGACACCATGGCTGAATTTCGAGGGCAGGGTTGTGCTTTGAGCAATGGCGGCACTCATGAAAGAGATCCCTCGAGTGATCATGATGTCTCCAGGCTGAAACTGGAAATCTTTGTACTTGGGATTGAGATGGTAGGGGTTGTACTTTGTTGTTTCTAAAAGAGGCACGGCCTGTTTTTTGAAATCGACTTTGTCACCTTGGAGGGGGTGGATTTTGTAGTAAGTTTCCCCGACATAGTCTTCGATGTCTCTCAAACGTCCAAAAAGATCTCCGGCATAAACACGGCACGAAACCGGCACTTGAGAAATCTGGGTGTTGGCGGTAAAGCGGAAATTAGCTAAATCTTTGATGGCAATGGAACCGTACGATTCAATCCAGGACTTTTGTAGCAAAGCTGGATTAAAGCGAGCAACGCTTTCGACAAGGTTCTTCATATTTTGTGCACAGTTTGTAGGACTAAGAGCGGCTGCTTGGTATTGAGAATCTAAGTTCCTAAGCCATTGCAAATTCGTTGTTTGGAAAACAGATTCTGAAAGCAGCTCGTTCAGAGAAGCAGTAGAACGAGCAGCAGAATGAGAATCTGAATTTTTATGGCTGCAAGCGTGAGTTGTCAGAAGAGCAAGAAACACCAGAAAATATTTCGACATGAGATCTCCTTGATACTCTCATTTTGACTTCTCTTCGGTTTAATTGCAGCTATGAATAGCCTGGTCTGGACTTCAAGTTGGCTTTTCGTCAGTGAATTTAAATTGATGACCATGGACTTCCAGCATGTGAAAATAAATTCATGCGGACAAAAATCTTACAAACACAATTCGCATTGATGGTTGTTTTTATTCTGTGCTCTTGCCAGTCGATGAAGCCAAAAAAATGGACATCGGAAGATCTTATCATTTCAGATCAAACTTCATTGGTTTTTCCTGAAAAGCTATCTCCAGAGCAGGCGGTGGAGGATATTGATTTTCTTATTTTTGCACTTTCGAAAGGATATGGTGGTCGGGAGTACCTGCCCGGAGACTCTTTTTCCAAAGTTATTGCAACTCTGAAGCAAATTTCCAAGCCATCTACGGTTGCTGAATTTCATAATCAAATTGATGAGTCACTTTTTTTAATTCCCGACAATCACCTTATGGCCTATTACAAAGGCAATGTAAGCAAGAAACGTCGTGATCAATTTCAATTGGATGTTGGACGTGTAGGTGCAAATAACATTGGAAATCTTGAAAAAGTTTGGGCGGCTCGAATCGATCGATTGGGAAAGAAAAAAATTTTATATATATCGATAACCAGTTTTCCTGAAAGCCAAAACGAAGTTTGGAAGGGCTTTATAAATTCAGTTTCCACTAAGATAAGAAATACAGATGCAGTTGTCTTGGATCTTCGAGGAAATTCAGGAGGTGATGATGCTAAGGGGATGGAGCTTGCGCAGTTGCTATTTGGCCATCCTTTTGAGCATCCAATAAAACGTCAGTATCGCAGTCAAACCCCGGAGACTCTAGCATTAGCTATTAATAAAATTAAGATTGAAATCAATAACAAGAAATACCTGGGTGACAAAATTCCAGAGCATGTCGTTGAGGAACTCGGCGACTCTAAAGAACGTTACAGCATGGCTTTAAAAGGTCAGCTACCCACAGAGTTCATCCGTACAGATAAGGGAATCGGGAAAAGATCAGATCCTATTACAGGTTACAACAAACCGATCTATATTTTAATGGACAGGGCATGTGTATCGAGTTGCGAGTTTACGATTGCGGCTTTTGAGTGGCATAATCATGTAAAGACAGTTGGGGAAAATACCAGTGGAACTTTTCATTTTTCAAATGTCGGTATGGCGGTTTTGCCCAATAGTAAAATTAAAATTAGGATCCCGACTCAGTATAGCGAGTACTATGATCATCGTTTTATTGAAAGAATTGGGTTTACACCGAATGTAAAAGTATCTCCAGGTGATGATGCCTATGAGGTAGCGAAGAAAATCCTTAGTGCTAATTAATCTATTCAAGGCACGTTCCCAAGGGGAACGGCCACCTCAAAAAATGAGAACTAACCACGAGCACCATTCCTTCCTCTGTTGCGAGTTCCGCAGGGAAAAAGAACTTAGTAGAAGCGAAGAACCCTAGTTGATGACAGGTCATACACCGGGTCCTTAAAATGGAGATAAAGCCTAGTACTTATTTAGCCAGATCTTTTTCTCTGCAGAGATATTCTCTAAATAAGACGGCAAACAAGTTTCAGGAGTGACGATATCGACTTTGATAGGCAACTCGGATTCTTCAAATAAGCTCCGTAGGTCTGCTTCTTCAGTACGATCAAGCGGGGGTACTGATTCAATCCATAAATCAAGGTCCGAATACTGACGATATCCACCACGAACTCGTGAACCAAAAATTGAAACCGTGAATTGTGTTTTTTGTTTGAGAAAATCTCTAAGAACATTCTCAATAAATTCATTTTGAGATTCCGAAAGCCCCAGAGGTTTAATCACGGCTTTTCTCAAGAAGAATTGTGAAAAGACCTTGGGCCAAAGGCAGAAATTTTTTTGCCAATGCATAACTATGTAAGGCAAGTTTTAAGCCGTACTCGTGGCTTGTTTCATTTCGAGCTTTTTGAAAAGCTAACCAGTCCTCAACGTTTTGAATCCATCCCATTCGACCCAGCTCACGAAAAACGGTTTTTGGAGTTTCTGCCTGAACTTCATTCTCTCTTAAAATTCTTTGCGCAGCTTTCCACATGATTTCATAGCAGTGTTCAAAACGTTGAATAGTTCCATCGCGTTCTAAATCAGTGGGCTTACTGATCATAAGAGCTTCTTCTAAATTTTTAAGAGCGTCTTGCGTAGGTTGGAGCGATGTTTTCATTTAACTCCCTTATTATCTATTTCCATGGAATCATGGCAGTTCGAGAATTAGGAATGGTGCCCCGGGCCGGAATTGAACCGGCACGCCCCTGTAAAGGAAGCCCAGGATTTTAAGTCCTGTGCGTCTACCAATTTCGCCACCGGGGCACGCGAAAGACAACTTGAACATTTCTTGCCACAAAGGTCAATAGTTAGCTCAGAGTGTTCAGGAAATGCTCGATATCCTCTGGGATCGGGCACTCAATCTTCAAAGATGCCTGAGTGAAGGGATGAGTAAATTCTAAGCTCATTGCATGCAACATAAGTCTTGGTGCTTGCGGGTTTTTGGGTGCCGGGTAGATGTCGTCGCCATAAATCCCCAGTCCCGCTTCTGCGAGGTGGACACGAATTTGGTGCATACGACCTGAAAGAGGTTTTGCCTCAATCAAAAGACCTTTTTTTAAAGTCTTTAGTTTGCGAAAAAGAGTGTGCGCTTTGTCTCCACCAGATCGCACAGACTTCATTTTCATTTTTTTTAGAACGGGATCGCGCTCTTCGGCCAAGTGATTTTTTACTTCCCATTGTTCGGGGCACTTGTGAAGTTTCGTAAGGCAAATATAGGTCTTCTGGATTTTGTGTTTTTTAAACATCTCCGCCAGAGGTTCGTTGGCGATTTTGTTTTTCGTAAAAATCATCACGCCGGAAGTGTCGCGATCCAAACGGTGATGGAGTCCGAGATAAAAATCTTTACCGCGCTCTTCTTGCAGTTGTTTTTTAAATTGAGTGAAAAAATCGGGACGTCGTTTGTCGACGGTGGGCTGCGAAGGAAGGCCGGAGGGTTTCTCCGCAGCTATAAAGTACTCGTCCTCAAAGAGGATAGGGAAGATCATCTCTTGTTGATCATGCAGAACTCGAGATTTTCATTGATGTACTGACGTTGTTCATCGAGTTCTTTTTTAGTGATACGGAAGTCAGAGATGGGGCAGTTGTAGTTCGTTACCACTTCGTGGATGGCCTGAACTTCATCCATGGTCATGTTAAGACCCCAGATTGTTTTTACTGTCAGCCAGTTTTTTACGTATTGGCAGCGATAGGAAAGTTCTGGAGGAAGATATTTTTCAGGACCACGATCGCCTTTGGCCATGTTTTGATGAGCCTCTGCAGAGATCAAATGATCTTTGTAGCCCATGTAGTTGGCGTAAAGGCAGCGAGTTTTATAGTCCCACTTGAAAGCGCCAGAAAGATAAGCGTTTTTCAGAGGAACCATGTGATCAATTTGAATTTGACGTGAAGAAACCAGCTCTTGATTTGTATAGCTGTCCAGCCAGCGACCACCTTCAACGACACATTTCTTGTCGTTGCGATAAGTAACTTCGTCTTCGCTATCACGGACCAAAACTTTCGCACGCGTGTTCATGCACGTATCGTCTGTCGGATCGTTGATCCAGCGGCCAAAGTGAAGTTTGCGGATGTAGTCTTCTTCAGGAAGGGGGCGTTGTTCGTCGTGCAAAGTCCATTTAAGAAGATTGATGACGATTCTTTTTGCTGCATAGAGGAAGTAGTCAGCACCGAATTCTTGGGGAACGGCCACGAAGGTGAAAGCTTTCGCGGCGCCTGCGCCTCTTTCATCTACTGTGTAGTATTCACTGAAAATTTGCTGAGGCTTTGATGGAGTCGTTGTTGTTTGCGCGGTCTCTGCTTGAGCCGTCGCCACCAGCAACGTCATGATTAGAATCATGTGATTGATCTTTTTCATTCTCGGTTTCCCCCTCCGCGAATCGGACACATATAAGCATTAAGTCGGGGATTTGTTCAACAAAACATTCTGTCAGGATTGTGTTGTTTTTACATGCTTTGCGTTAAGTGCCTATTAACAGGCTTATTTGCCCAATATTTACTCAGACTTAATGCTTTCTTTTTCGCATAATATTATTCATGTAAAGAATATATAGTTCTCCTCACATAAGTCTGCTGAGAGGCAAAAGAGTCCTTGTGTGGGCACTTAGTTTATCGCTAAGCTTAATTATCCGAACTAAAAGAAGGGGACACCATGAATTTCAAAATGATCGTTTTGGCTTCAGTAGCTACTTTGATGATGGGCGCTTGTGCTCACAAATCTCACGACCACGCAGGCTGCAAATGTGGCGGACACACAGAAGCTAAAAAAGAATGTGCGGGCGGCGAATGTGCTCTGGATAAAAAATGTGCTGATTGCCAAAAGACTGAAAGCGCAGCTTCTAAATAGTTTAAGTCCCAGGATTTATACTTATATATAGATAGAAAAAACCTCGAGAAATCGGGGTTTTTGCATTTCTAACCTTGTACTTCATCCCGTAAAGTTTTATCTCTGCTAACCACAAATTTGTTTTGTATTTTGTTAGGATTTGGTCAAATGATTAAAACGTTTGATTAAATCAAGTGATTAAATTACGGTTTCTCCATGAATCAAATCAATGAGCTCAGTCCTGAGGAGTTAGGACCGCGGCAAAAAATTATTGAAGCTGCCACTGTGCTGTTTGCCAATGAAGGCCTGCATGGCACAAGCACTCGCGATATTGCGAAAGAGTCCGGCGTTAATTTAAGTCTGATCAGCTACTACTTCGGCGGTAAAGAGAGTCTTTATAAAACGGTCATTCAAGAATTCGTCATGCGGATCTTTGGGCAAATCGAAGCTGTCGTAAATGAATTTGAGCAAGATGAAGTGAGTGCCAAAAGCATTCAGCGTGCGATCGGCTCGTTGGTAGATACAGTTATTGATATGCGCGTGGCGAATCCCCATATGGCAAAGATTATGACCCGGGAAAAGTTGTCGGGCTTGCCGTTCTCTCGCGAGATTCATGAATCCATGATGACCAATGCCGGGGAGAAAATTGAATCCATCATTGCCCGCGGACAAAAAGCGGGCGTTGTGAATAAAAAAGTGAATCCGCGTTTTTTCATCATTTGTTTGGTGGAAGGCATGATGGGTTACTTCAATCTTTTGGATTGCAACTGTTCCTGGAATCAGGGGCTATATGCAATGCCGGAGCAAAGACAAGAATTTAAGAATCAGATTTCAATGTTGTTTTTAGAAGGGATACTGAAATGAAAAAGGGAGCCTTAGTAGGTCTTTTTTTGTTGGCGTGGCAACCTCATTCCTTTGCAATGACCTTGCAGGAGTATTTGAAGGAAGTAGAAAAAAATAATAAGTCCGCTCAGTCTTTGCAAGTGGCTACCGAAACGGCAGAGCTGGGAAAAGTCGCGGGAGACATTGAGCTGGTTCCAGTACTCACGGCAGAAGCTGGGTATATCAATGATAAAAGCCCCCTCAGTCAGTTTGCGATTCTTGGCGCATCAGAATCCAAGACAACAAGCTATTCTTTGGGATTAGGAAAGAAGTTTTCGACAGGAACGACGGCCAGTGTTTCAGCGTCGGCTTATGAAGTTGAAAATACCGGAATCTCAGGACCTCAAGCAGCTCAGTTCCAAAAATTTGGTGTGGGTTCTTTGGGTGTAGGGTTAAGCCAATCTTTGTGGAAAGACTTTTTTGGTCACGGGACTCGCTTGCGTTGGGAGCGTCAAGATGCGGCGACAGCAGCAGCCACAGGCCAATTTGATTTGCAGAAAAAACTTCTTCTAGTTGGTGCGGAGTCCGCGTTCTGGGACTACCTCTATGCGCTTGAAAATTTAAAAATCGGACAGGCTTCTTTTGAAAGAGCAAAGCGTATTGAGAACTGGACACGCCGTCGAGTGAATGACGGAATCAGCGATCGTGCGGATCTCTATTCGGCGCAAGCTCTGGTGGCGGGGCGACAACTTCAGTTGGTGTCTATCGAAGATGATATGGCCTCGGCAAAAAGAAAAGTGCGCGACTATTTGGAATATGCAGATGATAAAGCTCTTCCTGAGTTGACGGGCAATATTTCGCAACGTCGTTCTTTAAGTTCGATGGTGGATGGCAATGGTGGAGGCAACCGTGTTGTGGCGTTGGATGCTTACTTGTCATCTTTAGATGCAAAAGCCCAGTCTCTAGAGGCTCGCGAAACCGAAGACCAACTTCGTCCGGATCTGGTGCTTTCTGGATCTTACAATACCAACTCTGTAGAGCCTGATATGAATGAGGCGACCCAGAACTGGACTGATACGGATCGTCCGACAACAAAGGTCGGTTTGAAACTCACGTATCCGTTTGACATTGGTGCGAAGAATGCCGCGCGTGAGGCCGCTCGTAAGAAAGCCCTTGCTGCAAAATTGCAAAGCGAGCGCAAACTTTTTGAAAGCGACAGCTCGTGGATTGAACTCAACCGCAGATATTCAGAGATGAGTAAGCGTATCGAATCCGCAGAAGAAGTTTCTCGACTGCAGTCGTCGGCGGCGAAGGCACAAACGGATCTCTTTAATAAAGGACGCTCGATCACAGCGAACGTGATCAATGCGGAAGAAGACGCAGGCGTTGCGGAATTGAATTTAGCAAGATTGAAATCTGAACAAAGAAAAATGGAGGCTCAAGGACGCTTGTTTGTCGTCATTGAGGAGAAGTAACCATGAATTTACCAAGTCTGTCTATTCGACGACCGATTTTTATCTCTTGTATTGTCATCTTGATGTTGATTCTAGGTGCTTTCTCGTTGCGCAAGATGCCCGTGGATATGTTCCCAGACGTCACTTTCCCGGTTCTTTTTGTGCAGATCACTTATCCGGGGGCTTCGCCTCTGGATTTGGAAAAGCAAGTTTCCAAGTTGATTGAAGATGAAGTAGGAAGTATTTCCGGCTTAAAAACACTCACGTCCAACAACCTTGATGGTGTGGCAGTGATTGTTCTTGAGTTCCAATTAGGCACGGACATTAAAGAAGTCGAGCAGGAAGTGCGCAATCGTATCGGCAATATTCGTCGGGATCTTCCGACAGATATTTATGAACCGGTCATTCGCCGCTTTGACCCTGCCGATCAGCCGATTGTCACTTTGGCGATCACGTCCGCCTTGGATGACGGGAAGGCTTACGATCTAGCCAATGAAACCATCAAGCCGCAGTTTGAACGTATCAAAGACGTAGGTCAGGTGGATATTTTCGGGGGACGTAAGCAAGAGATTCACGTTCTTGTCGATAAAAATAAACTTCAAGATCGTAAAATTTCAATGTTGCAAGTGTCTCAACGTATCTTGGATACATCTAAAGATATTCCAATTGGAAAAATTGAGAACCCGAAAGACGAAACAACTTTACGTACCAACGGGGAGTTTGATTCGTTAAAGCAAATCGCTGAAGTGAATGTGAACTTCGTCGGTTCTGATAAAGCGGTTTTGGTTCAAGATATCGGACGCGTGGTGCGCAGTCTGGAAGACCAAAAAACCATGGGGCGTATCAAAGGGCAAAAAGCTCTTTTGATGAATGTCTATAAACAGCGCGGAGCCAATACAGTCGCCGTCGCTGAAAACGTGAAAAAGAATATTGAAAAAGTAAATTTGCTGTTGAAAGAGAAAAACATCGAAGGCCAGGTCACAATGGTCCGCGATACGTCTCGTCCAATTCAAATGAACGTGTATGACGTGAAAGAGTCTATCATCATCGGTATTATTCTTTGCGTGATCGTGGTGTTCTTCTTCTTGGGGTCGGCGCGTTCGACATTTATCACGGCCATGGCTTTGCCAAACTCCCTTTTGGGAGGCTTCGTGATCATGTATGCCATGGGCTTTACGATCAACTTGATGACTTTGCTGGCCTTGTCTTTGGCGGTGGGTCTTTTGATCGATGATGCGATCGTGGTGCGCGAAAATATTTTCCGTCATTTGGAAATGGGTAAGAAGCCCAAAGATGCCGCTTTAGATGGAACAAAAGAAGTGGCCATGGCCGTTATTGCCACAACCTTGGTTGTGATCGCAGTGTTTGGTCCGATCTCATTCCTGCAAGGGATCGTCGGTCAGTTCTTTAAACAGTTCGGTTTAACTGTTGTCTTTACGATGTTGATCTCATTGTTTGATGCTTTCACGGTGGCACCAATGCTTTCAGCCTACATGGCGCATCCCAATGAACATCACAAAGGAACAGGTATTGTGGGTCGTATGCTTGCAGGCTTTGACCGTTTCCAAACTTGGCTTGAGGATATTTACGAAGGGGCTTTGAAGTACACTTTGCACAACCCTAAGAAAATCCTTCTGGCGGGAACGTTGATCTTCTTTGGCTCTCTTGTGACGATCGCATTTATCCCGAAAACATTCTTGCCGTCTCCGGATAACGGGGAGTTTATGGTGAATATCGAGTTGCCAGTGGGTTCCTCTTTGATGGCAACCAGCGCTTTCACAGAAAAGATCGAAAAGATTTTTGAAGGTGATAAAGCAGTTGATATGGTTCTGGCGATTATCGGGAATGCCAATAACGAAGCCAATAAATCATCTTTGTTCGTGCGTTTGGTGGAAAGAAAAAATCGCAGCATGTCGACGACGGATTACAAAGAAGCTCTTCGTAAAAAGCTCAATGCTTTTGAAAGCCAGGCCATTGTGGCCTTAGGTGATATCGATGCTGTGAACTCGGGCCAAAAACCTTTGAATATCAATATTCAAGGGGAGAACTTGGAAGAGCTAAATGCCTATGCTGTTAAACTTGTGGAGCGCATGAAGAAGATTCCGGGACTTGTGGATGTGGATACGAACTTCCGTTCTGGAAAACCGGAATTCCACGTTGTGTTTGATCGCCAAAGATCCGAAGCCTTGGGTGTTTCTACGGCTGTTGCGGGCGGTGAACTTCGTAACCGTACAGAGGGAAATGAACAAACGATCTTCCGTGAAAACGGCATCGACTACAAAGTGCGCGTGCGCTTTGAAGAAATGTTCCGCGACTTAAGAACGCAATTTGCGACAACTCTTGTTCCGAACGCGAACTACAATATGATTCCTCTGACTCGTATTGCGAAAGGTGAAGAAGCATTTGGGTATTCGCAAATCAATCGTCAGAACAAAGGTCGTTACATTCAGATCTCAGGGAACTTAGCTAAAGGCGGTGCCTTGGGAACAATTTCTGGAGAGATTGAAAAGATCATTAAAAAAGATCTGCCTCCACCGAAGGGCGTTGACTACAAATTCCAAGGTCAGGCCGACGACTTTAAAGAGTTGATCGAAAATATGCTCTTGGCGATTTTCTTAGGTGTGACTTTCATCTATCTCGTTCTGGCGAGTTTGTATGAAAGCTTCATCACTCCATTTGCAATTCTTTTGGCATTGCCGTTGGCGATGACGGGAGCTTTCTTAGGTCTTTTGATCTTCGGGAAGACTATCGACATTTTCTCTCTGATCGGGATTGTCCTGCTTCTCGGGGTTGTGGCGAAGAACTCGATCTTGCTGGTGGATTATACAAATCAGTTGATCCACGAAGGATTAGATCGTAATTCGGCGTTGTTAAAAGCGTGCCGCACGCGTCTGCGTCCGATTTTGATGACATCGTTGGCGTTGATTGCCGGTATGATTCCGATTGCGATTGGTTTGAATGAGGCCTCTGCGATGAGAACGTCCATGGGTATCGCGATCATCGGCGGGCTAGTGAGTTCAACGTTGCTGACACTTCTTATCGTGCCAGCCGCTTTTGGATTTATTGAAGATTTCAAAATGTGGTTCCGCGCAAAACTTGCAAAGATCAGCGGATATCAAGCTTAAGAGTATACTCCACGGAAGCTGCGGATTTCTGCCAGCTTCTCTTCAAACGGGGCCCAATCGTCGTTGTCGGCGATGGGCTTCCACAAAGATTCCAATTCATCAATAAGCAGCGCACAGGCTTTCGGTTGTTGAAAGTACGGATGTTGTGCTTTTTCTTCAGAAGCGATCTCAAAACATTCCAAGGTGTCTTGCAAAGCTTTAAAGGATTCTTTCTGGTAAAGGCCCCCTTGCGGAGATCGTCCCAGGCGCTCGGTGATTCCGCCAGAGTGCAGATCAAAGATCGTCTGTTCAAAAAGACATTTTTCTTTTTCCATAAATTGGAAAAGATGACTGACCAGATCCACATTCAACTCTTGAATGGCTGAAGGTTCCTGCAAGGGATTTCGCAAATTCAAACGCTTTAAAAGCTGTTGATGAATTTCATAATTAAAGTCATCACCGAAACCATTCAGAAGCTCATCCAAAGGTAAATCCGGATAAGCGACTTTCAAAGCGCCCCCTAGCTGATAGAGATTCCAAAGAACACTCGCAGGTTGGCGGCCGAAACAATAAAGTCCCGAATGATCAAAATACGCTGCTGTGAAATTGGGATCATAGGTCGGAAGAAAGCGGTAAGGACCGTAGTCAAAACTTTCTCCGGTGATATTCATATTGTCGGTGTTTAATACGCCGTGAACAAAACCTGCCATCATCCACGATGCCACCAAGTGCGCCGAGGATTGTGAAACCGTCTGCAAAAACATCGCAGCCTGCTCTTGATCCTGGTACGAGGAAAGGGACGGGTAGAAGTGCTTCACGCAATAAGCCACCAGTTTTTTTATATTCTCTGACTGCTGCAAAAACGCCAGTCGTTGGAAAGTTCCAAAACGAATATGACTGTGACTGAGACGAACCAAAACTCCGGCCCGTGTCGGGGAGGGTTCATCGTGTCTTTCCAAACTTTCGCCCGTTTCAAAAACAGAAAATGTTTTACTCGTATTCACGCCATAGGACTCTAAAAGTTCCGTCGCGAGAATCTCGCGGAAGGCGCCTTTTAAAGTGAGTCGGCCATCGCCATTGCGCGAATAAGGAGTTTGTCCGCTGCCCTTAGTGCCAAGATCCAAAAGACGTGTCGGCGTTTGAAATTGCGCAAAAAGAAATCCGCGCCCATCACCTAGTTGTGGATTGTAAGTCTGAAACTGATGGCCGTGATATCTCAGAGCCAAAGGAGTTTTCACATTTCCAGGAAGAGATTCAAAAGCCCAGAAGTGTTTTTGCCATTGCTCATCACTGAGTTGATCCAGTGCAATTTGTTTTGCTGCGCTCTGATTTCGATAGCGTAAAATAGCTTTAGGAAAGCGGGCAGGAAGGACTTCGTCGTAGAAATCAGGGCCTAACTCATAAATAGGGGGAGAGAATGATGATGACACCCTCCTTTTATGGAACTTTATTCCTGGAAACGCAAGTCTGATGGAGTCTCTAGTTGACAATTACTTGCATTTAGAAGAAAACAGTATTTCAAAGGTGGTACCCGTGGACGAACGTATCCTGACAGAGCCTTCTACTCAACACCAGACATTTGAAGAACAAACCGATCGTTGGGATAAGCTCGGTATCTTTCTTTCCAGTCTTTGTGCTATTCACTGTTTGGCGACACCTCTTCTGGTTTTAACACTTCCAGTGATGGGTGAATTTTTTGAACAAGAGTGGGTGCATTTACTCATGGCTTTGTTTGTTGTGCCCGTCGGTCTTTTTGCTTTTTGGTCAGGCTATAAACATCATCAGCAAATCAAAGTTTTTGCTTTGGGTGTTTTGGGTCTGATGATGGTGGGAGGAGCTTCTCTGGCTCCTCATTCATGGGTTGAGTTCTTCGGGTACGACCTCGTCACTTTGTTTGGCGGTGTCTTCCTTGTTATCGCCCACGTCTTGAATCGCCGGGCTTGCTTGTGTCATAGGCATTAAGTCTTTGTGATAAGCGTAAAACACAGCACCGCCTTTAATCAGCGGTAAAAGTTTTTCGTTGATGGCCTCAGAGACCGCCGGACATCCCCAGCTTCGTCCCATACGACCGTACTTTTCTAAAAAATCCATCGAGACATAAGAAGCTCCATGCATCACGATCGCGCGTTCAAAGGCGCGGTCGTTGGATTTTTCCAGGCCATGCAGATACAAGGATTCTCCGTGTTTTCCTTCGTATGTTGAGCCCGTGATATAAAATCCTAGGGATGATTTCTTTGAATCCATTTGATTGGAAAAGCTCACAGCCTTGTCTTCGCCGGTGTTGACTCCGTGGGCGACATAATATTTTTCAACTTTGCCATTTTTCAGATCTAAGAAATAAAGGCGGCGAGAAGAGGACGGTTTGGAATAGTCGATAATGATGGCGTAGTTTTTATTGGTGATCTTTTTGGTGGTGGACTCATCAATGAGTTTTACTTTGAAAGTCTTGTCGTCGTTGATATCTAAAAATTCGAAAGTTCTTTCGAGAGCTGCGTTGGGCACTCCGGCAGAGACATAGAGATCATAGAGTAACTTTCCTCCGATTTTCTTTTGATACCAGGATTCGGCCGAACTGGTTGAGCTTATGAAAAACGCTGCTGAAATATAAAAGAAAGATTTCATTTCTTCACCCCCCGATGAAGTCCACGAACATTGAAATCGCATATCAATGAATATGCCGAAGTACTTTAGTCTGTAAGGACTGTCTAATTTCTTTCCAGAAATGCCTGGGAGCGAAAACGGCGACAGATATCGTCAGAAGTGCAGCAAAGTGTGGCACCTTGTGAATTTACAATTGAAAACCAAATGAAAAGTAATAGTATCGGTTATTGAGAACACAATTTTGGAGGCAACATGATCGATAACAAAATGAATCGCCGTAGTTTCTTTTCAACGATGGCAAAAATCACAGGTGTGGCAGTTGTAGCCCCTGCTGTTTTATCAACAGTTTTTTCTTCTCCAGCATTGGCACAGAAGAAACGTGGTGGCGGAGCTCCGGCAGCCGGTGGCGCTATGCCGATGGTTGATCCAAATGATTCCGTAGCAAAAGCAGTAAAGTACATTGAAGACCACAAGAAAACTGCTGAAGCAAAAGGCAATCATTGCGCGACTTGCGGATTTTACGCAAAAAAAGAAACTCGCAACGGTAAAGAGGCTGGAACTTGCACGATCTTCGCAGGCAAACTTGTCTACGCAGACGGCTGGTGTGCTTCTTGGAATAAGAAAGCCTAGGCTTTCAAAAGGAAAAGGGGCTTTTAAGCCCCTTTTTTTATGCTTCAGTTCCGCGGCCCAAGGCCGCTTCGCTCTGCCGGCATCCGCCGTTTTATTTCGTCGTTTCTCTGAGTGCGCGACGCAGAATTTTTCCAACGTTTGTTTTCGGAAGTTCCGTGCGGAACTCCACCAAACGAGGAACTTTGTAATTTGTCAGACTCTTGCGAGCATGAGCAATGACATCTTCTGCTGTTAGGTTTTGATCTCTCTTAACTACAACCGCTTTTACGATTTCGCCAGAATGTTCATCTGGCACACCGATAGCCGCCACTTCCAAAACTCCTGGATGAGACGCAATCGCTTCTTCCACTTCATTTGGATAGACGTTAAATCCAGAAACCAAGATCATATCTTTTTTACGATCGACGATTTTAAAGAAACCATCCGCATCCGCAACGGCGATATCACCTGTTCTGAGCCATCCGTCATTAAGAACTTTTTCAGTTTCATCCGGGCGATTCCAGTAGCCCGCCATCACTTGAGGACCTTTACATACAAGTTCACCTGGTTCTCCCATTGCGACTTCTTGGTCATCGTCATTGAGAAGTTTGATGTCTGTGCTTGGGAAAGGAAGGCCGATGGAGCCCACTTTATCAGTGCCGTCGATAGGGTTGCAGCACACAACCGGAGAAGCCTCTGTCAATCCGTAACCTTCTACGATCACAGACTTTGTCAACTCCATCCATTTTTCAGCCACGGATTTTTGCAAAGTCATCGCGCCAGCAACGCTGATTTTTACACGGCTAAAATTCACAGTCATGAATTCAGGATTGTTCATTAAAGCATTGAACAAGGTATTCACGCCCGCCATCAGCGTGAATGGAGTTTTCTTAAGTTCTTTAATGAAGCCTGGAATGTCGCGTGGGTTCGTGATTAGGATATTTTCCGCACCGTAACGAAGAAGACCCAAGCAATTCAGAGTTAATGCGAAGATGTGATAAAGAGGAAGAGCCGCAATGGCCACTTCTTCGCCTTCGCGAAGTTTCGGTTGCATCCAGTCGCGGATTTGCAAAACGTTGGCAAGAACGTTGCGGTGGAGAAGCATGGCTCCTTTAGCCACGCCTGTTGTTCCACCTGTGTATTGAAGGAAAGCGATGTCATCCAAAGTCGTCGCCACTTTTTGTGACGGCTTCATCGCGCCCAATTCCATCGCCTGACGGAAAGTGTAAGCGTGGGGGATGTTGTAAGCGGGAACCATTTTTTTAATGTACTTAACAACAGAGTTTACAAGAATTCTTTTTGGTGTCGGGAAAAGATCCCCGATCTCTGTGACAACAACACTTTCAATTTGTGTGTCTTTAAGAATTTGTTCAAGCAGGTGAGCGTAGTTTGCCAAGATCACCACGGCTTTAGCGCCAGAGTCTTTGAACTGATGTTGCATCTCTTTGGCTGTGTAAAGAGGATTTGTATTTACGATCGTGAGACCCGAGCGAAGAGCCGCAAACGCGATCACCGGAAATTGCAAAACGTTCGGCATTTGAATCGCAATGCGATCGCCTTTTTTCAGTTTCAATTCGTTTTGCAAGAAAGAGGCGAATTGATCCACTTTGCGATCAAGATCCGAAAAGGTGAGGCTGACTCCCATGTTTGTGAAGGCTTTCTTTGAGCCGAACATGCGGATGGATTCTTCATAGACATCGAAAAGGGAGGAATACTTTGAAAGATCCACTTCGGGACTGACGCCTTTGGGATAGTTTTTTAACCAAATCTTTTCCATTTTTCCTCCTGATGCTGATAATTTATGTACCAGGAAAGTTTAGAGTAAAGAGTCAGTGTGAGCAAAGTAAAATGTTGTTTTCACTCAAGGTATTTGCAAGACTTGAGGGATGAAGCTTGCTCATGCATGGGTCCTTGGCGGACTCTTTTTTACCCTTGTTTCGTGTTTTTCCAGGGAGGAAAAACCCGTTGCACCTGTCGGGGCGGCGCCAAAACCAATTCAAAAGGTCATGACGAAGCAAGAAGCGCCGAACAAAGACAAAAGTCTCGATGTTTTCGTGCGTTATTTCGAACAGGCCGACTCCATTCATCGTGAAGCATGGTGGGTTTTAACGAACGAACGACGGCCGGTGGGGAAGTCGCCTTTTGGTAAAGTTCAAAGAGCTTTGTTGGCCTCACAAGATATTAAGCTGACTAATAAGTCCATGTTCAGTTGCGATCGCTATTTGGTGAAACGCGATGTGATGGGGCTTCAGGGGTATCCGCAGAAGGCCGAAATTTTTGAAAAGTGCAGCGAAAAGATTGAAGCGAAAAAGATTGCGCAGTTCTTCGCTCCTGATAGCAAAGAGATTCAAGCCACTTTTTTTCCTGAGAATATGGAAGAGATCTTGGGTCTTGGTGCGACAGTTTTAAATAAAGCCATTCAGTGCACTTTAAATGGGACCGAGCAAGGGCAGTTGCAGAAGCTCAAATGTAAAGATTGGGCTCAAGATCGCAGCAAAGAGCAGATGATCCGCTTGGATGTTTACGATTACGAAAAAGCGGGACGCAATCTGATCAAGCTCCGTGGCAAGGTTTACGAAAATCTGACTGACACAAGAAAAATTGAAGCCGATGTTCCGATGGAGGGAAAAATCTATGTCACAGAGACAGAGTTGTATCCTCCAGAGCCGACTCCCGCACCGAAGCCATCTCCTACACCTTCACCAAAGACTGCGGCCACACCAACTCCTGATCAAGAGAGAGCGCCAGGTGCTCCACCGATGACTCTGCCTCCAGAGGGAGGCGCTGTGCAAGTCACAGTGCCGGGAGAAATGCCTGAAGGGGGTGAGCCTCCTGCAATCACGCCGTTGCATTTGCCACCACCGCGTGGTCAAGAAGGTGTAGATCCTGACGTCATGATGCAAAGAGAACAAACTCAGCAGGAGCCTGTGATGCAGGACCATGAGATGATCGAAGAGCCTCCCCAAGAGGGAACTTTGGGAGCTCCTCCGCAACAACAACCACCGACCCCAGAAGCAGGAGGCGTTCGTGCCCGCTAAAATTTCTTTAGGAAAAAAAGTCCCTAATTTTAAAATTCCATCTTCCAACGGTGAAGAGTTCAATCTTTCTGATTTTAAAGGAAAGAAAATCGTTTTGTATTTTTATCCGAAAGACAGCACTCCGGGATGCACGACGGAAGGTATTGAGTTTAACGAGATGCTTTCGCAGTTTAAAAAACAAAATACCGAAGTCTTTGGTATTTCTCGCGACAGTTTGAAATCCCACGACAAATTTATCTGCAAGTACGACTTTAAGTTTCATCTTCTTTCCGATGAAGAGGAAGAAGTTTGCAAACTTTTTGATGTGATCAAAGAAAAGAACATGTACGGCAAAAAAGTGATGGGTATTGAGCGCAGCACTTTTGTGATTGATGAAGATCAAAAGCTAGTGGGCGAATTCCGTAAAATCAAAGCTGAAGGTCACGCGGCGGAGATGCTTAAATTCGTCAAAGGCCTCAAATAAAGCGCGTATTTTCACACGCGCTTCTCTTAATGAGTTGAACTAGTAGTTGAAGTTCATTCGCTTCGCAATGGACTCTGGCAGTGGCGGCACTTGTGAACTTGGGATGAAGAATGTCGTAAGATTAAAGAAATCCCCGAAGATCTTGTGCTTCGCTGTCGCATCAGCCAAGTACTTGTGACCGCTAGATCCACCAGTTCCGATTTTTTGTCCTAACATTCGAAGAGCCATCATCGCATGACGGTAGCGCCAGGTCGTCATCGTTTCATCGATGTCTAAAAGGGCACGGATGATACGGAACGGAGTTTGTAAAATCGGTTGATGACGGTAAAGAGGAATCAAGATCGCGGCATGCAGGGCCTTATAGCTCAAACGATATTGGCCTTCGTCGCGGAGTTTGTTGTAGACGTCTTCGCTAAAAAGAGCGTCGAAACTTTTCAGTGTGTTTTCAAGACCGGTGAGATCGCGTTTCTTTTCTTCGTCAGTAAGGCGTGTGTTATTGCGTACGACATTCATATCGTCCTGGAACATTTTGTTCACAGCCTGTTTGTACGAATCCCAGAAGTTAAAATTTTCACCTTGCAGGAACGGAGTTCTTTCCAGCCATTTTTCAACAGATTCAAAGAGAGATTCTGACTCTAGAACGCTCATCATTAAACTCTGCTGATCTTCCGTCAGAGACTTATAGAAAGGAGCTTGGTTGTATGCCAAGCGGTCGCCCATGCGCAGACCTAGTTTGGTTTCGATAAGACGCCACTGAAAACTTTGAAAGCCCGATGCCGGATAAAGCATGTCGCGGAAATCCAAGAAGTCCATCGGAGTCATCGTCTCAAGAACGTCAACTTGACCGATGATGAGTTTTAGAACGCTCACGATGCGCTCAAGACGAGCACTCGCCACACCTAATTCTCTTTCGGGGATGGAGTCTTTTTGAAAAGTTGCTAAGACAGAATCCAATTCAAAAAGAATCTGTTTAAACCAAAGTTCATAGGTTTGATGAACCGTGATAAAAAGCATTTCATCGTGAGCGGGTTTTCCGTACTCAAGACTCTTTGGATGTTGCGCAGATAACAAAGCTTCAAGACCTAGATAGTTGTGATAGTGAACCGGAGGGTATTTCATCGTGAAAGCTCCTTTAAAGCTGTTGCAAAGCCGTCGATGTCTTCCTTTTTCGTATCCCAAGAAGTCATCCAGCGACATTCAAAAGTATTTTCATCCCAGACATAAAAGAAATATTTTTCGCGCAAAGGTTTCACCCACGTGCTTGGAATTTTCGCAAAGACCGCATTGCTTTGCGGAACCTCGCGGACTTCCACGCCGGGAATGTCCTTAACCGCCTGATACATATACATCGCCATCTCGCAAGAGTGGTTGGCAATCTCTTGCCACAAGTTATTTGCGAAATACGCCTGAAATTGGCAGGCGATAAAGCGTGTTTTAGAAGGAAGTTGGGCGCTTTGTTTGCGAATGTATTTAAAATCGTGAGCGAGGTCTTTATTAAGAAAGACCACGGCTTCGCCCATTAAAAGCCCATTCTTAGTTCCACCAAAGGAAACGACATCGACCCCAAGATCTGCCGTGATTTCCTTCAGAGTCTTTTTTAAATGAGCAGCCGCATTGGAAAGACGGGCGCCATCAATATGTACGAACATCTTTTTTTCTTTGGCCCAGGAAATCAAAGACTTAAGTTCTTCAAGAGAGTAAGTCGTACCAAGTTCCGTGGGTTGAGTCAGAGAAAGCACCTGACCTTGAGAGTAATGTTGGTCCCCGCGGCGAATGTAAGCTTTTTCAAGTTCAGCGACAGAAATTTTCCCATTCACAGACGGCAGAGCAATCAACTTGGCTCCCGTCATAAACTCCGGGGAGCCACACTCATCAACATTGATGTGAGCTACGTCAGAGCAGAAGATCGCTTGGTAGGATTTTGTCAGAGCATGCAGGGCTGTAACATTGGCAGCGGTCCCGTTAAATACAAAGAACGCCTGAGCTTGAGGTCCAAAGTGTTTTTTGAACTCTTCAAGGGCTTTTTCCGTCCACTCATCCGTTCCGTAAGCGGGAGCATGTTCAACGTTGGCGTTTGTCAAAGAAGCTAGAATCAGCGGGTGGACTCCAGCATGATTGTCGCTACCAAATCCACGTTTCATAATCAGGCCTTGTTCAGGTTTGTGAAAATAAAATTATGCGCAATAAGAGCCGCAAGTTTGCTTGTGCGATTGTCTTGATCTAAAGGAGGTGAGACTTCGTAGATGCCGATACCACGAACATCAAACTCGCGGTTCAACCACAAGAAACTTTCTAGGAAATCTTTCGTAAAGAGGCCCGTTGTCCAAGACTGACTGCAGCCCGGAGCTTCACTGGATGTGAAGGCATCGATATCAATACTTAAGAAGACCTTTTTCTTCTCTTTGCCTTTCATAAATTTCTTAAGAACAGGCAAAAGTCCTTCTTCGTTGATTTGATCTAAAGTGAAAACAGAAGCGCCGTAATTTTTTGCCCAAGTGATATGAGCTTGGCTGTTGCACTGATTTTGAATGCCTACTTCAGCAAAGTCCACATGCCCTTGGAATTCCGAAAGCACGCGGTGAAAAGGAGTTCCCGAGTTGAATCCCTTATCAGTAGGACGGACATCCATGTGCGCATCGAAGTTAATCAAGACAGCGTTGTCTTTAAAGGCATCTAGGAAGCCAGCCCCATCGCAATAACCGTAGTCATGGCCTCCGCCTAAAGAGATCCAGCGTTTTCCGGATTGAGCCAAGGTGCGTGCGGTTTCGCGGGCTTTTTCATGACGATCCGCCAGGGATTTTTCTTTGTCGGCCAGATCACCTAAATCCAAAATTTTTGGTAAACGAGTGCTCGCCAGGTGCGGAGTCATTTTATAAAGATAAAGACGAACCTCGCGAGGAGCTGCTTGAGCGCCGGGACGACCGCCGTTCAAAGCAATGCCTTCATCATCGGGAAAACCGATCATCGCAAAATCAAATTCATGTTCGGAAATTTTTTGCAGATCACCTTTAGGTAAGAGCTGGACGCATTCTCCAAGACGAGGATCTTCTTTATCATTTTTTGTGAAAAGAAGATGTTTGTCGATCGGATGAAGCCAGTTCATTATTTCAGGTTACCCCACTTAGACATACGGAGAACTTTTTTAACGTCGCCCGTTTCTGAATCGTAGATCTTCATTGTCGCATTGCCTTTGTTGAACTGGATAGTTGCAAAGGTAGTGCTTGTGGTGTCTGACAAGAAAACAACCCACTCTTTTCCCTCGGAAGGTGTCACGCTGTAGCGGTAGTTGATTGGGTCAGCGGTCCTGTAATCTGCACCGTTTTGGAAATCTTTAAGATTGATCGGGTAGAAGCTCAAAGAATCGAAATCACGAACTGTGATGATTCCATCTTGGCTGTACCAGTAACCCAACATTTTTCTAAGACCTACGTAATCAACACTTTCGATCACGACAGTGCAAGTTTCAACGTCAAGAAGACCTGAAGCTGTGACTGTATCGCCTGAAGAAAGTTTGCGAATACTTAAAGAGGCATCTTCGGATTTTGTGTTAACAACGTAGCGTGGGCAGCGATCGCCTGAGCGCAAATAGACACCCGTGGAGTCTCTTTCAATGGTCCCAGAAATGGGTTGAACAGAGAGAGCCACAGATGAAACAGCAAGGCTGAGGACGAAAAGCAAAAATCTCATGCCCCACCTTGTTCCATGGCTCTAAAGTTCGGTCAATAGTATTCCTACTCCATTTTTTGACAAATTGAGTCAACTGCTAAATTAAACAGCACTTTACCGTGTTCTGCCGAGCAAAGACTCGGGTTTGAACCCATGCGGCCATCTGGGAACGTCTCGCGGAATTCTTTCGGAGCCATGGGCCAGTGAGGACGATCTTTTGTGGGTTTGAATTCCATCTTAGGAACATCTTTATAAGCATCCGGATGAGTGAACATCGTCACGGATATTTCTCCGCAAGTGGCGTGGAAACCATTTTCGTTACCGAAGACTTTATTTTCATAAGCGGTCACTTCAGGAAGGTGCCACCAATTGAAAAGTTTGATGTCGTAAGTTTCTTGATCCTGCTTGGCTTGGCAGAAAGCCGAAGTGAGAGGAGCAATGTTGCCACCGTGACCGTTGATAAAAGTAAACTTCGTAAAACCGTGACGACCCAGGCTTTGAATGATTTCCGTAACGACTTGGATATAAGTCACTGGAGAAAAAGTAATAGTGCCGGGGAAAGCCATGTGGTGCACAGCCATTCCAAAACAAAGTGGGGGAGCGACCAGGGTTTTGGTTTTTTCTCCCACGGCCTTCGCTACTTCCCACGCGGACAGATAGTCGATGCCGATTAAACCCGTGGGGCCGTGTTGCTCAGTGGAGCCCACCGGAACGATGATGTGTTTCTTGGTTTTTAGGTATTCTTCAACTTGTGGCCACGTTTTTTCTTGTAGATTCATCGACATTTCTTGCTCCAGTGCTCTAAGCACACATAAGATAAAGATAAATGTCTATTGATAACGGAACTTGTCAGCTTTCTTTTCCTTTACGCGAAGAAATACCTTCGGCCGAAACGCTTATTGTGCGTGACATCGACGTTGTGGGAGTCGGGGCCTTGCGCCGCCATCAGCTCACGGAGTTGCAAAAAACAAAGAAATTTATTTTGCACACCCACGAAGAAATGATTCCGGAGTCCGTGCGTTCCATCTACGAGGCGGAGCTTCTTCGAACCCTGCAATGGCTTCGTCCTGTTAAAACAGAAAAGAAAGACGCTTTTGATTTTCTCGAAGAGCAACACAAACTCTTCCCGCAAATTTTCCCTCGGACTCATCAAGCTTTGGGCTTCACAGTGAATAAAATCCGCGACATGTACTTGGATGAGATGGAGTGGAGCAGTTGGCTTTTGCAAGATCATTGGCGTTATTTCGTCGGATTTCTTCGTCAGAAATTCCCTGCAAAGCCTGAGCTGATGGAAGTGGCCCATTGGGAGTGGGTGCAGGCATGGATTGAGATTCAGCCTTTTGATTTAGGGGAGCTTGAGAAAAACTCCGTCATCGTAAATCCCAGTCTGCAAATCGTGTCTTTTTCTCAAGAGAGCTCTGTGTTAAAGCGAGACAAAGGTATGTACGCCTTCGTCTATAGTAGCGAGAAAGCGACTGTGGTGGAAAGACCACTGGATGTTTACGAAGCGAAAATCATCGACTTATTACAAGAGGATAGAAAGTACACCCCAGAGCAACTCGTGCAGATGGCGCTCTTGAGTGACGAAATAACACCTCAACTATCATCTATGGAGTGGGAAAAAAAGTATTTATCACTCTGCCAGGACGCTATACTCATCTGTGTTAACTAGCAGATATAAGGTTCGAGGATCTGAAACAAGGAGTGGAGTATGAAAACAAAAATCTTAGCTCTCGCAGTTCTTTTATCAACAAGCATGGTTGCTTCGTTGGCTCAGGCTCGCGGCAGTGCGAGTGGCGTGATGGTCTTGGCGAATGCTTTTATTTACAACTCAACGGATGAAGACAATGGAACTAAGGTTGAATCTAAAAACAGTATTTACGATATTAAACTTGGCTATTTAACGGGAAGTGGTCTCTATCTAGGTGGTTTATACACTATTCGCAATAGTGAAACGGGTGGATCGTCATCAGATGGTAAGGCTTTGGGAGGTTCTGTCGGTTATGTCGGCGCTAACGGATTTTTCGTGATGGGACACTATATCGCGTCTGCAGAGCTGGGTGACAATCTTAAAGAGGGCAAGGGGATTCAAGGTGATTTTGGTTATATCACAAATGTCACGGGAGCTTTTGTTGTCGGGGTTGAGCTGACGTATCGTTCAATCGAATATAAGAAAACAGACGACAGCAAATATAAGAAAGACGAACTTATGCCAATGTTGACCGTCGGTTTTGTTTTCTAATTTAATTCTAAAAATGATTTTAAGAAAAAGGGCTTCGAGATGAAGCCCTTTTTTATTTTACAGTGCTCAAGCTTTTTGCATTACAAGTCACCGCGAGGCAGTCGTTCTGCTTAAACACGATGTCGCCCAGAACAGTGTTGTTATGAGGCGCGCAAAGTTCCCCTTCGTATTTTTGACGACCCACTTTGTTCATGTTTACAAAAATAGAATCGTCACTATTTACAATGTGAAGATCGCGTTTCAGAGTTGGATCATCGAAATTTAAATCTTTTCCGTCGGCGTCACCCAGAAATGCTTTCTGAATAATCGTCTTTACACCTGAAGCAGTTTTGCTGCGAAGATCGCCTTGAATGTAACCTAGGTCGCTCAATGCAGGCTTCATTTGAAGCATGAATCTTTGGCCGGCGTCATCTGTTCCCGCGCACAGAATTTCTGCTGATGCCGCCTGGGCAATATTTGAAAAACCGATAACAAGAAAAAGGGCGCAACAAACGTTCTTAAGTGTTTTCATTTTTCATCCTTTGTCGGCGTGTAAGTGCCGTTCTCGAGTCATCCCTATAGCAATGCCTGTGCCGAGAAAAGAGGATTTTAAATTGGATAAAAATGAATTTGAGGGCCTTCATAGGCCCTCTGGTATGCCGATTATTTACGCTGTGATTAACGCTTTTCTATTTGTTCACAGACGGTGAACGCGAACTAGAGACCCTTAAGAATATCGTTGAGCATTTGAATGTGTTGCAGAGGATGTTTGCCGACGTGGTCGATCATCATCTTTTTTGCGGCTTCCGCTTTTGGAATACCTTCAAACGTGATCAGGCGATCCATGGCATTGGCAGAGGACACAATGATCGCAAGAGGATCTAAATCTTTTTCACGAAGACCTTTGGGCCCGGCGCCGTTAATGGTTTCTTCGTGTTGGGAGATAATATTGATTACGGCCTGATCAAAATGCTTCTTGTCTTGAACTTTTGTAGCGCCGTCTGAAGGGTGTTTATTCCACAGGGCTTTGTCTTCCGCGCTCATGGCGTCGAGAGGTTGGTTTAAGTTCAAAGTTGAATTGTGATGACCGTAGTCGTGAAGAATAGCGCCCAAAGTAAGAAGTTGAGTTTTCTTAGGATCATTGACTCCCAGCTTCTGTGCTAAAGCGATGGAAAGTGTGGCAACAGTTACACCATGATGGGCGATATTTTTATCCGTATTTTCCATGCTCATAATGGAAGACATCGCTTGGGCGTTGCTCATGATAAAATTCACGTATTTCCCAGCAGCGTCTTTGGCGTAGTTGTAGGACTCTACATTGTCAGGGTTTTCAAAAACTTCTTCGGCGTTGTTCTGTTGTGAGCCCTGAATGATTTCGGCACGCGTTTGAATATCTTTACTGGAGGAGTCGTCGTAAGCTGTTTCGATATTTTTTTGAAGATAACTGCGATAGCTATTTTCCTCGTCAGTGAGGATGTACATTTTGCGAAGTTTTTTGTCCTTAAGGCGCTTCAAACGTTCGCCTTCAAAACTATCGCCGCGACGAAGGTAGAGTATCATTTTCTCATTGATCTTAACGTAAGCATTGAAGTCGATCTTTTGATCTCCGCGCAGGGTGCTTACACGAATAGAAACATAATCCATTGCCTCAGTGTCCTTCGGTTTGTTATCTTGAGTTCATGTCGATTGATAAAGAAATTGTAGAAGATTTTGTGAACGAGTCAAAGTCCTTAATTGAAGAGTTGATAGACCTTCTCGAAAGTATTGAAGGTGACTTTTCTCAGGTTCAAAAATTAGCTGATTACGGAAACAATGTCGATCGCATCATGGGTGGCGCAAAAAGTTTGGCAATGATGGCGCCGCCGGATCATGCGCTTCACATGATTTCGGACTATGCGGCTTTGTGTAAGGCTGTTGGTTACAAGGCCTCGCAAATCACTGATAACGAGCAGTTTTATGATGTGTGTGTGGCTCTGCTTCTTGATGCCACAGAAACTTTAAGCGCGTTGCTAAACAACATTCACAAAGATGGAAAACTTCTTAAAGAAACCATTCCGCAAGCTTTTATCGAACGTTTGCGTTGGGTGTCGAATCAGTTCAGCGAAGCTTATAGCATGAGCGTTGGTACGGGCACAGCACCTCAAAAGTTGAAACAATCCGAAATCGACGATCTTCTCAAAAAACTAGGACTTTAGGCGATCCAAGGTCCACGCCGCAAGTTCACCGAGCTTGTCGTGTTCTAAAAGAGCCGTGACTTCTTCTTTGAGGGATTTGATTTTTTTATTCGCGACCACGATCAAAGCATTTCGTTTAAGACCAAATGACCCTGCGCGGGCTAAAGGGGTTCCTAAAAAAACCCGCCCTATTTTTTTTCCAGAGGCTGAAAGAATATAACGAAGATCTTCAATCAGAAGGTCTTCACTTTCTTTTGAAAGATTTAAATTTTGTTCAATAGAAAGCTGGCCTTTAAAAATCTTCTGATTCCAAGGGCAGACAGTTTGACAAAGGTCACAGCCAAAAAACCAATCGCCTATTTTTTCTCGCAGATTTTCCGGAGGCACTTGGCGTGATTCAATGGTGAGGTAAGAAATGCACTTCCGAGCATCCATTTTGCGCGGTTCTAACAAAGCTCCTGTGGGACAAATATCAATACAGCGTGTGCAAGTGCCGCAAAAATCCGGCAGGGGGGCCACTTCGGTTTGCAGTTTCAAAGAAGTGTAGATCTCGCCGATAAAAAACAAACTGCCTTTTTTTGGATGAATAAGGCAGGTGTTTTTTCCAACCCATCCCAGCCCCGCACGCTTGGCCAAATCTCTTTCTAATACTGGACTGCTATCAGTAAAAGGAAGAAATTCTTCATTTGGCATCAGTTCCTGCAATTTTTTGCAAAGACTTGCCATACGTTCTTTAAACCAAAAATGGTAATCCATTCCCTGTGCATAAAGACTCACGCGAGCTTGCTTTAATGGGAAATCTTGTTTTTTCTCGGGATGCGGGAAGTAGGGGATTGCAAACACTAGCGCGCTTTGGGCTCGAGGCCATTTGCTACGGGGATCTTCTTTGATGGGGGCATGGTCTTCCAGGTATTTCATGTCTCCATGCAGTCCCTGATTGAGCCATTCTTTATAAAACTCAAAACTTAAAGGTTTGCTTAAAGACGTGAAACCGAAATGGGAAAATCCCAAATCTTCAAGTGTTTCATCAATAAGAGACTTCATCTCCTGTGGCGTCACGCAAAACTCTTTCTTTCGTCCCAGTCTTTTTCTACACTGAAGGGGATGCCGCAAGTTCAAAGACTGCTCAAATCTCACCCTCATTGGTCGGCTGTGGAAGCAATTTACCACAGACTGCAAGCCCATGGCTACAAGGCCTTTTTGGCCGGAGGCTGTGTGCGCGATGCTCTTTTGGGGATTATGGCCAATGATTTGGATGTGGCGACAGATGCGACTCCGGATCAAATTGAAGGCCTTTTTGAAAAAACCGTGAATGTTGGCAAAGTTTTCGGCGTTATGAGAGTTCTGATTGATGGTGCGGATATTGAGGTTGCGACCTTCCGCACAGACGGAACCTACAAAGACGGGCGTCGTCCCGAGGGAGTGCATTTTTCTTCGCCAGAACAAGATGCTCAACGTCGCGACTTCACAGTGAATGCTCTTTTTTATGATCTGGCCACGCAAAAAGTTTTGGATTTTGTGCAAGGGGAGGCGGATCTGCGCAATGCCGTCTTGCGCACCGTGGGAGAGGCGGAAAGGCGTTTTGAAGAAGATCATTTGCGCCTTTTGCGTGCGGCTCGTTTTGTGGCCCAATTGGATTTTGTTTTGGAAGCTGAAACCTTTGAGGCTATCAAAGTGATGGCTCCTCTTGTAAAGACGGTGAGTGGCGAACGCCTTCGCGACGAGATGGGAAAGCTTTTAAAAGCGAAAGCGGTCTCGAAGGGTTTGGAAGTGATGATTGCAACGGGGCTTATGGCTCTTTTGTTCTCGTTTCGCCTGCGTGATAATGAATGGCCGGGGAGTTATGGCGCGAAAGAAGTCTGGCAAACTCTGGCTCTCTTTTTTAGAAATGCCAAACTTGAAGAGTTGGAATCCTCGGTTCAGTTATTAAAACTTTCCACCAAAGAGCAGCGAGGGATTGAAAAAGCCTGGGCGCTTTGGGAGAAACCAGAAGATTTTTTCGCTATGAATATGGGAAAAAAACTGCAAAGGCTTCCTGAAGAAGGCTCTCACTGGGCTTTACAAGTTTTAATGCTTGAAGGAAGTATTTGGACTTCGCAAGTAAAAGATCTCTTTAAAGAATGGCAGCTTTGGCAAAATCAACTGCCCAAACCGTTGCTGACGGGGGAAGATCTTAAGGGGAAACTGGTGGGCAAAGCCATCGGTGCGTGTTTGGCAGAGGCGTTTGAACAGCAGTTGGAGCGCAAACTGCAAACGCGCGACGAAGCGCTTTTGTGGTTACAAAAGTATTTAGAAAGTGATTCTCATGGATAATATTTATGTTCCTAGTACTTGGAGACGTTTAACGGCCCAAGCTGTGGATTCTTTGATTCGCATCGTGTTTTATATTCCCTTCGGGAAAGCCTTTTTTACTTTGGCGTTTACAGATGATGAAGTGAGAATTTCTTTGGGTCATTTGTTGGTGCTTTTCCTGATTCCTGCTATTTATGAATTTGTATTCTTGGTTTTAATGCAGGCGACTCCCGGAAAATGGTTGATGGGTTTAAAAGTCGTGCCCTTTTCAAATCCCGCAGAAAAGTTGCACTGGAGTCAGTGTGTGCTTCGCCCTTTGACGGAACGTCTTTCTTTGTTCTTTTCATGGGCTATTTATGCGGCGGCCTTCTTTCGCTACGACCGGACCCATGTGGCAGATTGGGTTGCCGAAACTCGTGTCGTGCAGTTCACTCCGCGCCCCAAAAGAGCCGACATCCGTTGGTTTCTTGGAGCCTTGTTGATTATTTTCTATGTCTACGATGGCATGCACTCGGCTAGAAGTACCCTGCAAACTATTGATTGGGAAAATCATGAAATAGATCTTCGCGCGCTCGTAGACTCTGACTCCGTCTCTGAAATGATGGAAGAATACGAAGACCTTTAAGCCTACCAAATTCGTTTACTCTTTGTGAACAAACGCAGAACTTCTAGGGGATCCTTTCTAGAGTACATGCAGGTGTTCTCATTCTTGTGAAAAAGAGAATGTGCGGTTACTTTGCGTTTGCAAGGTTATTAAAAACCTAAAAACAAGAATGAGGAGTAAATTTATGAAAAAGATCATCCTAACGATCATGATGTCTATCTTGGGCTTTTCTTCACTTAGCCATGGAATGACAGAGCTTGAGGAGTTTCAACGCACTTACCGTGAAGCGATGGAAGAATTTGGTATGAGTGCAAGTTCAACAGATGGCGTAACGGCTCGCCTGAATGTGATCGTCCAGTACAGCCACCTGATTCCTAAAGAATCAAAAGCCAAGTTGCACCCCCTCCTTCAGGGTATTGAGTATACGACTAACACAACGGAAGGGCGCATGTGCATCGTCATTGGTATGGAATTGGGAGCCAATAGCTGCAGTGTTGTGAGAGCACAGTATAAGAACTACGTGAAGCAAATAGACAGAATTATTCTAGAAATCCGCTAAGCTTTCCACTTTTTGAAAATCTGCGTGGTGAGGATCAAATCGAACTCACCATTGCCGTTCAGAGCGCAGTCGCGCAGGTTTTGAATCGCCTGAGTGGCTGTTAACGCTTGTTGATTGTCTTTAAGAGCGGTCATCTCATGAAAACTATAAGCAAGGCCCATGAGTTTTCCCATCTCAGATAAATCAGCCGTAGTAAGTTTTTTAGGAAATCCCGTGCCAGCGCCATTTTCGCGGTGCTGGCCGATAGCTTCGGAAATTTCGGGTGTTAAGGGGACTTTTTTTCCTTTCACCATAATCACAGAGCGGTCGGGATAGAGAGCATATTCGGAAAGCTCTTCCGGAGTGTAGTTTTTGGGATTTTTATCGCCGACAGATGCAGGCAGTTGCGCGAGGCCGATATTGTGCAGAAGACCTGCAATTGCCGCACTTTCTCTTTTTTCCTGATTCCATCCTAAAAGCTGGGCGAAGTAAGCGCCATAAGCGGACAAGCAAATGCAGTCATGATAGAGCGTTCGGGTGTTCCCCGTAAAGCGAAAGATCTCATCAAAAATTTCTTGGGCTGAAAGATCTTTAACCAATTCAAAATCGGCGACGATGTTTTTACATTTATCGTAGATCAGTTTTCCCTCTTGATAATCCGTTGCGGCTCCATTTAAAAACTGCGCCATGATTTCATGGATAGATTTTTTTGAACGATGAAACTTCTCGGTCATCGAGACGGGCAGAGGGATGTTGCGTAAACTCATCACTGTGCGGGCGTATTCAAAAAAGGCCTTCATTTGGGTCTTCTTGATATACATCTGTTGTTTCATGGTTTTGAATTTTTCAAGCTGGCGGTCGTCGACACAGTCGCCGGTTTTTCGCAGCAGAATAGAGCGATGATTGGCCGGCAGATGAGCGTAGACATCAAAGTTAATACTCATCTGCGCTTCCATGTCGCGTAAATCCACCGGCATGAGGGCCGTGATGGGGATGTTGTCGCCCTCCATTTCTATAGGAGCGAGTTGTAAAACCATGTCCGAGATGAACTCTCTGTCGAAGTTGATATGCATCACCTCGTCAGCGCCATTTTTCTTTACGACATTGAAGTCTAAAGGTGCTGCGGCGGAATGAAGAACGATGATATGGCAATCAGGATAGTTCATCTTTGTCGATTGAACCCACTCATTGGTTTGAGCGGTGCCATCTTGTCCATCAATCAGTGCGAGAATGGGGCTGAAGTTAGGTTCGGAATTTTCAAGGACTTCGTCGAAGTTGCGGAAGTGTTTTAGCTGGTACGGATAATACCCCTTCAGGATGACTTTGACGGATTCCCAGAAGGAGTCCCGAGGACTCCCAATAAGAACGTCAACAGTTCGACCTGAAGTGGTTTTCATTTCTAGTGTACCGTGATCTCCACGTAGAAGGTGGAGCCATTCGTCAAGTTAAACGGAATGACGAGGGTGGCAGCTTTGTCTGCGTGACTGATCTTGAAGTCACCAGAAATAACTGTAGGAATCGCCATCTCGAAGTTGTACCCCATTTGGTTCAAAGTCGTCTTAGCGGAACCGTAAATCATATTCGTCATTTCGCCGACGGCGTCTGAAACCTCGCTATTGATCTGAGTGTGCTTTTCACCCAGCATATTCTCAAGAATATGGAAGATGCTGTCTTTACCATAAGAGATCAAAAGAGTTCCCTTAAGTGGTGGTGCAACCATGCCCACCATTCCCGCAATTTCACCTTTCAAAACGAACTGAGGTTCGATGAAAGGCTTGCCTGGAGAGGCGTCGGTTTGAGCCATTGTTTTTAATGTTTTAATAACCCCGTCAACAAACGCATTGATAAGACGTTTATCGAAAAGTGGATTGAGAGCTTGAACTGGTGCCGCTGACATTTAAATCTCCGTCAAATAGACTTCTTATGAAGCCTTAGGTTGTGCTGCAGGATTGTGTTTTGCCCAGACGCGTTCCATTTTGCCCTTCAAAGTCGCTGAATTGAATGGCTTAACAACGTAGTCGGAAACTCCGGCTTTAGCGGCTTCAAGAATGTGTTTTTGCTCAGACTCTGCTGTCACAAGCATAAAAGGAACAGACTTAAAGCGGGGGTCTGCCTTGCAGGCCTTCAAAAGGTCGATACCCTGCATGCCTGGCATATTCCAATCGGAGATTACAAAGCCATAAGGCTGGCCTGCATCATGAGCGGCCTGAATCATAGGGAGGGCTGTTTTACCATCATCGGCTTCCTCGACGTTGGTATAACCAAGCTCATTTAGCACTTTTTTTATGATTTTTCGCATAGTTGCGAAGTCATCAACGACCAAAAACTTTGTATTTGTGGGAAACATAATATCTCCTGAAAAGGTAAAAGCATGTAAAATCCTCATGCTTATCGGTCTAGTTTTTTAAAACTAGAGTCCAAACCTATTGCGAATTCCTAAAATTGTTGTCAGACTTTATTACAGGTGGTCGTGCTACATTTGGACATGAGTCCTAGGTGGCGTAAAAGGTTTAGACAGAAGTTTTTAAAACAAAAACAATTTAGCGGGAGGGAGCAAGGATGCTCAGAGATGTCCTCATTCAAAAAGGTCTTTCAAACAGAGAGGCAGAAGTTGCTGAACTTGTTTCAAAGGGCTTGTCCAACAAGGAAGTTGCGAATCAGCTTTTTGTTACTGAAAAAACAGTAAAATTTCACCTCACAAACATTTATAAAAAAATGAATGTTAAGTCTCGTGCGCAGTTGATTGTATGGTGCTTGCCTCACCTCGGCTTTGTTGAGAGTGAAGTACGCGCTGAAAACAACAATCAAAATGCAGCAGCAGCGACTGCATTCAATAACAATGCAACTCAGACGATCCCAGCAGGATCTGCGACTGTTGCAGGTGGTACAACAACTCTTCCTGGTAGCGGATTGAACCGTGGTGGTAATTCCGATATCGGTATGGGTGGCATCTAATCTTTATTGATTAGGGCTTAAGACGCAGGATGTGAGGACTTTGGTCTGATCTCCTGCGTTTTGTTTTTTGGAAAGGTCCTATCAGCGTGAAAGACTCAAAACCAGTTTCGGCATCGCAAGTTATCATGACTCAATTGGTTCTTCCTTCCCATACCAATTCCTTGGGAAGTGTTTTCGGTGGCACGATCATGTCCTGGATCGATATCGCCGCCGCGATCGCAGCTCAAAGACATTCAAATAAAGAAGTTGTTACGGCAAGTATTGACCGTCTCGATTTCGTGGCTCCGGTCTATAAAGGCTGGGTTGTGAATTTGAAGGCGAGTGTGAACTATGCTTCCCGAACTTCCATGGAAGTCGGAGTTCGCGTGGACGCTGAAAATCCTAAAACGGGAGAAACTTTCCACACAGCTTCGGCCTATTGTACTTTCGTGGCTTTGGGTTCCACAGGTAAACCTTCCGAAGTTCCTGCTTTGGCGCTTGAGACAGACGATGATAAACGTCGTTTTGAACAAGCAAAAAAACGCAGAGAAATTCGTCTTCAGAATAAATCTAAATAGTTATTTGCAAAGAACTTCGATCCAACGAAGGGCTTCTAAGGCGCGAAGACTTAACTTTGTGCCTTCAGGTTTTCCAAGGCTTGCGTGAGAGCGCACAGTCATCTCTTTTTTATCGCAGTCTTTTTCAGAAATCTTAGGCAGCTCCGCAAGTTCAAACACGGGTTCAAGGGTGTAGTAAAGAAGAGAAACTTCATTCTCTTGATCGTTTCCTTTTTTTGGATTCTTCTTTTCGTATTCGTTCAATGTGTTCTCAAAGGATTTCTTTAAGTCTTTCAAGTAAACTGCTTTTTTAGAAGAAGTCTTTTCTTTAAGAGCTTTTTGGTAAGAAGTTTCTGATTCCTTATAAAAGTCCGTGACCTTTTTTAAGTCAGCGTGGGCAAATGAAAAGGTGATAAGGCTCAGTAAGAAAATTACTGTAGGCATATGTCACCTTTTTTATCTGCTTCTGTTGGGTTGGCTTTGATTGCGGGAAGAAGCTCTTCAACAAACTTCTTTTCCGTTTGTTTGACGTAAGGATCTCCACTGATAATTTTTGATTTGGCATCGATGATTCCCGTGCTGTCACTGAGGCGCAGACGGCGAATTAAGGACTTGGCTCCTGCCGGGCCATCGGGACCGTAGGCGGCGAGTGTGAGATAGTTCACGATATCGCTGTTTTTCGCCAGTTTTTTTGAGCGCGCTTCGAGGCTGGGTCTAATTACGTTGTCGCGCATGTGAATGTAGTAACCTAATGAGTAAATAAGATTTCTCGCAACACCATCACCTGGGCGAATCCAATCGCAGTAGTTTCTTGGGGCACCAGGGCTTGGTGGTGGTCTTTTAAGATCACCCTTCATAATTTCCCTGAAAGGAGCGCAAGACGGATTTGTGCTATCCATAAGATCTTCAAGAATATGAAAGGCATTTCCTTCGATAAACTTTTTGCCTTTATACCAACCCGCGATTTCATCAACGGGATCTGAAGTGAGTTGGCCAATACCTTTTCCGCCAGAGTAGGCGAGGTAAAAGTTAAACGCTGTTTCGTTGTTGAGCTTCTTAAGAATAAAACGCGGGTCAATCGCGCCTCGCCCTGTCGACATGCAGTTGATGGCTTGATTTACAGAGAAGTGAATGAAGTCCACGGTCTTTTGATTAAGACAAGGAGTGCTTCGACCGTAGTTTTCAAATTTCTTTCTTTCATCTCCATTGCAGCTATAGCCTTCATTACCCGGTTCGCGCTGAAGAGAGGCTTCAATGCATTCTTTCTTGATCTGCTTTGTTCTGGCGTCGTGAGAAAGTACTTTTCCTAAGGAATCTATAAAATCACCAGATAATCCTGTTGATTGAGTGTTGGCTGTGGCGATGCACTCTTTTGTAGTGGCTAGAGAATTCCGACTGCGAGTAAACGCAATTGTCAGGGGATCTCGTGCGGCATCCAAAGATCTATTGATGTCCTGGTTTTGTGCGCCTTTTCTTCCGCTCTTATCATTGACGCAAAGATATTGAGCTGAGGAAATCCCAGGGGCGATGAACAAAGTGCTAAAAATGAGAATAGATAAGAATTGTCTCACCTTGGTCTTATCGGTGAGATTGTTCGGAGATTAAGGAAGAATTCAGCAAAAACCAAAGACGAAAGTCTGGCTTATAAAATAAAGTGATCCCACTTTGTTCCGTGATCAGAGAATCACTCTACTTTACAACGTATTCTTTCCAGCGGCTTAAAACAGTCGGGCTTAATTGCGTATAACAAACGGTTCCCTCTGTTGCCGTCTCTTTACGCAATATCTGTGCTTCGCGACCCAAATCAAATATTTTATATTCTTCGGCACGTGGGAAGTAGAGTTGAACATCGGTTTGCATTTCACTCACCGTTGTTGCCATAAGTTTTTTCAATTGCTCCATGCCTTGTCCGGTCAGAGCGCTGACGAAAACTCGCGGATAGTGTTTCACTCTAAATTGACGTTCTAAAGGTGCGACATCGCACTTGTTATAAACGTGGATGATCTTTTTGTCGGACCAGTTGAATTCTTTAATCAAAGCTTCAACGACTTCCACTTGTCTTTCCATATTCGGAGACGACAAGTCGATCACATGCAAAAGAACATCGGCTTCTGAAGACTCTTCAAGTGTTGCTTTAAAGGCTTCAATCAATTGAGTTGGAAGCTTGCGAATAAATCCCACCGTATCTGTGACGACAGCGGGAGGCCCATCTGGCAAAAAGATCTTGCGAGTTGTAGGATCCAAAGTTGCAAAGACTTGGTTCTTCGCCATAACTTGCGCGCCCGTTAAACGATTGAGGATGGAGCTCTTTCCAGAGTTGGTATAACCAATCAATGCAAAGGAAGGAATCTCGTGGCGTTTTCTTGATTGTCTGTGTTGCGCACGATTCTTGCGAACGCCGTCCAACTTTTTCTTAATTAAAGCAACTCTTTCGCGAATGCGACGACGGTCGTTCTCTAGGGCGGTTTCACCGGGACCTCTGGTTCCGATACCACCACCTTGACGAGAAAGAGATTCCAACCAGGCACCGACCATGCGAGGCATTTGATCTAGCAATTGTGCAAGTTCTACTTGAAGTTTTCCTTCGAAGGTTTGCGCTCTTTGCGCGAAGATATCCAGGATCAACTGATTGCGATCAATCACGCGAACCTTCACGATTTGCGCTAAGTTCCTTTGCTGAACCCCTGAAAGCTGGTGATCCATCACGACGATGTTGGCGCCACTGTCGCGGACCATCTCGGCGACTTCTTCAACTTTACCAGTCCCGATCAAAGTAGCGGGATTCCATTGCGGTAAAACTTGAATTAAAGAACCAACCACTTCGCCTCCGGCGGCGGAGACAAGTTCTTCCAGTTCGAGCAAATTTTCTTTGATTTCGCTAAGGGGCTCGGATTTTAATCCGACACCGATGACAATGGCTCTGTCTTGGGCAGTGACGTGGGCTTGATTAGTCAATGAGATCAACCCTCCCTTATAGACTTAAGGTTAGCACGATCAGCACGGTGGTCAAAGTTAAATTTTCGTTGAGAAAAGGGATATGAGTCCGCCCGCCAAAATCAGAAGGGCTGTGGGAGTTTTCGTTTTCCAGATCAAAGCAAGAGCCACTAAAAAGAGCGAAATCAGCAGCCAAGAAGAGATTAAATCCCGACCCAAGGTCCAGATAGTGAAGACTAATAACCCCAAAGATCCCGCAATAATTCCATCTAAAATGGAGCGAAATCGGGACGAGGACTGAAGCTTTTTATAGAGCGGAATACTTAAAGCCACAAAGAGGAACGCCGGCAAGAATATTCCCAGAGTCGCGACGACAGCTCCGGGAAATCCATGAAGAACATAACCAATAAAGCTCGCTGTCGTAAACACCGGCCCCGGTGTGAATTGCCCCACGGAAATAGCATCCATCATCTGAGCGTCGGTGATCCATTGGCGTTGTTGGATAAATTCACTCTGCAAAAAACTAAGAAGAACATAGCCGCTGCCAAAAAGGACGGAACCAATTTTAAAGAAGATCCAGAATAAAGATCCCAACTCATGCTTTCGCCACGAAACGAAACGTCCTGAAATAAAGAGCGCAATCAAACCGCTATTGAGGAGAATCACAATTTCAGAAAAACCTTGAGTCTTCATGTAGGCACTGACGCCCAAGATAAAAATCAGAATGGAATTGTGTTTTAGTTCCCAAAAATCCTTCTTAAAAACTTCGCGGAGTTCTTTGATCTGCAAAAGGCTTTTAAAGAATCTCTCTAACGCAAAGACGATCACAGCAAGGACGACGGCTTTTGCCCCTAAGAGAAAATCATGGACTTGCGGAAGGCTTGAGTACTGAGTGTAGAAGTACGCAATAGCGGTTACGATCAGAAAAGCGGGGAGGATAAAGCTGATTCCCGCGAGCCAAAATCCCGCCCAACCAGCTCTTTGATGGCCGATATGAATGGCAAGTTCTGTGGAATTCGGACCTGGAATAATATTTGTGAGAGCAACAAGATCTAAGAATTTTTCACGAGAAAGCCACTTGCGGCGATGGACAAATTCCTCTTCCATCATGGCGATATGAGCTGCGGGACCTCCGAAAGAGGTGGCCCCGAGCTTTAGAAATAACCAAATCAGATTAACCACGAGACTTCAAAACATCCTTGATGAATTGAGCTTCAAGGGCTGTGAACACCACAGAGTTGACGATGCCATCCACGGTCGTCGTTCTTTGTAGAACGTTGGCAGATCTGCGCACACCCATCAAGAAAGGTCCAATCACTTCCACTTTGCCAATTTGTTGGATCAGTTTGTAAGCGATATTAGACGATTCCAAGTTAGGGAATACCAAGACATTGGCTCCGCCTTTAAGTTCAGAGAATGGGAAAAGTCTTTCCATGATCTCTGTATTCACGGCCGTGTCTGCTTGCATGTCTCCATCGGCCATCAAACCCGGGCGCAATTGTTTTACAATCTCTGCCGCACGTTTCATTTTTGCTGGAGTGCCACCCACGCCGCTGAAGTTGGAGTAACTCAACATTGCCACACGTGGCTGGATGCCGAAGTATTCAACGATCTTCGCGGCTTGCAAAGCGATATGCGCGCATTGTTCTGCTGTTGGGTTGAAGTTCACCGTCGTATCTGAAAGAACTAAGAACTTGTCTTCAAGAAGAATGAAGTTCAAACCAGCAGGCACGCCATTTTGGTAGATGCCAATTGTTTGGAGAATCGGACGAACAGCATCTGCGTAATTGATAGATGCGCCCGTCACCATGCCGTCCGCTTCGCCCATATGAACCATCATCGCAGCGAAGTAATTCGGTTCTGCCATGAGGCGCTCGGCTTCACGCAAGTTGATGCCTTTACGTTGACGTAAAGCATAGAGCTTTTCAACGAACGAGTAGTATTTTGGATAGCTCGATGGGTGAATGATAGGCACGTCTTTCAATGTTGGAATATCCAAAGCATTGATTTTTTCTTTAACGCGTTCTGGGTAGCCCAAAAGAATCGGCTGACAGATTTTCTCTTCAACCAAGGTCGCAAGAGCCTTCAGAATTTTCGTGCTTGTTCCCTCTGGGAAAACGATTTTTGGAAGTTCGCCGCCGTTGGCTGCCGCATTTTGATGAACGCGGTTGATCGCTGAACGGATGAAAACTTTTGAAGGTCCCTGAAGAGCTTCCAAAGTGTCACGATAAGAATCCCAGTCTTCGATCATTTTTGTCGCAACACCTGAATCCATCGCAGCTTTAGCAACAGCTGGAGCCACCCACATCAATACACGTGTATCGAAGGGTTTAGGAATCAAATACTCGCGACCGAACTTAAAGCTTTTACCGCCATATGTCGCAGAAACTTTTTCTGGAACGTCTTCACGAGCGAGTTTAGCCAAAGCCTGAACCGCTGCCAGTTTCATCTCTTCATTGATTTGTGTTGAACGTGTATCTAAAGCTCCACGGAAAATAGACGGGAAGCCAAGAACGTTGTTTACTTGGTTTGGATAGTCAGAACGGCCTGTCGCAATGATCGCATCCGGACGAGCGGCGCGCGCTTTGTCTGGAGTGATTTCCGGCTCCGGATTCGCCATCGCAAAGATGATAGGGTCTTTCGACATATCTTTCAGCATCTCAGGAGTCAAAGCACCGGCAACCGAAAGACCGACAAAAACATCAGCGCCTTTTAAAGCTTCCGTCAGAGTGCGTGCTTCCGTGTCAGCCGCAAAGTACTCTTTGTACTTGTTCATTCCCGCCGTACGACCTTTATAGATCACACCTTGAGAGTCGCACATGATGATGTTCTCGCGACGAGCACCTAGCGCGATAAAGATTTTCGCGCAAGAGTTTGCAGAAGCTCCGGCACCGTTGACCACGATGCGTATGTTTTCCATTTTGCGATTTGTGATCGCGCAAGCATTCAAAAGAGCCGCGCCAGAAACAATCGCAGTTCCGTGTTGGTCATCATGGAAAACCGGAATTTTCATTTCTTTTTTAAGACGCTCTTCGATTTCAAAACACTCAGGTGCTTTGATGTCTTCAAGATTGATCCCGCCGAATGTAGGTTCCAGAACACGAACCGCATTACAGAAAACGTCGACATCTGTTGCTGCTACTTCGATATCGAAAACGTCGATACCCGCAAATTGTTTAAAGAGAACTCCCTTACCTTCCATCACCGGCTTACCAGCGGCAGGACCGATATTGCCAAGACCTAAAACGGCTGTTCCGTTGGAGATCACCGCAACGAGATTTCCCTTGGCCGTGTAGTCGTAAACTTTAGAAGGATCTTTTGCGATCGCTTTACAAGGAGCGGCCACACCGGGAGAGTATGCAAGAGAAAGATCTTTTTCCGTCGCGCAAGGTTTGGAAGAAATAACTTCGATTTTTCCTGGTTTACCTTGTTGGTGATAGAGCAGAGCTTCTTGATCGAGATTGCTGATGCCGGATTTAGTTTCTGTTTTCGTTTCCAAGGAGGCTCCTTTGCGTTGTGCCTTTTGCTAGCTGTTAAGCAGACCCTCCATAAGAGAATTTTTCGACCCATTTCAAGGGGTTAGTGCAAGGTCTGCGACAAGTGCCATTACTCTACAAGAGGGGGTGCGAAAGGGTCAATGTATCGGGACTTTGGCGCAGTGAGTGAGAGTCTCAAAGTAGAACTCGGTAAAGGTGAAGAGGACTCTCTTTAAACTTCAGCCTGCGAAGCGCGATACTTTCTCAAATCTAGAGTTCTGCCTCTATAAAAGGCATTCTTTTTCAGGATAGATGCGGGTTTGAGGTTGCTGAAGACTAAGACACGCACTGCGTTAGGTCTAGATCCACGCCTATTTCCTACTCTTTATATTTGGTGGAACAACCGAAAAGACATATGATTTTAATGGCTTATACAACTAAGGAGACGTGCATGAAATCACCACGTGATGTGGTTCTCGTTGAAGGTGTTCGTACACCATTCGCAAAAGCAGGAACAAAACTTAAAAAAGTTCATCCCGCTGAATTAGGGAAAACTGCTCTTAAACAACTCATTGCTCAGACAAATTTGGATGTGAACAGTGTTGATGAAGTGATCATCGGGAACACAGGCAATCCTCCTGACGCAGTTAACATCTCTCGCGTTGTTGCTTTGAATGCAGGCATTCCTCTGAAGACTTCTGCGTACACAGTTCACAGAAACTGCGCGTCGGCTTTGGAGTCTATCTCTAACGGCTATGAAAAAATCAAATCAGGAACAATGGATGTGATCATCGCAGGTGGAACAGAGAGTATGTCACAAATGCCGACTCTTCCGCCGAAAAAGTTCCAAGATATTTACAATAATCTTTTTGCGGCAAAAGGTCCGAAGCAAGCGTTGCCTTTGTTGTGGCAGCTTTTCAAAGCGGACATGAATCAGATCAAAGCTCTTCTTCAAGGCAATATGAAGAATGAGTACTTCCCGCAAATTTCCGTGATGTTGGGGCTGACAGATCCATTTGTCGGCATCAATATGGGACAAACAGCAGAGATTTTGGCAAAAGAGTGGGGACTCACTCGTGAGATGCAAGATAAGTTTGCTCTTCGTTCGCACATCCTGGCTTCCAAAGCGATGAAAGAAGGTCGCATGAAGGAAGAGTCAACTCCAGTGTATCTTTCTCCGGAATATAAAGAAGTTGTCGCTGATGATATTGGTCCTCGTGATACACAAACGATGGAAGCATTGGCAAAACTTAAACCTTTCTTTGATAAAGCAACAGGCTCTATCACAGCAGGGAACTCGTGCCCAATTACTGATGGGGCTGCGATGGTGCTTTTGATGTCTCGTGAAAAGGCGGATTCACTGGGTTACAAACCTCTCGCAAGAATTCGTTCATATGGATTTGCGGGGCTTGAACCTGAGCGCATGGGACTTGGTCCTGCGTACTCTTCGCCATTGGCTTTGAAACGTGCCGGTCTTTCTATGAAAGAGATGGGACTTGTGGAGTTGAATGAAGCATTCGCCGCGCAAGTCATGGCCTGCCAAAAAGCCATGGACTCTGACAAATTTGCTCAAGAGAAATTGGGTATGTCTGCAAAAGTCGGCGAGATCCGTGATGACATCTTGAACGTCAACGGTGGTGCGATTGCCCTAGGGCATCCAGTGGGTGCTACGGGAACACGTATTGTTCTTACGTTGGCTAAAGAAATGAAACGCAGAAACGTTCAGTTCGGTCTCTCCACGCTATGTATTGGTGGCGGTCAAGGCGGATCAATGGTTCTTGAGAACGAGGGATAAAAGAAGCCCTCGTTGCCGCAGCCACTGAGTGGAGCTTAGCTCCTTCCTCACTGGCTCGGACAGTCCTCGCGGACGCGGTCCCTTTGGGACACCTGCTGCTGTGGAACTCGCCATTGAGAAAGGAGCTAAGCTCCACTCAGTGGCTGCGGAAGAGGGTTCCTTTTCTTCTTCCTAAGAATGTGTTGGGTGCGTTTGGTTGTAGTGGTTCGTTTTTTGTTTTTTGCAACTTAGGAGTTTTCATAAATGTCTATTCAAGAAAGTATTAAAATTGTTCCTCAGGGTGAGATCGCTGTTGTTGAGTTTGATCTTGTTGGGGAGAAGGTAAATAAGTTTTCGACTCCAGTGATGATGAGACTTCAGGAAGTTCTGGGTGAGCTTAAGAAGTCCTCTTATAAAGCTGTGATTTTTAAATCTAATAAACCGAAAATCTTCATTGCGGGTGCAGACATTGAAGAGATTAAAGGTATGACGACCAAAGAGCAGTTCGATGCGGCTGTAAAGGGTGGTCAGGATATTATGAATGCCGTTGAAGATCTTCCTATGCCGACGATTGCTGCGATTAATGGCGCGTGCATGGGGGGTGGTTGTGAGTTCATTTTGGCTTGTGATTACCGTATTGCTTCTGAAGATTCTTCGACAAAGATTGGTCTTCCGGAAATTCAATTGGGTATCTTGCCGGGTTTTGGTGGAACTCAACGTATGCCTCGTGCGATTGGTTTGCAGGCGGCTTTGGATATCATCCTTGCTGGTAAATCAGTGAATTCTAAAAAAGCTTTGAAGATCGGCCTTGTTGACAAAATGGTTCACCCGAATCTTCTGGATGATCAAGCTGTGAAATGGGCGAAAGAGATCATTGCTTCTGGTGGAAGAAAACGTCGTAAGAAGTTTGAAGCCCACGGCGCTGTTAACAAAGTTCTTGAAAGTGCTTTGGGTCGCGGCATTGTTTTCAAAAAAGCCCGTGAAGGCGTGATGAAGGCGACAAAGGGTCACTATCCAGCACCATTGAAGGCATTGGATGTGATTCAAAAAACTTACGGCATGTCTGATCGGGATGCGGGAATGCGCATTGAACGTGAAGGCTTCTGTGAGTTGGGTGTTACGGATATTTCTAAAAACTTGATCCACGTTTTCTATCTTACTGAGATGGTGAAAAAACAAAATGGTGTTCCTGGTGTTGATGTAAAACCCAAAGAAGTCAAAGCTCTTGGTATTTTGGGCGCTGGAACCATGGGCGGCGGTATTGCTTATGTCGCTGCTGATAAAGGCATCCAAGTGCGTATGAAGGACTTAAATCCCGAAGCTTTGGGTAAAGGTTTAAAACACGCTAGCGACCTTTGGATGAAGCTTGTAAAGCGTAAATCCATCGACAAATACCAGTTCCAACAAAAGATGGATGCCGTTTCTGTAACAACGGACTATTCAGGTTTTAAAAATTTGGATGTGGTTGTTGAAGCTATCGTTGAAGACATGGGTATTAAGCAAAAAGTCATCGGGGAGTGTGCAGGTCAAATGCGCCCTGACGCGATTATTGCGACGAATACAAGTTCATTGTCAGTGACGGAGATGTCTAAAGGTCATCCTCGTCCAGAATATTTTGCGGGAATGCACTTCTTCAATCCCGTGAACAAAATGCCTCTTGTTGAAGTTATTCGTGGCGAGAAAACATCGGACGAGACGATTTCAACAATCTACGAACTTTCTAAAAAAATGGGCAAAATGCCGGTTGTTGTGAAAGACGGACCGGGTTTCTTGGTGAATCGTTTGTTGATGCCATACATGGCAGAAGCGGCATTCTTGATGCAAGAAGGAATGAGCATTGAAGTTGTCGACAAAGCTTACGTCAAAGAATTCGGTATGCCAATGGGACCGTTTGAGTTGATGGACGAAGTCGGTCTTGATGTGTGCTTGAAGGTTCTAAAGATCTTTAAGAAAGCTTTCGGAGAGCGCATTGAAGTGGCGGCTTGTATGGAAGCTCTTGAGAAATCAGGACGCTTGGGTCGTAAGAATGGCAAAGGTTTCTATCACTATTCTGAAGACGGCAAGCGTGGCGATGTAGATCAATCTATCTATGCAGCTCTTGGTTTGGGACAACCGACAAATCCGTACGATACAAAAGAGTGCATTGAGCGCGGCGTGTTTGCGATGGTGAACGAAGTGTCTTTGGCTTTGATCGAAGATCGAATCGTAGAAACACCTCACGAAGTGGATTTGGCGATGATCATGGGAACAGGTTTTCCGCCGTTCCGCGGTGGTTTAATGAAATACACAGACTCTGTGGGCACACAATACGTGGCAGACCAATTGGCAATGTATGCTTCCAGCCGCAAAGCGACTCGTTTGAAACCCGCTGTACCACTCACAAATATGGCGAAATCAAACAGCAAGTTTTACAAATAATTGAATTTTTTAAAGTGAATATTAAAAAGCCCACTTAAAAAGTGGGCTTTTTTGTTTCCGTTTTGTGAACAGCGTAAATCAAAAGCGCCGCAGCAGAACTCCTCTCAAATGGCTTTTTAATATCGTTCATCTATAATGACTCCAAGGCTCAAACTTGGAGTTACTTATGATAAAAAATTGGATCGTTCTTGTCGTTTTATCACTTACTATGATTTCTTGCGCGTCTCTCACTAAACAAGGTCAAGAGGCACTTGAAGAGGGGAAATACGAAAAAGCCCTTTCTTTGTTTGAAAGAGCTTATCAGAATGATTCTAATGATCCAGACGCCAAAGAGGGTTTGCGCAAAGCTCAACAAATGTGGTTAGAGCGTAAGCTGATTGATGTTCGTTTACTTCGCTTGGGAAGCAACTTCGGCGATAGCGAGTCACTCCTGCTCAATATTATTCAGAATGAAAATAAATGGCAGGTGTTCCCAACGGGAGCTGCGTTTGCGACACAAACGGAAGAAATGAAGCTTTTTGCAGAACGTGTGGGAAAAAGAATCGATGAGTATTTGCAGAAAGCCAATCCTCTGGCGGCTCAATACGAATTTAATCGGAATAATTTTATCTTAGAAAAGGCCCTCGCACAGAATACCGCTACGATCAAGAACGATATTTACGTGCGCGGCAAACAGTTCTGCCAAACAATGCAAAAGTCTCTTAAGGCCGACGAATACTATACAGGGCAATGGCTGCAAAAAACTTGTTTGGTTTGGAAAGTTCCGGTGAAACTTCCTAAGCTTAAAAACTCTGTAGCCCTTTTCCGCGATGTGAAAGTGAAAACCACAGTTGAAGGAATGAATCCAGAGCTTGATGGAATCCTCAATGAAAATGTGAAAAAGGCCTTTATGCAATCCAAATGGCATGATGCCGAGGGGAAAGTGACTTTGGATTTGAATGTCGAAGGCAAGTTTACCTCAGAACAATTTGAAACAGATGTGCAAAGAGCTAAAACGTATTACGTGCAAATTCCTTACAAAGAAACATCAAAGCGAATCAAAGAACCTAAGAACGATTCGAGTGTCTTAAGTTTGGTAGGGTTGTTATTGGGATCTTCATCCAATGAAGAAGTTCACGATAATGGTGATGGAACAGAGACGGTGATCACGACAAAGTATCGCTCCGAAGAACGCATTCACAGGTACACCGCCGTCGAGATGAAAGCATTAAAAACGCTTCGTGGAAAATTGCAAGCAGGTCTTGATAAGCAAGGTTTTTTGATGGATCTCAACGAACGTTATTCTTTCCTAGAAGATCGTCATTCCGAAAACTTTCCTGATGTGGGTTTGAAACCTACGAAACCGGTCTTTGTGACGGATGCCCAGTGGTTGCAAACAATGAGTCAGGGACTTGTCAGCGATCTAACAAGAAAATTGCAAAGCAGTTGGATGGATCGCTTTTGTGCACCAGAGCCGAATCGGGAATCTTTAAGTGAAAGAGAAGATGCCTATCGTTGCGGCTATCAAGTAAATGTCATGGCACCGGAAAAGCTTCGCCAGTTTTATCTTAAAACTTGGCAAATCAAATATGAAGACTGGTTGGACTTGATAGGCGGTGCTTAAAGGAAAAGGTACGACTTACTTTTGGTAGCGCTCATGCGTTAGACGCGCATCCGTTACCAAAAGTAAGTCCGTACCTTTTCTCAGTACCTTTTCTGAGCTATTTCAATTTCAACTGGATTTTGCAAGTACCGTAGGCTTGATTGATGATTGTGTAGTAACCACTTTCAAAGAATCCTAGACCTGAATACATGCGAATGCGGCGTTGGTTAGGAAGTGTGATCTCTCCCATGCCTTCGCAAGGTCCGTCAGTGACTGCAAAGTCCACGCGTCTTCCTTCAGGAATTCTTAAATTTACGTTCATTGCCATTCCTTGCATGATGATTTTCTCGCAACCGTTATAAAGTTCCTGAAGAGAGCACTCGCCATCATAAGGACCTTTTGGGGCTTGCTTTGTAAGAACATCCACAGCACTGCGCGCTTGAAGGCTTAGCATATTATCAGGAACATCTGATTGAGAGCCAGCCATTGCTGCTGTTGTTGAACCAAGAACCGCTGTCAAAAGAACTAGAGACATGATTTGCTTTTTCATAAAAACTCCTTTGAATGATTTTGCCGACATCAGCGTCAGCGTTTCGCAGAGTTAATAAAGCAACCACGGTGCCATGTTTTTCAGGGGTAAAAATACCTTAAAATCGATTTGAAAAGGCCCTTGCCGAGATGTCGGCAGAGAGTCCTGCCGGGGTTCCGGCAGGTGCGGGAATAGCGGCAGGCATGAATAGATTAAAGCTTAAAACGATTCAAATTTAGATGCGTGGGAATGGTCTTGCCAAAGATCTCACCCACAAGGGTTCGAGCCCCATTAAAGCTTAATCCCATACCGTGGCCAGAGCAGCCTGCCATGATGTGCACATTCTTATTATGAGGCAGATGCCCCAACATCATCTGGCCATCCGGAGAGAACCCCATAATGCCAGACCATTGGTAGGCGATCTTTGCCTGGGGGCCGTATTTGAAGTGGCTCTTCACAAAGTCATAAAGAGCATTCTGAATCAGTGAAGTGGTTTCGTCAGCGTAAGTGTTTTCGACTTCCACTGCTAGATTTCTAAAGCCACCAATCAACAAATGCCCCGTGGGAAGCTGTCTAAAATAACAAAGATGTTTTGTGAGGTAGCAAGGGCCTTTGACGAAATCAGGCAACGGTTCTGTCACTAGAATTTGCCCACGCCCAGGCTTCACAAGTTTTTCAAAATCTTTCATCACCAGTGGCAGATAGGCATTCAAAGTTAAAACAACTTTGGCAGATTCAAAGACACCTTTGTCTGTGCGCAGGTATTCAACCCCATTTTTAGACTCTAAAGAAAAGACTTCAGTGCCCTCATGGAAATCCACATTTAATTTTCCACGCAGACGCTCTAAAAGCTTAATAGGGTGAACATAGCCGTCCCCGGTATATTGAATGCCGCCTTCAAAGCCTGTGACTCCATAGTCGCTTTCCATTTCGCGAGGACCGACCTCATGAACGTCAATTCCAGCGGACTGCATGACTTTGGCGATGTTCTTGTATTTTTCCCAATGTGCAGAGCTGGGTGCGACGGTACAAGAACCTGTATGACGAAAATCGACTTCAGAAGATTTATCCTCAATCACATGCTCTAAAAGAAGTTTGCGATTGTCCTCAGAGAACTTCCAAATCTCAACGGCTTTTTCTAAACCAAACTGCTCATTTAATTTAATAAAATGCTCTGTGGACCCGCAAGTCACAAAGCCTGCGTTTCTGCCAGAAGCTCCGAAGCCCACGCGATGTTTTTCGATGATAGCGATCTTTAAAGAAGGATCTTCTTTTTGCAGCCAGTAAGCTGTGGAAAGCCCAGCAATTCCACCACCGACGATAATCACATCATACTTTTTGTTCGAAGAAGATTTAGAAGTCGCTTGGTCGAGCCAGTAGGAGATACTCATTTTTGATCCTTACAGATACTTGATCATTTCTTCGGCGGTACAACGACAAGGGTTGCCATCGCGAATGCATTCATAGTCGATGTCCACCCAGTATTCTGGATGAGTCGTTACACTTTGAAAGCCAAATTTAGTGAGATAGCGAATCGAAGAATTATTCGGAGACTCTTTCCACGCGTGAGTCACGATGGCCAAAGTTCCTAATTTTTTAAAACACTCAATAGCCGCATCAGAGAGTTGGGGACCCCAGCCTTGTCCTTGGGCATCAGGAGCTAAGAACAGACTTTGAAAATAGCCTACTTTTTCTAAAGGCACGTTCCATAAATCCGGCCGCAGCTTAGACCCTTTGCCTTTACTCCAAGCGCCGGGCGGGTACGCCAAACGAAAGCCATGAATTCCGTTTTCATCATCAACTAAAACAAAAGAGCACATCACGCCATCAATAAGAGACTTTTGATAACACTGCTGAAGTTCTTCAAGGCTGAAATAATTCAGACCAATCGTGCGATCGGTAAAAGTTTTCACTTGAGGTAAGTCAGTTGTTTCTAGGGGACGGATATGCATGGCACCATAAACTCATATTCACAAAAAGGGGTCAAGAGTAAGACTATATCGGCATCTCGTCATAACCTGCTCCACGGCCCACACTTAAGGAAAACTTACGGTGAGATTCATTCCAGCGGGCGTGGATATCAATAGGATGGCAGCAGACTTCGCAGTCCCAAATAAATTCCTGATCTTCTCCGTCTTCAAGGTGGATTTCTATGCCGAATTTTTCCCGACAGAAGGGACATTGAACTTTGTATTCCATAAGGCCTTCTTTGTAACTTGGACCTCCTTTAATTTTCAGGGAGGAGGTCCATTTTCAAAAGGCTGATTGTCGAAATACAGGTTCTTTTCTAGACGTCTTTTCCAAGAGCGCGAGTAAGGAACTTATGGCTCAGGAAGAAAAGAATCGCTGGGATCAGACTTAAGCCTGCCAGCAATAAGAAGAACTCCTCTTTGGAAATCTTCTCATAATAGCTTCCGATATGACCGGCGATATAGTTTCCGAAGAAGGTCGCCAGGAACCACACTCCCATCATCATCGAAACGATTTTAGCAGGGGATACCTTTGTCACCAATGAAAGACCAATCGGAGAAATATAAAGCTCAGCCATTGTGAGCAAGAAGGTCGAACCCAAGAGCCACAAAACATTGCCTTTGCCTGTTCCGACTGCTTGAGCTGCCAAATACATCACAACAAGTGCAATCGCACCCAAAACGCAACCGAGAGCCATCTTAGTCACAGTGCCGGGAGCTTTATTACTACGTGCTCTCCAGGCCCAATAACGATCTAGAAGTGGCGCAAAGAAAACGATCACAAGGGGATTGAAGGATTGATACCACGTCGAAGGAATTTCAAATCCAAAGAAGTTCCAGTCCGTGCTTTGATCCGACCACAATTGCAAAGTATTTCCCTGTTGTTCGTAAACACCCCAGAAGAAAATCGTCACCATGCAAAGGAAAGTCAGAGCAATCGTGCGAGTCCATTCCTCTTTCGTCAGAGGTTTGTGAGCACCAGCCTCAACTTCTTGGATGCTCTTTTTGCGTTCTGTTTCTGGAAGATGTTTTCCGCCGAAGTGATAGATTACCAAAGATAAAAGCATTCCGACACCGGCTGCGCCGAAGCCCCAGTGCCATCCGACTTTTTGTCCCAACGTTCCGCAAATAAGCGGAGACAAGATCGCACCCAAGTTGATACCCATGTAGAACAACGTGTAAGCACCGTCGCGACGAGGATCGTTTTCTGCGTAAAGACCGCCCACTTGAGTTGAGATGTTTGGTTTAAAGAAACCATTTCCCAAGATCAGGAATAACAACGCCGGGAAGAACATGCTCTCAATGGCCATCAAGAAGTGTCCGATAGCCATCAAAACTCCGCCGATATAGACGGCACGTCTTTGTCCGATAAAACGATCGGCAATAAGACCCCCAAAGAACGGTGTGAAGTACACAAAGCCCGTATAGAGCCCGTAGATCTGGGAAGACAGCGCTTGGTGTGAGAGTTCCCCATAGAACGACTCTAAGATCCCTTTGATCGTCGCATATCCAAGAACTTCTTTACCCGCATCGGCCTGTTGGAAGAGGTGCTGGATCATGTAAAGAACGAGCAAAACCCTCATCCCGTAATACGAGAATCTTTCCCACATCTCCGTGAGGAAAAGGGTGAAAAGAGGGCGAGGGTGGCCAAAGAATGTCTTATCTGCATTGTGAGCCGTTTGAGCCATGGGTCTCCTGTAAAGATTATGAACATTTCATACTTTTTTTCAGACGCCTTTTGATCTTGGCAATTCTTTGGCATAAATGTCACCTGAAAAAAGTTTTTAGGGGGCTTCGTAATGACGTTAAATAAGTACTTCATTGTCACCATCGCCGTTTTATCATCTTGGATTCTTTCTGCCTGCACCGTAAAAGAAGAACGCATCGTTGAAAAACAAGCTCCACCTGATATGCGGGAGTCTTTCTCTGAGCCACAAACTATAAAAACAAATTCCGTAGCTTCTCCTTGTGATCAAGCTTCTTGCATCACTATCCAGAAAGCCGCTCTGGGGAAGATTTTCCTGTTGATTGCCTCCGGGAAAACAGCGGGTTCCACACCGCAATGGTACGATCTTAAACCCCTTGTTGTGAGCTTTGAAAAATCGGGCTCTAAGATGGCTTTGCTTGCTGAAAACTACAACAGCATTTATGAAGAGATTCGCACGGTGAACCTTGTGCAAACGTTCAATGTGATTTCTGAAGACGATAAATCCATCACGTTCGACTGGGGACAGGGTCTTAAGAGTTTTGTCCTTCAAAGTTCTTATGATGTGGACGGCGCTCGTGGAAATAATAACGATCTGACAGAGAGTTCTTTCAAGTCACTTCCGGTGATTGATTCTTTTATCCGCAATATCAAATTTGATGAAAAGAATATTGAGTTGGAACAGATCTCGAAGATTCGTTCTGATGCGGTGAGATCAGGTTCAAATAAGAGCGCAAGTCTTGAACCTCGTGAAGAAACTCTGGCGATGAATATTCAAATCCGCTCTTACAACTTGTCTGCGGATTTTAAAAAGAAAGAATACGATAAGTCTCGTCGTGTGGGGTTCTTTGTTACGAAAATTTCTAAAAAGGGCTATAGCCAAGACGTTTCAAATCTAATTACAAAATGGGATTTGTCTCCTTCAAAAGGTCCTATCGTTGTGCGTATTTCTTCGGCGGTTCCAGCGGATTATGTTGAAGCAGTTAAAGAAGGCGCCTTCTATTGGAATAAAGTTTTTGGTCGTGACGTTGTCACCGTTAAAACAGGTGTCGATCCTCAAGCCGGACCTGAAGATCGCAGTATTTTTATTCGTTGGATTCCTTGGTTGGATTCGGGTGCTGCCTATGCCATCGGTCAATCAGACCCATTAACAGGTGAAGTTTTGCGTGCCCAAGTGTTTATGCCTTCTGTGTTTACACGCGTGGGTTCCGCGGATCTTGTGAATTTGAATGGTAACATCCCAGTTGCTCAAGGAGCTATTGCCTGTGATCTTACACAAAGTTTGATGGATCTAAATAAGATGGCTCGTGAAGCCAGTGATTCTCAACGTCTGCGTTTGGCGCAAGACAGTGTGCGTGCGACCGTGGCCCATGAGTTGGGTCATGCTTTGGGGCTTCGCCATAATTTTGCGGGATCTTTCTCTGCCAAAGTTTCTACTAAAGAAATTTATGAATCCGCAAAAACATACTTGAAAGATCTTTCTCATCAAGGTTTGGAAACATCGACAAGCATCATGGACTATGTCAGCGGTATCGACGATGTCTTGATGGCGGGAAGAATCAAATACGCCGCTTTATCTTACGATAAAATGGCGATGGATTGGGCGTATTCTGAAAACGACAGCGCTCTTAATGAAAAGATCTCTTTGTATTGCACGGATGACGATATCGCTCTGGCGACCAGCCAGTCTTTGCAAATCTATGGCTGTGAACGTTTCGATGCTGGTAACAATCCTCTTTTAAGAAAATACTTAGATGCCAAAGGTGAAAAGGAAAACTTCACAAAAGTTCTTTTCGCTTCGATCTTAGGTCGTTTGTATCCAGGAGATCAACCGGCAGTCGTTGCGGATTTAGATACCGTCTTGCAAGACACCCAAAAATGGGGCCGTGCGAATTTTGATTCTTTGAAATTCGTTGGCCAAGCCGTGATGGATACAACTAAGAACAACTCTGCAAGTCCTAACTTTGCTTCTATTGAGAACGTGAAGTCAGGCCAAGTGATGTATTCAAAAATGGGAATGGATGAGGCCCTAACCAAAGAGCGCGCGCGTTCTTTGGCGGAAGCGGGTGGTTATGCGGCTCTTCTTAATGATCTTTGGAGAAACGCTGATGGCGCCATTGCTGTGAATTGGTTGAGTCAGCAAATCGAAGATTTAAAAAACAGTTCTTATATTGCTAAAGGTAAAACTTTGGCGGGACGTGAATACGAATTGACTCCAGAGCAACAAGAGAAAATCTTGAAGTTCTATCAAGGTCTTTTGGCGGGAAATCGTAAGATCCTCTCTGCCGGAGTCGCGACTTTGCTGCCAAAGTTTGACGAGCCTGAACAAGATTCTAGCGGTCTCACATCTTCGGTCACAGCACTTTTGCCTCGCAATTTATTAACAGATAATGATTCTGTGTCGTTGGCGAATCTCTATGTCGATTTAGCAAATGCCAATGAAGGAGAGCAAACTGTTAAAGTCGGTCCGGGTCTTACTAAAGAACTCAAAGTCTTAAAATCTTATCTTACGGCGGAAGAGAAAGCGAAGTGGATGAAACTTCTTTCTTCGAAGGGACTTCGTTTTGATATGGATTTGAAGAGAGCCCTTATCCGTAGATCTCAGTATGAAAAACTCAATGCCTTCCTTAAAGAGATTGATGCGACTTTGGATTTAAGCACTGTGAAAAAGCCGGGGGATCTTGCTTCGCAATTGTTGCAACAAGGTCTTGTTGATTCAGCGGCTTCTGCGTGGCTGAACTCCGAGATCAATGTGCTTCTTGCACTTGATAAGGTGTTGTAAAAGCTTTGAACACCTGATTCCCCAAATGGTCTTCTCTATGAAACCCGTCTCACACCGAGACGGGTTTTTTATTGCCTTGCCGATATATTCGTTTTGGCGTGCCAAAGGTTGGTCCACCTCTTGCCTCTATAGATGGCATGGAGGCTTTTATGACTAAATCTTTCTTTAACAAATCAATGATGGGAGTTCTTGTAGTTCTGGCTCTATCCCTGTCGGCATGTGCCAAGAAAGATAGCAGCGCAGTGCGAGTTGCAGGTCGCGGAGCTTCAACAGGTGTTACTCAAGGCGGAACAACGACACCGAATACTTGCAGCAACACGAACATGAGTTGGGGTAAGATCTACGACCCGAGTTCTTCTCCTCAATTCGAAGCGCAAGTAAAAGGTTTTGTCTCTGCGACATTGGATCCTCAAAGTTTGGGTACAATCAGCGGTAATATTAATGACAAGACGGGGATCGACTTTAGCGGTTCATTCCAGTTTGATGCTCAAGGCCGTTTGATCCCTGCCTCTTCAACAGTTGTGATTAAGATCTTCGACTCTTTTGTAGGTCAGGTTTATAACGGACAAACAGTTGTTCCCTATGTAGTTGAGTTTTCACAAGCTAGCGAAGGCATTATCGACCGTACTACGCGTCAAATCCAAGTTAAGTTTAAAGACAGCTACGGTGAGATCGTGTTCCAAGGTCAGTATGATAACAATACAGTTCAAGGAACTGTTCACTATCAAAACTACACAGCCGTTTCGGGATACCAACCTTCCGGTGGTACACTCGGTGCGTTCCGCGCCTACACATGTGCTTTGATCAAATAAGCGCTGCGTCTTGATTCACCCCCTATCGAGTTTGAAGATAGGGGATGCCTCAACGTTTCATCTTTGACTCTTCTA